>CANAQK010000077.1 GCA_947363605.1 uncultured Clostridia bacterium | reverse complement strand
AAAACGGCTCAAATCAAATTTATTATTTCCGAATTTTTAATTCGGAAATAATAAAAAGGTTAAAATCTTTTTATCAAGAAATAGTAGGTATTACCGGCTGATAATTTCGACCGTATCCTTTGCAATCATCAGCTCTTCATTCGTGGGAATGACCCATACTTCCACTTTAGAGTCTGCCGCGGAGATCTTATGGTCATCCCCGGTATTGCGGTCACACTCATTCGGGTCCAGCTTCAAGCCCAAAAATTCCATCTCTGCACAGACTTCATCCCGTAATTCCCAGGAATTCTCCCCGATCCCCCCGGTAAACAGCACGGCATCCAATCCGCCCATCGCAGCCGCATAGGAACCGATGTATTTTTTAATCTGATAACGAAGCATATCGTTGGTCAGCTGTGCCCGCGCGTTGCCCTCTTTCGCTGCACTTACAACATCGCGCGCATCAGAGGAAAGCCCGGAAACCCCCAGCAGGCCGGATTTTTTATTCATCAGGTCGCTCATCTCATCCGGGGTTTTGCCTTCTTTATTCATAATATAGGTAACCACCGAGGGATCTACCGCACCGGAACGGGTCCCCATCAGAAGACCATCCAGGGGGGTGAAGCCCATCGTGGTATCATAGCATTTTCCGTCTTTGACCGCCGTAATGGAAGAACCGTTCCCCAGATGGCACACCACAATCCTGGTGCCCTCTGCCGGGATCCCCCGCATCTCCAGATAATGGCCGCTGACATACCGGTGGGATGTCCCGTGGAAACCGTATTTCCGGATACTGTACTTCTCATAATATTCATAAGGCAGGCCATACATATACGCTTTTGGAGGCATGGTCTGATGGAAGGAAGTGTCGAATACCGCAACCATCGGCGTATCCTCGCCGAAAACGCTCCGGCAGGCGCGCATAGCAGCAGCCTGAGGCGGGTTATGCAGCGGCCCCAGTTCCGAAAGCTCCTCAATAGTGGAAATAACCTTTTCATCCACCAGGGTCGAAACTTTATAAATTTCACTGCCGTGCAGGATCCGATGGCCTACCGCAGTGATTTCCTTCACATCGTCGATCACTTTCCCTTCGCCCGAGGTCAGCGCCTTGACAACTTCCATGAAGGCTTCCTTATGGGTTGGGAACGGAACCTCATATTGCAGCGAAACATCACCCGCTTTATGGGTGATGAGCCCGTCTACCCCAATCCGTTCGCAGTTGCCCTTGGCGATGACATGCTCGTTTGCCATGTCGATGAGCTGGTATTTCAGCGAGGAGCTGCCAGCGTTGATGACCAAAATTTTCATTTGTTCTTCCCCTTTATTTTACTTTTACAGCAATTCAATGCCGCAGTTCATCTTGACAATGAACACTCTTATTTAATATTATAACATTATTCCTTAAAATTCAAGGGGGAAAGTGGGATTTGGAACCGGAGATCCCAAAACTTCCCCGCCCATTCATGACTTGCCGAAAGGAGGGCATCCATGCGGATTGCCGGAATCATTGCCGAATACAACCCGTTCCATCTGGGGCATCATTACCAGCTGGAGCAAACCCGGATTTCCGGGGCCACCCATATTGCCGTCGTCATGAGCGGTTCCTTTGTCCAGCGAGGAGAGCCAGCCATGGCCTCCAAATGGAGCCGCGCCCAGGCCGCGCTGGAGCAGGGGGCTGATCTGGTCGCTGAGCTTCCAGCAGCCTGGGCCGTATCCTCTGCCCGGCGGTTCGGCCAAGCCGGTGTGTTCCTGCTGCGGGAGCTGGGCGCCGATTTCATCAGCTTCGGCAGCGAGGCCGGAGATCCGGTACAGCTGCGCCAAGCCCTCCGCCGGATGCTGTCCGCCGAGAAATCCCCGGAAATGAGCCGATTCCTGGCAGAGGGGAAATCCTATCCCCGCGCCCGGGCTGAGGCTGCTGCCGCCCTCTACGGCGAGGAGGCCGCTGCCCTGCTGAAAGGCGCCAATAACCTGCTCGGGCTGGAATACCTTCGGGCCGCGGAAGAATTGGCGCCGGATATGGAGTTTCTCACGGTCCCCCGGATCGGCGCAGGGCATGACGCAGCCAATCCTGAGGAAGGCTTCTCCAGCGCGTCCGCCCTCCGCCAGGGAATCCGTTCCAAAGGGCTGGAGATCTGCCGCCCCTTTTTGCCGGAGCCCTCTTTCCGGCTGCTGGAGACAGAAATCCAGCAGAACCGTGCTCCCTCGGATATGGGACGACTGGAACGGGTCCTGCTCGCCCAGCTTCGCCGGCTTGCACCGGAAGATTTCGCCCTCCTGCCTGATGTAAACGAAGGTCTGGAGCATCGGCTGTTCCGGGCATCGCAAACAGCCCGTTCCCTGGCTGAATGGGAACAGACGGTGAAAACCAAGCGGTATACCCTGGCCCGGATCCGCCGGATCCTCTGCGCCGCCCTGCTGGAAATCCCCGCCACACTTCCGCAGGGCCTCCCGGAATATCTCCGTATCCTCGGCTGTAACCAGCGCGGCCTGGAAATTTTGGCGCAGGCCAAACGGAATCCCCGCCGTCAAATCCCAATTGGAACCAGCTTCGCCCGGCTTTTTCAGGATCAAAGCCTGACCGCCCGGCTCTCTTTACAGATTGACTGCCGGGCCACCGATTACTGGGCGCTTTCCTTGCCGGAGGTTCTCCCTACCGGGCTGGACTTTACCCAGCCAACCCGTTTCCTCTCTAAAAAGCATTCCCCTGAAACCAGTGCGGCAGGCAAACCCTAGCAAAGCATCCCTTCAAATTGGCTGCCGCATTTGGAAAGTTCACGCAGGGCCTTCCGCCGCCCTTCTGGCGTTTCCATCCAATTCCCTCTGGAAATCCCGTATACATCGACAGGGATCACCCGGATTTCCGCATCCGGATAGATATACTGATAATACTGGTAGGCCCGGCGGGCATGGAAGCTCTTGCAGCAGAGCAGTCCTCTTTTCACGGCAATCCCCTGTGCATCGGTCAATTCTTTGGAAAATTGAGCGTTCTGGAGGGTATACACCGCCCGGGATTCCGGTAAAATGGCTTCCTCCGGAACCCCTTGCTCCCGCAAAACCCGGCAGTAAAATTCGCACTCTGTGGAATAATCCCCCGGATAACGGGATTTCTGGGACTCGCTCCCCTGAAATTCCCCTTTGGTAATACTGAAGCGTCCGGAAGGGATCAGGATAGACGCCAGCCCCTGCCGGTAAAGCTCAGCCGCCTTCTCCGGCAGTTCAGGCGAATCCCCGCCCGGAATCCAGATGACATCGCTTGGGGCAGGATCATCCTCCTTAAAAACAAAGCGGGTGATTTCCTCGTAAAACTGCTGCATTACTGCCCAGCCTTTTCCGGGAACTGAAGCGGATGGACACCGTACTGCATAAATTCAATCCGGTTCCCGTCCGGATCCGCTGTCCAAAGCTGGAAATTCCCATCCAGACCCTGGGAAGGCGGCCCGTCAAAGGCGATCCCTTTTTCTTTCAGCTCCGCTTCCACCTGCCTGATATCCTCGACCTCCAGGCAGAAATGTTCATAGCTTCCTGCATTTGCGCCTCCTTTGGCGCTGCCGCCATAAAACAGCTCGATAAAATCCCGTTCGGATAATTTCAGGTAACAGATCGTCCGGCCGTCCCCTAGCTTGAGTTCAAACAATTTTTCCAACCCTAAGCCGCCGCAGTAAAACTCCAGCGACCGATGAATGTCTGCCACATTGAAAGCGGTATGTGCAATGCCTGAAATCTTCATATTCTCTCCTCCTGAGAGCCGGATCCGGCCCTTTTTCTTCAGTATAGCATATTCAGATTTCCCGCGCAAGACAAGCACTTCCCCTTCTTCCCATACATACGATACCTTTGGGTTCTTTTCAACTGCTTCGACCATAGAATCGGGACTCTGGCCTTAGGCCAAAGCCGGAAAGGAAGGATAAAAATGGAAATCAAAGGGATTGATGTTTCAAAATACCAGGGACAGATCGACTGGAAACAGGTAAAGGAAGCCGGGATCGGTTTTGCCATGGTCCGGGCCGGTATAACCAGTTTAAGCGGGGATGTCACAGAAGACCCTCGTTTTGCAGAAAATATGAGCAGAGCCGCAGAAGCCGGAATCCCAGCCGGCGTGTATCTTTATATGAAGGCCTCTACCCCGGTGGCCGCACAGAATGCGGCGCGAAGCCTGCTTTCCTTACTGGAAGAATATCAAGTAGGCTATCCGGTTGCGTTCGATATAGAAGACGCTGTATACCGTGAAAAAACAGCGCAGGAAAATACTTCGATTCTTCTGGCTGCCCTCCGTGCTGCCCGCAAGGGGGGCTATTACCCTCTTGTTTACGCCAGCACCAGCTTTATGCAGTATCAACTGATCCCAGACCAGCTTGAGGAATACAATTTCTGGATCGCGGATTACCGCGGCTCCATGGGATATCCGGATAAAAACCAGGTTGGGATGTGGCAGTCCGGTACCGGAAGGGTCAGCGGGATTACCTCCATCGTGGATCTGGATACTTCTTACAGGGATTACGCTAAAATACTGAAAGACGAAGGCCTGAACCATCTCAAGCCGGAAATTTCCTCCTGGGAAATCCAGGTGTTCCGTTTCCGGGAAAAAACGCGGGCAGACGACATTGCAGAGGCGCTGCGTACGCTGGGCTACTACAGTGTCGTAGTTCCCCGCGATGCAGAATGGCAGATCCGTGTCTTTCAGTTCAACAGCCGCGACCGGGCAGACGATGTCAGTCACGCCATCCGTTTGCTGGGCTATTACAATGAAGTTTTACCTTATACCCCGCCTGCATAAAATCTCACTTTCTCCTAGAAGGCCTAAAGCCAGCCCGGATTTACCGGGCTGGCTTTTTATTTTTATAGTCGGCACACCCTCAAATCGATACCCGATTTGAGGGTCAGGCTTTGCCTGTTCGCGCATAAAATGCGCTGCGCGCCGTTTATGAAGCCCTGCCGCAGTGTTGAAAAGAAGCCAATGCTTCTTTTCAAGTGCGCTGACTATAACAGACCCCTACAGGGTCCTATGCTTCCGCTTCCGGACCAGGCTGGGAATCCGGCAAGGCCTGTGTGCTGTTTTCCCTTTGAATCCGGCTGTAGTACTTTTTCATATAATACTCGGACAAACGGGAATAATTCCCTGTACTGCTGTTGTGCAGCCGTTTGAGGTATTCATGCCGGTCAAGAAAATCCTTATGGCTGTGATATCCGATAATATGGACGGCAATGTTGGAGCAGTGATCGGAAATACGCTCCAGGTAGGTCAATAGCTCAAGGAAAACCAGACCGCCGTCAATGGTACATTTGCCGTTTTTCAAGCGTTCAATATGGCGGTACTTGAGGGTATCCTCCATCCCATCGACCGTTTCCTCCAAGGGCTCCACCCTGGTAGCCAGTTCCACATTATTGCTTTGGAAAGAGGACAAGGCCATATCAATTATTTCGCTGACAGCGTCCGAAATAGCCGATAAATCGCTCAATGCCCGCTCTGACAGCGACGCCTGCTGCTCGTGCAGCTTTTCTGCCAGCTCCAATACATTGACCGCATAATCCCCGATCCGCTCAAATTCAATGACCAACTTGAGCTGGAACGTAATTTCCCGGCTTTCTTCCTCTGAAAGCTCCTCGTTCGTCAATTCAAGCAGATAATCATTGACTTTGCCCTCAATCCGGTCGATCGCTTCTTCATATTCCATAATTTTTTCCCGGCGTTTAGAATCATAAGAGCTGAACATCTGGACTGAACGGGCAAAATTTTTGCGGGAATACTCCCCCATCTTGATAATTGCATCCCGACAATGGGAAAGCGCCAGAGAAGGGGTCCGCAGGAAGCGCTTGTCCAGCGAAACGATTTCTGCCTCTTCGTCGTCCTCGCCGCCGATTTTCTTTTCCCGCACCGTCAGAACGGCCAGTTTTTCCAGCAGCCCAGTAAAGGGGATAAAAATCAGTGTTGTTACCACATTGAAGATAATATGCGCACCGGAAATCCCTGCCATCCCGATCGGCTCATCCCAAAATGGGAACCCAACCAGCGCCTGGATCAAATAGACCGCCGCACAGAACAAAACAGTACCAATCACATTAAAATACAAATGCACCATCGCCGCACGGCGCGCATTTTTATTCGCCCCGACACTGGAAATCAGCGAGGTGACGCAGGTACCGATATTCTGCCCCATGATAATGGGAAGCGCGGCAGAAAAACGCACCGCCCCCGTAGAGGCCACCGCCTGAAGGATACCGATGGAGGCCGAAGAACTCTGGATAATCGCAGTAACGATCGTCCCGGCCAAAATCCCCAGGATTGGGTTGGACAGCGTGGAAAAAAGCGTCTGGAAAAGAGGCGAATCAGCCAATGGCTCTACTGCGTCCGTCATAATGAACATCCCATTGAACAGGATGCCAAAGCCCAGCATGATTTCGCCGACCATTTTCCTGCGGCCATTTTTTGCCGTCATGAAGATAATAATACCGATTACCGCAATAAACGGCGTAAACGCTTTCGGCTTCAAAAGCTGCAATAAAGCGCCAGCCCCTGGGATGTCCCCTATTTCGGTAAAGCTGAGGATAATCGATGTCACCGTCGTACCGATATTGGCGCCCATAATCACGCCAATCGCATTACGAAGCTTTAATATGCCCGCATTCACCAAGCCCACAACAATAACCGTGGTAGCGGATGAACTCTGTATTGCCGCTGTGACAAGCATACCTAAAAACAGGCTTTTAAAAATATTATTTGTTATTTTTTCGAGGGTTTTTTCCATTTTACCGCCCGAAAGTTTTTCCAGCCCATTACCTAGGATACTCATGCCGAACAGGAAAAATGCAACACCGCCCGCCATAGTCGCAATATTGAGAAAATTACTCATAAAACCTCCGAATAATTGATCTCTTCTGTCGTTTCCGGTGTCCCGCAAAATGCGGGCCGAATCTATGTCAACCCTTTGTTTTGAGGATTAACCAACCATAATCCTGGCCTCAGGCAAAACGGTTTTTTTCCGTTCCGGCCGCATTGCCAAAGAAAGTGCCATTGCGCCGGGCCCTACCCGCCCAATAAACATGGTTAAGATCAGGAACATACGGGTTGCCGTATTCGCAATACCGGTTACCCCGACTGAAATCCCGACCGTTCCAAATGCAGAAACCGACTCAAACAAAGCATCAATTTCAGAGAAAGTAGCCCCTCCCTGGTGAGAAGTGAAAAAGATGCAGGCTGTGCTGACTGCTACCACCAGAAAAGCCGCGCTGACAACCGCCATCGCTTTATAGACGGCTGATTTTTCCACCCGGTGCTTCCCGACGATCGTGTCCTCTTTACCGCTCATCACGCTGACTACCGTCATCAGCAGGACAAAAACCGTAGTTACCTTCACCCCGCCTCCAGTGGAACCGGGGGCCGCTCCAATAAACATCCAAAACAGATGCAGCAGCTTGGTCGTGCCGGTCAGCTCTTCAATCGGGACCGTATTGAAACCCGCCGTCCGCGAACTGACAGAAAGAAAAAAGCTATTGAGGATTTTTTCCCAGCCGGGCATCCCGCCCAACGTATCTGGGTTACTCCACTCCAGAAGGCCGAACAGCAGCGCCCCCAACAGCACCAGCGCCCCGCTGAAAATCAGCACGATCCGGGTATGAAACGACAGCTTACGGTTTTTCCGGAAGTAAAACAGCTCCTGCCAAACAATAAAGCCTAATCCCCCGCAGATAATCAACAGCATCACCGGAATCAGCACCATTGGCTGATCCGTATAATTGGATAAGCTGGTAAATGGTTTTTCAAAGCCCAGCGGGTCAAACCCGGCATTACAATAGGAGGAAACCGCTAAAAAAATAGAAATAAACACACCATAGCTGCCATATTTGGGCACAAAGGTCAACATCAGCAGCAAGGCTCCCGCCCCTTCAAACGCAAACGTGACTAAGAAGATGGTCCGGGTCAGACGAGCCATTTCGGACATCCGGTCCGAGCCTACAGATTCCTGAGCCACATAAAGGTTTTTCAGCCCAATCCGTTTTCGCAGCGCCAGATTAAAAAAAGTAGCAAATGTAACCAAGCCCAAACCGCCCAGCTGTATCAGCAGCAGCAACACAACCTGCCCGAATAAAGAAAAGGCTGTAAACGTATCCCGGACAACCAGTCCCGTTACACAGGAAGCAGAGGTTGCCGTAAACAAGGCGTCCAACAAGGGAAGCGAGATCCCGCTTCGCGAAGAAATCGGAAGCATCAATAACAAGGCCCCCGCCAAGATCAGCAACGCAAAGCTGGTAACAATAACACGGGCTGGATTAGACAAATAATTATGAAAACGCTTTTTTAACGATGCAATAGAAATACTCAAAAAAGTTCTCCTCTATTCTCAAAAAAGCCTGTCAAAATGAATTTCCTGATTTTGTGCAGGTATAGTTATTATAACACTGTAAAAATTGTTTTACAAGGATATTGTCGAATTTTTCTAGGTAAAAATTCTATTTGCATTTTTCCTTTTCTTGTATTATAATCATAAAAGAACCTTTCTACTCCATTTCTGCAAATTGTTTTTTTCAGCATTTTATAAAGGAGGTTCCCTAAAAGTCCTGTAAAAATCCACACGCGCCCGCAACTCAGCTGGGCAGAGCGTCCGTCTCCTAAGGAAATGTTTTGACATCCGCCTTTGGAGGAAAAGCGATCGACAATGTGTCAGTTTACAACTTAATATTATTATAGATTTTGGAAATGCCCCCTTAGTTAAATGGATATAATAAACCCCTCCAAAGCGGTAGAGGGGTCTAGTCCAAATGAGGCAAACAACTGAATAATTTTACAAATGTCCATGTAGCTCAGCTGGATAGAGCACACGCCTCCTAAGCGTGGGGTCGGAGGTTCAAATCCTCTCATGGACGCCAGCAAACAACGCTGCAAGCCTTTTTTCAGGGTTTGCAGCGTTTTTTGTTCCTCCTTCTCCTGGTAATTTCACTTCCGTTACCGGGAGATTTTTATACGCCGCATGATGTATATTTGCTAATTGGACTCGAACGCTTTTCAGAAATTTGCTAAGAAAATTCTGCGTTTTGCTAATTCGATTTTTCGGATCACTTTGCCGGGGCTTGCGCCGCTATCAGGGCTGCGAGCGCACTTGCAAGCTCCGGCGACTTCTGAAGCTGCTCCACAAGGCTTTCAAGGTCCAGGGTCGCAGGTTCCGATTTTGCCGGTTCCTCCGGCGGACGGACATTGCGAAGATCAGGCTTGGCATAGAAGGCTGTCTCGAATTTCTGAGCATTGACCTTTCTATCCTCGTCCAGAATGTGAGCATAGATACTGGTTATCATGTCGATCTCGGCATGGCCTGTATCGCCCTGGGTGGCTTTCAGATCGCCGTGGTTCAGTTTCAGCTTGTAGGTGGTACTGGAATGACGGAGAGAATGAAAGACCACCTTCGGCAGCCCTGCGTCCTCACGGAGCTTTGCAAACTCTTTGAGGATGATCCGATCCTCGCAGGGGCGTCCATTGGGAAGTGCCACGACCAGATCGAAGTCCTGATACTCGTCACCCAGAAAGCCTTTTAACTCGTCCTGGGACTTCTTCCATTCCCGCAGGATGTAGGCAAGCGTTTTCGGCAGCCACACCTTACGGATACTGGAGTCGGTTTTCGGCTTTTTCAAAATAATTCTTGTGCTGGTGTTCGGCATGAGCGGAGTGAAGATGTAGTAGATATCCTTCTCACCCAGCGTTTCAATCGCCCGTTTGGATGCCCGTGTCAGTTCCTTGTCGATGTAGGCATAGGCGTTATCCGCCGCAATATCTTCATCGGAAATATGGACGTTCTCCCAGGTCAGCCCCAGGATTTCACCCATACGCAAAGAGCAGGCGAAGGAAAGATTCATTGCCACATAGAGTTTGCTGTCCGTGCATTTGTCCAGGGCAAGGCGGATCATATCCGCTGTCCAGATATCCCGTTTCGCATACTCCGTTTTCGGGAGAATCACATTGTCAAAGGGATTTCTTGCAATGATTTCCCATCGTACCGCCTGCTTAAACGCACACCGCAGGAGCTTGATGATCTTTTCAATGGTCTTGTCGCTGACATAGGTGGTAACGG
>CANAQK010000076.1 GCA_947363605.1 uncultured Clostridia bacterium | reverse complement strand
ATCAAAGACGGTTATCCCGATACCCATTGTATCAGAATAACCGTCCTTAGATGGTCGAGGCGACGGGATTCGAACCCACGGCCTCTGCGTCCCGAACGCAGCGCTCTACCAAACTGAGCCACGCCTCGACAACGTGTTTTATTATATCATATCGTGAAGAAAAGTCAAGCGATTTTTGAAAAAATTTCCCTGTTTTTTTCTAATTTTGACCCGGATAGCCAAAGCCTTGCGGGCAAACCAGAAAAGCGGCTTGAAAACAGCCGCTTTTCCCGCTAAGCCTCACAGGGTTTCCCGAAAATTTCCAGCTTCGCTTCTTTTTTCACCGTTTTTTCACAGGCTTCAATGGAGCGCATCGCCAAAACCTCCATGGCATCCAGATAGAAGGGATCCAATCCATATTCTTTTTTTAACAGGGAAAGCTCGGTGCAGCCCAGGACAATCCGCTCGCAGCCTTCTGCCCGCAGTTCGTCCGCTGCTGACCGGAATAATCCGGCATCCAGTGGAAGCCCCGCCTTGATACCCTGATAAATCAGCTCCATAATGGCTTGCTGGCATCGCGGGGAGGGAAGGACAGCTTCGATTCCCTGCGATGCCAGTGACTGCTGGAACAGCCCGCTGGCGATGGTGCCGTTGGTAGCCAGGATCCCGGCCCGCTTGCAGCGGCATTGGCGAAGAAGCAGGGCCGTTTCATCGATCATATGCAGGAAGGGGACCTGCACCGCCGACGCCAATTCAGCGTAAAAATAATGCGCCGTATTGCAGGGGGTTACAATGACATCCGCCCCCAACCGCTCCAGCTTGCGGGCGTCTTCCTGCATCATGGGGGAGGGATTAGGATTCCGGGGATCCAGGATATAATCCGTCCGGTCCGGGATCTCCGTGTGGTTCAGGACGACCATATCCAGATGCTCCTGGTCTGAAGAAGCGTCGGTCATCCGGATGACAACTTCCATAAAATAGGCGGTCGAGAGCGGCCCTACGCCGCCAATTACGCCCAGGACGCGGCGCCTCATTCTTCCAACCCCTTTTTGCCGTAATACCGTTTGTATTTCCGGTAATGATTGAGCAGGTTCAAGGTGAGCTTCATCCGCCGGGAAGGAGACAAATCAGGCTTATAGAACAGGGATTGGGTACATTTCCCGGCTTTGACCAGCTCCCGTACCTTAGTCTGGAGCTCGGGGCTGGGAAGATACTGCCGGACCAGCCGTTTGGGTACCTGGAGCCAGAGATGCTCGTTTTGGGCTAAGGTCAGGGGCAGATCTTTTTTCTCAATGACGTCCTCCACCAGCCAGACCGCGAGGTTATACCCTGCCGCAGTGACATAATAGCTGGAGCGTCCCTGCCGGGGATTGGTTTCAAAGAGCTTGTATTTTCCATCTCGGCTGTCGTATTTCATATCGAAGTTCGCAAACCCAGTCCAGCCGATCGTTTCCAGGAAATTCCGGAACTGCTCCAGCAGGACCGGATCGAAGTCGCTGATGATTGCCACATAATTGCCGATCCCGCCGGGGGTATGGTCTTCCAATAGGGGATGCCCGAGCGCCATCAGCCGCACTTTCCCGTCCCGGCCGCAGTAGCAGTTCAAAACCCGCATAAAGCTGTCGTCCCCGGGGATAAACTCCTGGATGGTCAGGTGGTCCTGATAGCTGGAAGAATAAATCAGGCGGAGGATTTTATCGTATTCCTCCTGATCCTGGGCTACAAAAACCTTCCGTTTCCCGGGGAAGCTGCACTTCCAGTATTCCACCGAGTTGGACGCTTTGATGATCCGCGGGAAGGGAATTTGCAGGGGCACTGTCTGATAATTCTGAGGGGTGACAATGTCGGTCTGCGGGTAAGAAAACCCGAATTCATCGCATACTGCGTAAAAGTTTTCCTTGAGGGTCAGCCGCTGGAGGTTTTCCAGGGTGGGGCAGTTGAACGCGAAATAAGGACGGAGCTCTTCCTGGAACTGTACCAGCAGCTTCATATAGCCGTCGCTGCAGGGAACCAGCAAAAGCGTCTTATCCGGGTACCGTTTTTTCAGGCTGATCAGGGAGGCCAGGAAGGTATCCGGGTTTTCCAGATCCGGCTCTAGGGTAAAGTCGATGATTTTGCTGTCCGCTGTGGCGGTGAAGATGGTTTTGCTTACCGCCAGGGAGCGCAGGCCGTAAGCCTCGTGAAAGGAACGTGCCATCCCGTAAACATTGGCATCGCTGCCCAGCAGAACCGGAAGGAAGGGATAGTCTGTCATGATAATCTCCTTATGCTTTGCAGATTTTATGGATCAGGCGGCGGACAAAATCCGCCGTGCGGTTTTCAATATCGTTCAGGGAGTTGAATTCGACAATGTCCATGGAGGCCACGTTGCAGTGCCCCAGCAGGTAGCCGAAGATCGAAAAAATATCTTCTTCTGAAAATCCAGAGGGAACCGGTACGGTGACGCCGGGGATCTGCTCGGGATCCATGGCGTCCAGATCAAAGCTGATATGCAGGCGGCTGGTATGCCGGAAGTGACGGACAGCTTTTTCCAGCGAAGCGGCCAGGCCGTTCGCTTGGATTTCTTCATAGGAATAGCAGGCAATGTTGAGCCGTTCCACAATTTCCACTTCCAGCGGGTCCATGTCCCGTACGCCGAACAGCACCACATCCTGGGGCAGGATCTTGGGTTCCTCCCCAAAAATCGAGCAAAGGCTGGGTTCCCCATAGCCCATCAGCGCGGAAACCGGCATCCCATGGATCCGGCCCGAAATGGTGGAAACGTCGGTGTTGATGTCGGAATGGGCATCCACCCAGATCAGGCCGAGCCGTTCCTCGGTTGCGGCGGAACCGCCCACCGTACCGAGCCCGCAGGCATGGTCCCCGCCGATAAAGACCGGGATGTTCCCCCTTTGCTTGACCGCGTTTTCTTCCCGGGCGATGGCTTCACAGGTTGCAATGACGCTCTGGAGCATTTTAAGATTCGGGCGTTCTGCCCCTTCGTCGCAGAGAATTTCCGGGATTTTCCGGATCCGGAGCTCCGGGAAAAGCCGGTTCAGGGTATCGGTCCCTTCGCACAAACCCTTTCCGATATCCGGCACACCGCAGTGCATCGGGCATCCAATCAGTTCAAACATGATATCCTCCCATAAAGCCGAAAACGGCTGATAATTGATTCGAAAACAGGGAATAATAGGCATTGACAGCCCTGTATACGGCTTGGATTAGCTGAAAGCCCGGCTGTTTCCAGCGGGTTTCCATATAGATTTTATTATAGCATTGCTGGCTGGGGAAGTAAATACTTTTCGTTCGACAAGGCGGGGCTGCGATCTAAATGCGGGGTTCATGCCGCCCCGCGCCGGGCACCTCTTTTTCTTTGAGCGCTCAAAGAAAAAGAGGGAAAAGAAAAACCGCCCAGGATGGGATCCCCCTGGGAACCCCCACATGGTGGACAGTGGGGCGGCTTCTCTGCGGACGGGCCGCCCCGGTCGGAGCCGGAGGAACGTCCCGTCCGCTCGGGGGTAGGTGCGCTGGAAAGCTGGATCTTTTTTATGAGACAGCCTTGGGTGTTCCCATCGGGCGGCTTCACAAACCGGACAGTTTGTGCTACAATAAAAGTGCTTGGCTTCGCAAAGACCTGACCGCAGGCGGTATTTTCCAAGTGTATGGACGATAGAATATATTATTTCCGAATTAAAAATTCGGAAATAATATATTTGATTTGAGCCGTTTTGCTCGCCGCCGTAAACGGCGGCAACCGCAAAACATGGCATCTATTACTTCCGACCTTTCAGGTCGGAAGTAATAGAATACCCGCAGTCGGCCCAAAGGCGGCGGGACAATGGACGGCATAGCTTATGGAGGACTTTATGATGAAAACAAAACCCTTGACGGCTTATCTGGATCTGCTGGCAGATGCCGGGCAGCTTTTGGAAGCTCGGATTTATGACGAAGAGCAGCCGATCTTCCACATTACGTATGATTCGCGGGACGTATGCCCGATGACGCTGTTTGCCTGCAAGGGGGCGGCGTTTCAGGTGGAATACCTCAAGGAAGCTGTCCGCCGGGGCGCGGTATGCTGTCTCAGCGAGGCGGACTATGCCCTCGACCGTCCGGTCAACTTCCTGCGGGTTCGGGATGTGCGGAAATCCATGGCGCTGATCGCGGCGTTCCATACGGATTATGCGTTCCGGAAGCTCCACCTGATCGGGATTACCGGGACAAAGGGGAAATCCACCACGGCGTATTATCTGAAATATATCCTGGACGAATACCTCCAGTCCTGCTTTCAAAAGCCCTCCGGGATTATCTCTTCCATTGATACCTATGATGGGAAAATCTTCGAGGAATCCCATCTGACCACACCGGAGGCCTTTGAGCTTCATCGGCATTTTGCAAATGCGGTAAACGCGGGGATCCGCTATCTGGAGATGGAGGTTTCCTCACAGGCGCTGAAGTATGACCGGGTGCTGGGGGTGGAGTTCGAAACAGCGGTGTTTTTGAACATTTCGGAGGATCATATCTCCCCGGCGGAGCACAGCGACTTTGAAGATTATTTCGGCGCCAAGCTGAAAATTTTTGCTCAGGCGGGCACAGCGGTGGTCAACCTGAATTCTGACCATGTCCGCCGGGTGCTGGACGCAGCCCGTGCCAGCCGGAAGCTCCTCACCTTTGGGTTGTATGAAGGGGCGGATGTCTGCGGCTATGATGTGCAAAAGGTCGGGGAGGATACCCATTTTAAGGTCCGGACAGCCGATTTTGACGAAGAATTTGTCCTGACGATGCCGGGACTGTTCAACGTGGAGAACGCCTTGGCAGCAATCGCGGTCTGCACCCGGTACGGCATACCTGTGCAAGCTATGCAGGAGGGGCTGCGGAAAGCCCGTTCCAGCGGCCGGATGGAGCGTTTTGCTTCAGAGGACGGTTCCCGGGTGGTGATTGTGGACTATGCGCATAATAAGCTCAGCTTCCAGAAGCTGTATGAATCGGTTCAGCAGGAATATCCCGGCCGGCAGGTAATTACAGTGTTCGGCTGTCCGGGCGGGAAGGCTTATAACCGCCGGAAGGAGCTGGGGGAGCTGGCCGGGCAGCATTCGGACCGGATCTACCTGACCATGGAGGATCCCGGATCGGAGGCGGTGCGGGATATCAGCCGGGAGATCGAACAGCACGCCGCCCCGTTTGAATGCGAGCGGTTCCTGATCGACGACCGCGGGGAGGCCATTACTGCGGCGATCCGGGATTCCGCACCGGGAAGCATTATCCTGATTACCGGCAAAGGGAATGAAACCCGGCAGAAGATTGGCCGGGAATACGTTCCCTGCCTGACCGACGCCGAATATGTCCGGCGTGCTTTGGAGCAGGTGGGCGCTGGAATCCAGCCGGAAATATGAACCAATCCCCGGAGATTGTTTCCGTTTTATTCATAAGAGGCTGAAAAAATATTCAAAAAAATCCCGTAAAATAGCTAACAGGCGAAATATCTCTGCCTGTTAGCTATTTTGTTAAGAACCTGTGTTCACAATCAGGATGCCGGATGCCCGAGGGGCTTTTCGGGCAGGCAAGGCCATTTTTTGCAGGCATACTGCCGTATGGCAAGAAAAATGAACGCAGACTGCATGAAAAACTACCGGGCAGACTGTGTTCGATGGTTGTGCATACAGGTTCTAAGATCAAAGCCCTCCTGAGCAGGGGCTGGAGTCTTGGTTGTATAAAGAAAGGGTGTACCGAATGGATGAAGTGCAGTTGGCTGAAGAGATCATCCAGGCCATGATACAGATGCTGAAAACCGGTCCGAAACGGCAGGATGTACGCCGTTTTTCGCACGGGGAGCTGCAAACGATGAATTTCTTGATGGATCAGGAAACCCCTCAGCTTCCCGGGCAGATCAGCGCCGGCCTGGAGATGAGCAGCGCCCGGGTGGCGGCTGTTTTGAACCGGCTGGAGGAAAAAGGCTGGGTGGAACGTCAGATCCATCCGAAGGACCGGCGCAAAATCTGGGTCCGGCTGACGGGGCAGGGCCGCACGGAGTTGGAGGATTCCCGCCGGGAGGTTCATGAATATATCGGGGGCGTGCTCCGCATCCTCGGGGAGAGAGACGCCCGGGAATACCTGCGGATTACCAAGCGGATGACGGCTATCCTGAAACAGCAGGCAGCGGAGAAGCTGCAATCTAGATCAGAAGGAGAGAATCAAACCGATGCTTAAATTATTGAAACACTTGAAATCCCGGGAGTGGGTGATGGTTGGGCTGAGCGCCGTATTCATGATCGCGCAGGTCTGGCTGGAGCTGAAAATCCCGGATTATATGTCCCGCGTAACCGAGCTGGTGCAGACGCCGGGCAGCGCGATGGGCGACGTCTGGCTGGAGGGCGGAAAAATGCTGCTCTGTGCGTTGGGGAGTGTGGCGGCTTCGGTGATTATCGGGTATTTTGCGGCGAAGGTGGCTTCCCGGTTTACTCACCGGCTCCGAGCGGAGATTTTCGATAAGGTGGAAGCTTTTTCTATGGAAGAGATCAACGGGTTTTCCACAGACAGCCTGATTACCCGCTCCACCAACGATATCACTCAGATTCAGATGCTGGTCGCGATGGGCTTGCAGGTGATGATCAAAGCGCCGGTGATGGCGGTTTGGGCGGTGCTGAAAATCGCCGGGAAAAGCTGGCAGTGGTCGGCGTTGACCGGCGGGGCGGTACTGTTCCTAGCCTTGATGATCCTGTTCCTGATGCTTTATGCCCTGCCGCGTTTTAAGCGGATCCAGGGCCTGACGGATAACCTTAACCGGGTCACCCGAGAAAACCTGACTGGGATCCGGGTTGTCCGGGCCTACAACGCGGAAGGCTATCAGGAAGCCAAGTTTGAACAGGCCAACAGTGAATTAACCCGCACTACCCTGGAGGCGCACCAGGCGATGAATGTCATGAACCCTGGGATGCGGATTATCATGAACGGCCTGACCCTGGGGATCTACTGGATCGGGGCCTACCTGATTGATACGGCGGCCGGCCCGGATAAAATCCCTCTTTTTTCGGATATGGTGGTCTTTACCTCCTATGCAATGCAGGTCGTGATGTCCTTTATGATGCTGATGATGATTTTCATCATGCTTCCTCGGGCGCTGGTTTCCGCGCGCCGGATCCGCGAGGTGCTGGATACTTCGCCGAAGATTCTGGATGGGACCCGGACAGATTCTCCCGAGGGCCGTACCGGCGAGGTGGAGTTCCGCAGCGTCAGCTTCAAGTATCCGGACGCGGAAGAATATGTGCTGGAGAATATCAGCTTTAAGGCGAAAAAAGGCGAAACGGTGGCGTTTATCGGCTCTACCGGCAGCGGCAAGAGCACGCTGGTCAATCTGGTCCCGCGTTTCTATGATGCGGCTGAGGGCCAGGTTCTGGTGGATGGCGTAGATGTGCGGGAATACACCCAGGAGGCGCTGCACAACAAGCTGGGCTATGTTTCCCAGAAGGCCGTAATGTTCAGCGGGACGGTTTCCAGCAACGTGGCTTACGGGAGCAGCGGCCGGGAGGAGCCGGATGAGGAGGATATCCGCAGCGCCGTCCGGATTGCGCAGGGCTCGGACTTCGTGGAAAAAATGGAGGATGGCTATCAGTCGGCGATCGCGCAGGGCGGTACCAATGTATCCGGCGGTCAGAAGCAGCGGCTTTCCATTGCGCGGGCGGTCTGCCGGAAGCCGGAAATCTATATTTTCGACGATTCCTTCTCCGCATTGGATTATAAAACCGACCGGAGCCTTCGCGCGGCCTTGAAGCGGGAAACCGCTGGCGTAACCAGCCTGATCGTCGCCCAGCGGATCGGGACGATCAAAGACGCAGACCAGATTATCGTATTGGATGAAGGGCGGATGGTCGGCTCCGGCAAACATGAGGAATTGATGGAAAACTGTGAAGTCTATCGGGAGATTGCGTATTCCCAGTTAAGCAAGGAGGAACTTGGCGCATGAGTAAGATTCAAACCAAACGTCCGATGGGGCGGCCGATGGGCCACGGGCCTCAGATTGCTGAAAAGCCCCGGGATTTCAAAACTTCCTGGGGGAGGTTGATCCGGTTTTGCCGGCCTTATCTGCCGGCGCTGGTGCTGGCGCTGATTTTTGCCGTTGCCGGGACTCTTACGACCCTGGTCGGGCCTGACCAGCTCAGCCGGATTACCGACCTGATCGGCGAAGGGCTGGGCGGACGGATGGACCTGGAGCAGATTGTTTCGATCTGCCTGCTTCTGGTAGGGCTTTATCTGGCAGGTGCGCTGCTGACCTTTGCCCAGGGCTGGATGATGACCTCGGTGACACAGAAGCTCTCGAAGCAGATGCGGACGTCGATTTCGGAGAAGATCAACCGGATGCCTCTGAAATATTTTGACGGGACTACCCATGGCGATATCCTCAGCCGGGTGACGAATGACGTGGACTCCGTCAGCCAGAACCTGAACCAGAGTATCAGCCAGCTTGTCACAGCGGTGGTCATGTTTGCCGGGACGCTGCTCCTCATGTTTGTGAGCAACGCGGTGATGGCGCTGGTGGCGGTCGGCTCCACGCTGATCGGTTTTTTCCTGATGAGTGTGATTATGGGGAAATCCCAGAGATATTTCGTCCGGCTCCAGCAGGGGCTGGGGGATATGAACGGCCATATTGAGGAGATCTATTCCGGGCATTCGATCGTCAAGGCCTACAACGGCGAAAAGGAGGCCCGGGAAACCTTCGACCGGATCAACGATTCCCTGTATGAAAGCAACTGGAAGTCCCAGTTTTTTTCCGGCTTGATGCAGCCGCTGATGGGGTTTATCGGGAATTTTGGCTACGTAGCAGTCTGTATTGCAGGCGCCGTGCTAGTGATGAACGGCAGCATTACCTTTGGAGTTATTGTAGCGTTTATGGTCTATATCCGGCTGTTTACCCAGCCTCTGGCTCAAATCGCGCAGGCGGCAACCAGCCTTCAGTCTACGGCGGCAGCTTCGGAGCGGGTGTTCGATTTCCTGAACCAACCCGAGCTTTCCGACGAAAGCGGGATCTCCCGCCGGCTGGAAACCGCGGAAGGGAATGTGTCCTTCCGGAATATCCGGTTTGGCTATGATCCGGAAAAAACGATCATCCATCATTTTTCTGCCGACATCCGGGCTGGGCAGAAGGTGGCCATTGTCGGCCCCACCGGTGCCGGGAAAACCACCATTGTCAACCTGTTAATGCGGTTTTATGAGGTGAATGAAGGCCAGATCCTGATTGACGGCGTCCCGATTCAGGAACTGACCCGCGAAAATGTCCACGATTTGTTCTGCATGGTGCTCCAGGATACCTGGCTTTTCGAGGGCACGATCCGGGAAAATGTGGTGTACAGCAAACAGGATGTTTCGGATGAAGAAGTCGTGCGGGCCTGCAAAGCGGTTGGGATGCATCATTTTATCAAGACGCTGCCCCATGGGTATGATACCGTCCTGAATGATAAGGCCAGCTTATCCGCCGGGCAGAAACAGCTGCTGACCATCGCGCGGGCGATGATCGAAAACGCCCCCCTGCTGATCCTGGATGAAGCGACCAGCTCGGTGGATACCCGGACGGAGATTCTGGTACAGAACGCCATGGACCGCCTGACCAAAGGACGGACTTCCTTTGTCATTGCGCACCGGCTTTCTACTATTAAGAATGCAGATTTGATCCTGGTCATGAAGGACGGCGATATTATCGAGAGCGGCAGCCATCACGACCTGCTGGAGCAGGGCGGCTTTTATGCAGAGCTGTATAACAGCCAGTTCGAACAGGCGTCCTGATGACTGGAGGCCGGCGGCGCGGTTATCCTGAAGAAAAATAATCAGAAAAGAAAGACCCTATTGGCAATTCGGCAAAGGATGCGGAACGGCCAGCAGGGTCTTTTGTATTTAAGCTGCGAATAATACAATATTATCATTTGTTTACTGTTCTATTCCGCGGTTTTATATCAGCTAATTCGATAAAATAGGAATAAAACATTCTTTATTCTGTTGAAAATTTATCAATTTTATCAATATATAGATTGACAAGCAGGCGATAATATTGTATTATTTGCAGTACCTCTGTTGACAAACAAATGATAATATTGTATTATTATTCCATAGTTCACTTTAATCTTTGACTTTTTCATTGAAGGAGGACAACATTATGCCAAAGTCAATGATACGGAGGAGTATCACCGCAGTGCTATCCGCTGCGATGG
>CANAQK010000075.1 GCA_947363605.1 uncultured Clostridia bacterium | reverse complement strand
CGCCGTTTACGGCGGCGAGCAAAACGGCTCAAATCAAATATATTATTTCCGAATTAAAAATTCGGAAATAATATATCTGAAGAAGAAAATAAAGAGGATTGTGCAAGTATTGTAAAGATAAGTAAAATCTAAAAGAACAATGCAGAATATATAATTTGCCATATTACCATCGATTAACAAGGGGAAACACGCCTTCCAGCGTCCTAAATCGGCGCTGGGCTGCGTTCTCGGATTTGGCGTGCGCCAGCACGCCTACATCCTGCGGCCTTGCCAGCCCCAATTTATGCTTGCTGGCAGGTCCCAAGGAGTTTTTCGGGAGAGAAAATTGTTGCTGACAAGGCGGACGAGGCAGCTGGGCTGACGCCCAGCAACGAGGATAACGATGTCAGCGGAAATTTTAGCCTCGAAAAACCGTATTGCTCCTTGTCAATCGATGGTATGATACATCGTACAATAGAGAACAGGTATTTAAGTCCATTTTTGGTTTTTAAATATTGTCAAATTGGAATTGGGAGGAGTTTTGTGAAACGAAACCTAGGAATTGCCCGCTGTGGACTTGCCTGCTGCTTGTGTTCTGAAAATAAAACTTGTTCTGGCTGTGATTCGGGTGAATGTCCTGACAAAGACCTGTGCGAAAATAGGCAATGTTCTGTTTCTAAGAAATTAGACCATTGTTATAAATGCAATGAAAAATGCAGAAAAGGATTACTAGGTAAAATAAAACCGTATGCTTTTACTGAATTTGCCAGAAGATATGGCGAAGATTATCTTTTAGACTGCCTTGAAAGAAATGAGAAAAATGGGGTTATTTATCACCGAGATGGTATAAATGGTGACTATGACGATTTTGATGATGTAGAAACACTCATAAAATACATAAAAACTGGATATAGATGATTCCTGCTTGTTGAATAAATATAGAGTTCGGACACCCAAAGGGGCGGGAGGATATTCCTCCCGCCCCTTTGGGTGTTTTAAATGACAGATCGGTGAATCGTCGGGCTGGATCAATGCAGGGATTTCCGTTTCCAGGTGGAAGGCATCATCAAAATCAGCATTGGGAAAAACTCTAAACGTCCCAGCAGCATATCCAGTGCCAGGATGATCTTGCCAAAATTCGAGAAAACACTGTAGTTCCCAGAGGGGCCGACGGCGTCCATCCCAGGGCCGACATTGTTCGTACAGGAGAGCACGGCGGTAATATTGGTCAGGATCCCTTGGTTATCCAGTGAAATCAGCAGGAAAGAAAGCAGGATGATCGCACAGTAAACGGTGGTATAGACGCTGACTCCCTTTGTAACGGTATTATCCAGCGTTTTCCCGTTCATATGCACGGCTTTTACGGCGCGCGGGTGAAGCATCCGGCTGATCTCTTTTTTGACCGATTTAAATGAAATAAGCAGCCGGGATATTTTGTAGCCGCCTCCGGTAGAGCCGGCACAGGCGCCGATCGCCATCAGCAAAAGCAGGATCGTTTGGGAAAATCCGGGCCACAGCCCATAGTCTGCCGTGACATAGCCGGTAGTGGTGATGATTGAAGCCACCTGGAAAAAGGAATGCTGCAAAGCTTCCCCAAAAGTATGGTACAGCGGCAGGATGTTCAGGGTAATCAGCAGGACAGAAACGGCCATCACGGCTAAATAGGCCCGTACTTCCTCGTCGAACAGTGCGCGTGCAAACTGCCGGGTAAGAAGCAGGTAAAAGATCGAAAAATTGACGCCGAATAAGGCCATGAAGATTCCCACAACCGTCTGGAGGTAGGGAGAATAGCTCATCATGCTGTCATTTTTGATGCAGACACCCCCGGTCCCAGCGGTGGCAAAAACGGTGCAGAAGCTGTCGAACAGGGGCATCCCGCCGGCCAGCAGGAAGATCAATTCCAGCAGGCTCATCACCAGGTAGATGGCGTACAGGATGACAGCGGTTTGCTTTAATTTCGGCATGAGCTTGCCGACAATCGGGCCGGGGCTTTCGGCGCGGAGAAGATGCAGGCTGCTGCCTTCGCCTTTCTTTTGCGTGCTGGTAATGGCCAGCAGAAAGACCAGCACGCCCATCCCGCCGAGCCAGTTGGTAAAGCTCCGCCAGTACAGGATCCCCCGGGGCAGGCTTTCCACATCAGACAGCACGCTGGCGCCTGTCGTGGTAAAGCCGGATACAATCTCAAAAAAACAGTCCACCGGGTTGGCAACCGCACCGCTCAGCCAAAGCGGCAGAGCACCGAACAAGGAAATAATGATCCAGGAAAGTGCGGTGGTGACAAATCCTTCGCCCGCATAAAAGGTTTTGCTGCGGGGGCGGAACAGCAGAAGCAGGGCGCAGCAGGCCAGGATAATCCCAATGCTCAGCAGGAACCCGCGGACACTGTCACTTTCTTGATGGGCCAGCGAGATCCCCAGCGCCGGCAGCATGGCAATCACTTCAATAATCAGGGTATATGCAATCAGACGGGCAATCATCCTGCGGTTCATGGTCTGATATCCTCTCTATCTAAAACTACTGGTAAATATGGTTGAGTTCGGTAATCGGGCGGCCACTGTTAGCGGCGATAATCACCGAATCCCCGGCTTCAATATAATCATCGCCGGTGGGGAAGATGACACGGCCTTCCCGGATAATGCTGACAACCAGAATATTTTTCCGGAAAGGAACGTTTTTCAGCGGCTTGCCCAGATGGCGGGTACCTTTTACCGCCCGGAATTCCATGGCCTCTACCTGGTTATTGACCATCCGGTGCAGGGTCAGCATCGAACCGCTGGTACGGTTCCCCATATCCCGGACATAACGGAGCACATCGCTGCAAATCAGCTCCTTAGGATTAATCATGCTTTCTACCCCGAAGGTTTCATACACGCTGCGGTACTCGGTGCGGTCAATTTTGGCAATGCTGATGGGGACGCCCAGCTGCTTGGCGAAGACCGCCATAACCAGGTTGACTTCATCAATATTGAGCAGGGAGATCAATACGTCCGCTTTATTTTGGATTTCCTCCTCAACCAGGGTTTTCTGGCTTCCGTCCCCGTTGATAATCAGCGCCTTAGGAAGCAGGTCCGTCAGTTCCTGACAACGCTGGTAGTCGTTTTCGATGATCTTGACATTGATACCGCTGTATTGCAGCCGCTGTGCCAGATAGTAGGCAATCCGGCTCCCGCCGATCAGCACGACGTCTTTGACTTTCTGGGTCGGGATATTGAGGGCGCGCAGCAGGCTGGCCAGCTTGGGGGATTCGGCAGTGACATGGATCTTGTCCCCTTCCTGGATTTGGAAGTCGCCGGAGGGGATAAAAACCTCGTTCCCCCGCTCTACCGCACAAATCAGCACCTTGATTTTGATGGTTTTATACAGCTCGCTCAGCTTCTGGCCGATGATGCTGCATCCTTTGCTCATCTTGATTTCGACAATTTCCACCCGGCCCTTGGCGAAGGTATCCCGCTGGAGAAAAGAAGGGAACTGAAGCAGCCGGTAAATTTCATGCGCGGCGGCGGCTTCCGGGTTGATGGTCATGTCCAAGCCCAGTTCTTCTTTCAAAAAGGTCAGCTGACGCACATATTCCGGGTTCCGGATCCGGGAAATCGTATGGGAGCAGCCCAGCTTTTTAGCGGTGAAGCAGGTGAGGAGATTGATCTCGTCGCTGGAGGTTGCCGCGATTAACAGGTCCGCATATTGGATATCCGCTTCCTTGAGGATATGGACGCTGGCGCCGTTTCCGTTGACCGTCATGACATCACAAAACGCCTGGAGAGTCCGCAGCAGCTCGGGGTTCCGGTCGATCACGGTAATATCATGGCCTTCTTTGGATAATTGCTCGGTCAGAGTAAAACCGACCTTCCCGTCGCCGACAATGACAATTCTCATAGAGATCCTTCCTTCCGCGCCGGATTCTTTTCCAGGGCGCATTGGTGTTTATTTCCATCACCCGCTTTTAGGGCTGGAGTTCTTCTACTATATCAGGGAACGGGCAGAAATACAAGCAGAATTTTGCAGAAAGCCGCTGAATCCAGCCCGTTTTTGAAAAAACAGCGGGCGAAAACCCCCTTTTTTCCGTTTTCTCTCATCATAGCACGGAAAGGAAGGGGGTTCAAGCGGTTTTTCGAATTTTGTCAGGTGGGAGGAGATTTTAGCAAGTCAGGTTAGGGAAAGAAGCGGGAAAATCAGCGGATGCTTTTTCCAGTTTTCAGCCAGCGGGCCTTTCAGGAAAAGAGTACGGTCCCCTTCCCGGAAAAGCCGGATTTCCCATCCGGTGAGATCCTCCGGGAATACCTGGCAGTCCACCTGCCGGATCGGATGTTTCGCCTCCAATGCGGTACAGAGCCCGGGCAGCAGGGAAAGGATCGGGACTGGATTGGGGGCAAACAGGTCATAGAACAGCAGGGTATCTCCCTCTGCCTTGGCGCAGGCGACCGCATCCAGTTCCGGGAAATAGTAAAAGGAATTCCCCATCCCGGCGGGAGGGAAATAGCGGGCGTAAAATTCTGCCAGCCAAGAGGCCTGCATGGAAAGCTGGAACTGCGGGAAAGCCGAAGCGGCGTGCTCAGAAATCAGTTGGAAATCCGAGCTGTTTTCCGGATGCAGCCGCCGGCAGGCAGGACCGTCCGCTTGGGGAATGGGACGGACGGCATGGAATTCCTTCGCCGGTTCGAACCCGAATTTGGGATAAAATTCAAGGACGCTGTCGTTAGCAAAGAGATAAATCATCCCGCAGCGATTCTCCCAGTCCCGCAGAACCTGTTCAATCAGGAAACGGCTTAGGCCGTGCCCCCGGTATTCCGGCAGGGTGCAGACAGTCCCCAGCTGAAGGAGCCGCTGGGGCTTCCCTTGCCAGCAAAACGGGATAAGATTGGCTGTAAGGAGGGAAACTGCCTGCTCCCCCTCAAAGAGGGCGTAAGGACAGCAATCCTCCGGCTTCCAGCGTCCGCTTTGATGCCAGTCTTCGAAGTCAAAACGATAGACGGCTTGGGTCAACTGGTTCATACTCTGGCGCAGAAGGCCGTCTTCCTGAAAGCCGTGGGAAAAGCCGCAGAGCTTCCCCTGGATTTGGACTCTGTTCATACTGGACCCTTTGTATTTTCCGGGCTGGAGTCCTCCAGAAAATGGAGGTCGAAGACGGCCGCCGGGAGAGGGGTTTCACCGCCGGGCAAAGGCTCTGCCGGGAGGTTGTCCGGGCAGTCATCCAGGGTGGGCTGGCGGCGTACCGGGCCTGTACGGAACAGGAACCGGGAAATTTCATTTACGGCGGACATGAAGCGGTATTCGATGGGAGCCCCATCGCTGTCCCGCAGAAGCTGGCCGTTGACCTCCAGCGTATAGCAGAACCGGGTACAGTCCGCCCGGAGGGTAAAGGTATAGTCCTGGCCGGCTTCGTAGTCGAACAGGGGAACCTCAGACAGGGTGCGGGCGTAGAGCTTGCCGTCCCCGCGGAAGATCAGCCGGACCGCAATTTGGGCCTGGTCGTTGCAAAGCTCCAGATAGAGGGGATCCCGGTTGTTCTGGTGGGGTGTAATCCGGAACGTCAGTTTTTTTTGAGCGGCAGGCAGGAGCAGGCGCTCGGCCTTGCAGTAGTCGTAGGGTTCCCGGTCGGAAAGGCGGAGAACCCGGCCTTCCGCTGTTCCGGCCGGCTCGATCGCAGCCCATTTCGGGCAATAGCGGTTCCAATGCTCAAGCGTTTCTTCTTGGGAGAAATCTTCCCGGAAGAAGCAGCTTTCTCCTCCAACGACTGGAACTGGGATCCGCGCGATCCAGATATCTTCCTTGTTGACGGAATAGGTGATCCAAAGCGCGCCGTCCGGAGGCTGGGGAAGCCCTTCGGCAATCCCCCGCATATATTGGGGGCCGAGATCTTTCCAGAAGCCTTCGTACCGCATAGGCGGTACCTCGCCATGAACCAGGCGCATCTGGTCAAAAGCCAGCCCATCCTCCGAGGTCACCAGGCAGAGCGGGTAACGGTGCTGGGTTTCCATGGTGGGGTCATAGACCAGGGCAAAACGTCCGTCCGAAGTACGGCAGCCCCAGATTTTCTGGCCGCTCATCACGAGGGTATCGGATTTCTCCACCGGGGACCATGTCTGCCCGTTATCGTCGCTGCGGGCAGTGCGGGAATGCTTCCACAGCCCGATAATACTGGATTCATTTAGATGGTACCAGCAGAAAGCTTCATTTTTGACCCCTTTGGCCGGATGCTTGATCTGGATGAGTTCATCCCGGTCGCCGTTTTCCTCTGCCCACTGCTGGGTATACAGTCGGTTGGAGAGCAGCTCCTCACAGGCAGCGACCAAGCCTTCGTCCTCCGATTCGGAGTAGAGCGGGAAAAGGAGCTGGTCCCGGCTCCAGCCCCCTTGCCAGGTGGCCCGGATAAAATAGATCGGGCCCAGGCTTCCATCCGGGCGGAGCTCCCGGATGACCCGGCCGATGCCGTAGTTGTCCCAGTTGGTCACCCAAGGCTGGGGCGACCATCCGTAAAAGGTGGAGAGCAGCATCCGTCCGCTGGACGCCAGGAAGAAACACATACGGTGATGGTTGAAGGCATAGGTTTCCCCGGAGAAGGTATGGGTTTGCCCTTTGTAATCCGTGACAGTGCAGGCTGGGATAGGATAAACCGGGAAGGAAACCTGGAAATCCTCCCAATGCCGTCCGTCCGGGGAGGAGGCCAGCACGCAGAACCCAGCACCGGTATGCTCATCCTTAGGGTTGCAGAGATACTGGACATAGAATTTCCCGGCAAACCAGGCCAGATCGGGCGCGTGCTTATAGGTGCAGCCGCTGCCGTCGTCCTGCTCCGGGGAGCGGGATGCGCGGGAGATCTGCCAGCATTCCACACCGCGTGCCGGTGGGATCTGGCCATGATGATAGTCACAGTTTGGATGAATTTTCCCAGTATAATGGGGAAGCCGGGGATTGATGGACATAAGAATTCCTCCTTTGCTCGAAAAAAGAAGGACAATCCTTTCGGGATTGTCCTTCGGCCCTGGTTCAGGTTTATAGAAGCATATTCAGGTAGCTGCCGCTCAGATAGGGCATGACATAAGACATATTCTTGTTATAAGTCAGGCTGGTATTTTTCAGCGCACTGCTCATCGGGTACATTGAACCGGAATTGCGGATGGCATTGGTTGCTGTGTTGTAAGCGGTGCTGGCGAGCCCGCCGCTGCCGCCTAAAGCTTGGTTGACCCGGTCCGGGTTTTCTTTAAGCGCAGAAGCCATCTTCGCTTCGTTGACGCTCAGCCGGCCGGAAGTATCGGCTTCGATCCCGATATCGGAAAGCGCGGTTGGGGTCAGACGGTTCAGGCCCATCGCGTAAGAAAGGTTGGACATCGCGGAGGATTTGCCCCGGTTGGTGCTGGCGAAGGAAAGAGCATCATTGTAGTCCGAAACGAACTGCTTGACCGCCTTGATGATGGCGCTGTCGTCCCGTTCCTGAGTCCCCAGCTCTGCTTTGCCGGTGCCTTTCAGGCTGACATCCAGATTGCCGCCCTGCAGGGTGATCTTATTGGACTGCGAAACAGATTTTTCGCCGTTGACACTGTATTCCGCATTCTGTGCCTTCTGCGTATTGGTCAGGCCCAGCGCCTCCGTGTTGGAGCCGGAAGCGGTGATCTTGTAAGCGGCGTCGGTTCCAGTGTCCTTAGAAGTGAATTCCAAGGTGCTTTTGCCGTCTTTTTCAACAACAGAAGCGGTTACGCCAGCCTGGGATTTATTCACTTGCTTTGCGATTTCTTCCAGTGCGTCTTTGTTGCTGGTTTTGTCGGCAAAATCAAAATTCAGGGTGGTGGTTCTGCCGGTTTTTTCGTTTTCGAAGGTCAGGCTCATTTTCCCGGTGAGGTCACTGCCTTTGGAATCCAGCGCAGCCGTAGCATCCTTCTGAGCAGCGGCAATCTGGGTAACATCCAGGCTGATCGGCTCACGGGCACTGCCCGAGGAGGTCCAGTCCTTGGTAACGCTGGCAACATCGCCGTTACTGCTGGAATAACCGTGCGGGTTCAGCACACTGTTGTTGCTGTAGGCCTTCAGGCTGGAAGCAGAGTCCTGAAGCGCGGTAAATTTACTGCCGAAGGACTTGGTGAAGGAAATGGCCTGGGTGTAATATTGGTCCAGCGCCTCAGCAGCCTTGTTTTCCGCTTCGATTCTCTGGGAAAAGATCTTCTCCAGCTTCTGATTGTTCTTAGCAGCATAGTCGATCCCGCCCACCGAGCCGATCCGGTTGACCGATTGGTTTTGGAACATACCCATCAGTTTGGAGGCATAGTTCCAGCTATAATAATTGTTCATTGAGGAAATACCGTACACAAAATCAACTCCATTTCTATAACAGAATCAATAAATTTATTTCTTCATTTTATTATATCGGAGGGTTTTACAGATTTTAAAGGGGAAATGGAAAATTTTTCGGAAAAATCCCGCTGGGATTTCCCAGCGGGGGATAGTTTGCCTTTATCGGATTTTCCGGGCCTCCCAGTAAAAACGTTTGTCCCAGGCTTCCCCCATGGAGAAGGTTTTGCGGGGGAGCGCCCCGTCCAGGATGACGGTGGGGAACAGGTCGTTTTTATCCATCCCATCCAGCAGGAAGCCAATGCTTTGTTCCTGCCGGCTGAGGGAGGCAGTTACTTCAGCGCCATGGATATAGTCAATTTCCCCGGGATTTTGCGCCAGATACCCGTCCAGGAATTCCTGAAGCGTGCCAACGGGCAGGTTCCGGCTGGGCTGTGTCATCCAGACCTCGCGGAGCTGGCCATTTTGCAGGATCCCCAGCTTCTGCCCGGAGGGGATTGGGGTATCGGAAAGGGGATGCGCGCGGTTCAGCTCCCCCAGCAGGCGCTCAGGTGAAACCCCGGTGAGGATCCGATGGATAGGCTCAAATTCCAGCGATTCGTCATGCAGGTTGACGAGCTCAGCCAGCGCATAGCGGGAAGGATGGCGCCGGGCCGCTTCTTCTCCCAGTTTTTCCTTGCAGTTGAGATAATGCTGCCGCGCGGAGGCTAACGAATGGTTGCCGTCCCCAACGGCAAAGGGCAGCGGGGATTTGCCTGGGATCCCATATTTTTCGTCAAATTCGGCATGGGATGCCATTTTTTTGAGCAGGGCGAGGATGCGGGCTGTTTCTTCTTCCCCCAGCAGCCACCCGTCCAGACGGCCGCTGCCCATCATCAGCGGGAAGCCGTACAGCTTTTGCAGCCGGGATTTAGATTCGGCCAGTGGCTCCAGGACTTCCCGCCGCCGGTCATCCATCAGCAGCATGATATGGGGAAGCTCTAGCGGCGCCTGCTCCCGGATGCGGACCCGGGGCGGGATGCGTTCCAGCACGGTGCCTTCGGTGGCGCGGACCGGGCTTTGGGATCCGGGTGAAAAGTCATAGGCTTCCAGGTCGATTTTCCCGATCAGCCCCCGCCGGATCTTCCCGCTGCGGAGGGTCCGTTCCAGGTAAATCAGCGCGTCCGGGTATTCGGTGAAAATCCCCTGCTTCAGCGCATCTTCCATATTCTGATTGACCGTGGAAACACGGTTCTCAAAATCCGGGGATTTCAGATACACTTCCGGGAAAATCAGGTGCAGGGCGGAGGGCTTCCCGGCAGCGAGCCGCGCGGTATCTTCCCAGTATTCCGGCTCGGAGGTATATTGGTCGCAGGCAACTACACTGAAAGCAGTGGGGTCACTGCCGTTAAAAATCAGCTGGTCCGCCGGTGAAAAAACAGCAGAGTCCATAAATATTCCTTTCTTGGAGCAGGTATTCAGAGCTAAGAATATCCGTTCTTATTCGTTCAGAAGGTTATGCTGGACGATTTCGACCACCTGGTCTTCCACAAAAGTGATGTATACTTCGGCCAGAGGGTTATCCTGTCCGGACCAGCCGTAGATGTAATAATCCCTGCCGTCCAGATTCGTCCCGGTATCCACCAGGATCCCGTCGTCCCCAATGATGCCGCTGACCTGCGCATAGGTCATGCCGGCTTTCAGCTGGAAATATTCTTCCAGACTGACACCGCCCGGATTACTGCTCCGGCTGTTGGCGGACGGACTTTCCGCAGGAGGGGTCCATTCAATGTTGGATTCGGGCTTCGCTTGGGCATCCCGCCGGTAGAGGGCCGAAAACCCGAAGAAAGACAGGCCGAAGGTCACCAGGAAAAGCAGGATACTGAGCAGGACGATCCCAACCGGCGGGCGGTAGCCTTTGGGTTTTGGAAACTGCGTTTTCCGCTCCTGGGTTGGAGGGGTGAGCGTCTTCCACTCCTGAGCCGGAGGGGGCTGGAAGCCCGGCTGAGGAGGAGGGTTCCAGCCGGGAGGGGTTGGAGGGGTGAGCGTCTTCCACTCCTGGGCCGGAGGGGCTTGGAAGCCC
>CANAQK010000074.1 GCA_947363605.1 uncultured Clostridia bacterium | reverse complement strand
ATACCATTCCGCGCGGGGCGCTTCATGCTATAATAAGCACAGCGTGCTTATTATACAGATGGCCGGGGCGATCCGTTCGCGCAGGCTCACTGCCGCCCGAATGGCCGATTATACCATTCCGCGCGGGGCGCTTCATGCTATAATAAGTCATTATTCCCGAACGCGCGATGCGCTTCATGCTCATCGAAGGCAGAAAATCCGGTTATTTTTACAGAAAGGCGTTTTAAACGGCAGTACTTGAATGAAAAGCTTTGTGATTCAAAACAACGATGCAAACCAGCGGCTGGATAAATTTCTACAAAAATCCGTTCCCAAGCTCCCCCCTACCCTGATGTACAAATATCTCCGTACCAAGCGGATTAAGGTAAACGGAAAAAAAAGCGAGATCAGCTTCCGGCTTTCTCCTGGAGACGAGGTTTCCCTTTATATCCGCGACGAATTTTTCTCCGAAGACAACCGGATGGACTTCCTTTTGGCTCCTGCTTCGGTAGAGCTGGTATATGAAGACGAAAACCTGCTTCTGCTGAATAAGCCGGCGGGACTTTGTGTCCACGAGGACAATGCACATACACCGGACACCCTGATCCACCGTGTCCTGCACTATCTCTATCGTAAAGGGGAATACCATCCGGAACAGGAGCTCTCCTTTGTTCCCTCTCTCTGCAACCGGATTGACCGGAATACCAGCGGGATAGTGATTGCCGCTAAAAATGCGGAAAGCCTCCGGATCCTCAACGAAAAAATCAAGCAGCGGGAAATCGACAAATACTATCTCTGCGTGGTCTGCGGCCATATCCGCCCTGAAAGCGGAAGCCTCCGGCATTTTATGCGCAAACAGGAAAACAACAGTCTGGTTCAAGTGTTTGACCGTCCTGTCCCGGATGGAAAAACCATGGTGACAGAATACCGCACCCTGGCCCGCTCCAGGGAAAATACCCTGTTGGAAGTTTCTCTCAAAACCGGCCGCACCCATCAGATCCGGGCACATCTGGCCCATATTGGCTATCCCCTGCTGGGTGATGGAAAATACGGCAATGGAAAAATCAATAAGAAGTACCATGTCACGCAGCAGCTGCTTTGCTCCTACAAACTGCGGTTCTCTTTTTCGGAAACAGAACACTTGCTGGGATACTTAAACGGACAGACTTTCTGGCTTCCAGAGGTGTGGTTTCAAAAAGAATTCAAGGAGAAATTTTGAAGAAATTATATACGAATGTTTGTTTTTAGTCTAGCATTTTGTCCAGACTTTGTCAAGTTTTTTCTTCATTTTGCCCGTGTTGTTGCCAGCCTATTGCGGAAAGAAACCGTGATGTCGTAAACGAAAGCCGCAGGAAATTTCCTGCGGCCTTTTTCATCCAGATTTTTTATATCCCCTGTTTTTTCCGTAGGGAAAATGCACTGAATAATACGATTTCTTGATAAAAAGATTTTTATCTTTTTATCGCGGCGTGACACGCCGCCATGCCTGCGGCCCGATAAAACGGCTGCGCCGTTTTATCGGGAATTAGAGTCTGTTTTAAAACTCCGAAAAACCGTCTTTTTGCCCAGTGACAAACGGTTTCTGTGTTAAAAATCCTCGAAAGGCGACAGCCTTTCTTGCGGTTTTCGTCTTGAAACCGCCCGCCCTGAACAAAAATACTGGCATTTCTCTGGTTTTAAAACAGACTCTAGTATAAAATCTCAATTCCAATATTTTAGCTGGGAAAGCAGCTCGTCAAATTGAATACGCTGTTCTTCCTCGGTCAAATTCCCCGGATTCGGCATATGGGTAATCAGATAATCAAGCAAAATATCCTTCGATTTATATACAAACTCACCATCCATATAACACCATTTGCAATAATCCTCATTGCAGCTTCCATCCGGCTCTCGGCTGATCAAAGAATCTTCATTTAACGGCATTCCGCAGCATTGGCAGATCAGCTGCCGCGGAGAGCCCAGCAGCGTATTGATGGATACTCCGAATTTTTTCGACAGCAGTTTTAATGTATCTGTATTCGGCTGTGTTTCACCGGATTCCCAACGGCTGACTGCCTGCCGGGTAACCATCACATACTCGGCCAGCTGTTCCTGGGTCAGATTATTTTTTTCACGCAGGCTCTTTAGTATCTCCCGTACTTCCATGGCTGTTCCTCCTAAAAATATAGATATCAAAATCAAATTCCTATACGGTTTATGATAGCTTCATTATAGCCCAGTATCGCTGCCCGGACAAGCAACTGGCTGTTGCTGTGAGATAGGGTTCCTATTTAAATTCCGCAATCGTCACGCCGGCTTCGCCTTCGCCAAACACACCTAAACGATAGCTTTTCACCTGCTTGCAATGCTTGAGGTAATCATGGACAGCCGCCCGGAGCGCACCCGTCCCTTTACCATGGATGATCGTCACCTGCCCGACGTTGGCCAGGATCGACCTGCTGATAAACATATCCACTTCCATCAGCGCCTCTTCTACGGTCATCCCCCGCAGATCCAGCTCCATGCTGGCCTTAGCCACTTTATTCGATGTCACATTCCGCCGGACGCTGCCTTTCATCTGGACCCGTTTTTCTTCCAGCAAACGCAGGTTTCCGAGCGCTACCCGGGACTTGATCAGCCCGCATTGAACCAATACATTTCCGGCGTTATCCGGCTCCTGAAGCACCGTCCCTTTCTTATCAATGTCTACCAGCAGGACAGTATCCCCTTTTTTCAGCTTGCGGGGCAGGATATAATCCTGGTTGCTCCGCTGGACCACGGGGTTTGCCTCATCATAGAGCTTCCCAAGACGCCCCCGCATCTGCGCTTTTGCCTGAGCGGCCATCTGGGAGAAATTCTCCTGATCCTTCATCCGCCGGATTTTGTCCAGTTCATCCATAATCAGTTGGGAATCCGCTTTGACCCGCTCAACGATTTTCTGCGCTTCCTGCCGCGCGGACTCAATAATCCGTTCCTTTTGGTTGATCGCATCCAGATTCGATGTCCGGACTTCTTCCTTCAGGGCTTCCAGTTCCTGAATCCGGCGCTCCAACCCAGCCGATTTTTCCTCAAAATCCTGTCTGGCGCTTTCCAGACTGTCGATGACGTCCTCGAAATTCTTCTTATCACTGGCTACATAGCCCACCGCTTTTTGCAGGATTTCTTCTTTTAAACCCAGCCGGCGGGAAATTTCAAACGCATTGGAGCGTCCCGGCGTACCAATCAGCAGCCGGTAGGTCGGCTGGAGGGTTTTTACATCAAACTCGCAGCTCGCATTTAAGACCTGGTCTGTCTGAAGGGCATAGACCTTCAGCTCTGCATAGTGGGTTGTTGCTACCACCATCGTCCGGCGGGCACGAAGCTGTTCCAAGGTCGCCATCGCCAACGCCGCCCCTTCCACCGGATCTGTCCCGGAGCCCAGCTCATCCACCAGGACCAGGGAATGGTCGTCTGCTTCCTCCAGGATAGATACGATATTCGTCATATGCGCCGAAAAGGTAGAGAGGTTCTGGGCGATACTCTGTTCATCCCCAATATCGACCAGGACTTTACTGAAAATGGAAATAACCGAATGCTCCGAAGCCGGGATCAGCATCCCACACATGGTCATCAGGGTCAGAAGCCCGATGGTTTTCAGGGTGACGGTTTTGCCCCCGGTATTCGGGCCGGTAATCAGCAGCGTAGTATAATCATAGCCCAATTCAACAGAAATCGGCACTACCTTTTCCTTCGGGATCAGCGGATGCCGGGCTTTATTCAGCCGGACACGCCCATCCGTCCCAATTTCCGGCATCACGCCGTTCATTTTTTCAGCCAAGGAGGCTCTCGCGAAATAAAGGTTCAGCCGGATCAGGGTTTCAAAGTTGGCCGAAATGATGTCGGCCTGTTCGCCGCAAAGCCCGGAAAGCTCCAGCAGAATCCGTTCCATTTCGGCCTTTTCCTTGGCCTTCAGCACCCGGATATCGTTATTCGCTTCCACGACTGCCATCGGCTCAATAAACAAAGTCGCCCCGGTAGAGGAGGTATCATGCACCAATCCCGGTACGCTGCCCTTATATTCCGATTTTACCGGCACGACATACCGTCCGTCCCGCATTGTGACAATATTTTCCTGAAGCGCCTTTTGGTAGCTGGACGACCGGATCATTTTATCCAAGCTGTCCTTGATCTTCTGGCTGATCTGTTTTATTTTCCGGCGGATATAGGCCAGCTCGTCGCTGGCATAGTCATCCATCTCCTCCTCTGAAACGAAAACCGAGGAGATCCGCTTTTCCAGTTCCCTATTGGGGACCAGGTTCTGAAACAGCGGCCCCAGCGCGTTCGATACCGTTTCACACTGAGCGTTCCATTCCAGCAGAGTCCGGACCTGCCGCAGGATTGCCGCCATATTCAGCAGCGCCCGAGGGGTCAGGACGCCCCCAACCTGCGCCATTTTCAGATGCTGGGTTGGATCGTCCATCTTCCCAAACGCAGGCGTACCGTAACGAGCCGTCAGCTGATACGCGTCGTTTGTTTTCCGCACCTCATCCTCTACCAGCAGGAGATTAGTAGAGGGCCGGATGGCCAGCGCACGTTCCCTGGCCGTTTCGCAGCAGGTATACTCCGCCAGCTGCGCCAATATTTTGTCGAGCTCCAAAACCCGGCAATATTTTTCAAGTATCATCGTTCTTTCTCTGTTTTTCACCCAATTCGGGGAAATTTTCCTTTCTATCCGTGCTTGCCGGAAGCTTCATCGACTGGTAAATCTCCAGCGATTTGAAGTTCCCCTCGGTGTGCAGCAGCGCATACTGCTGCGCCACCCAGCAAAGCCGGGAAAGCGAGTTCCCGGTCAGCTGGAAACGGAACATCCGCTCCGGCTCTGAAAAAATAATATGCCGCATCGCCGAAAGCACCGGAGGGGGCAGAGGGACCCGCAGGACATCCTCTTTCCACATCGGCGTACCGGCTCCGCAGCTTTCACAAATCAAAATCCCGTCCAACGGGAAGAAACAAACCTCCTCCGCTTCAAACTGGCCGCATTCGCTGCATCCGACCAGATTGGGCATAAACCCCGCCGCCGACAAAGCGCGAAGCTCAAAGATCGCCTTCAACAGGTCAGCCGGCAAGCGGTCCTCCTGAAGCAGGTAGAGGGTATTCAGCAGCAGGCGAAGGAACTCCCAAGCCGTATCCGCAGAGGGGGACAGCGTTTTGGAGAGCTCACAAAAATAGCCGGCCAACGCCAATTTCACCACATCCAGCCGGAGAGGATAAAAGGCGTGGATACACTCAGCGCTGTCCAATATGTAATAGCTTTGCCTTCCCTTAAAAAGACAAAGCTCGGAATAAGCCAGCAGCTGTGTAGCGGCGCTCAGCGGGCTTTTCGTCGATTTTGCCCGCCTTGCGGAAACCTCAATCACGCCGAAATCACTGGTAAGCACCGTCAGCATCCGGTCATTTTCCCCAATGCTGCGTTGTTTGAGTATCATTCCTTTGGTTTTTGCCAGCATCGGCCTCATCCTCCACAGGCGAAACCGCCTGTACATAATTCAGATAATCCGCGATCCGGCCGCTGGTTTCAAATTTTTCCCAAGCCTGAACCGCCTGTGGGTTTTTTTCCGTATCCATTTGTCTGCCTCCCAGCAAGTGGGGTATTCCAACATGGAACCCACTTTTAATCTGTGCCGGAAGGCCTGATTCTATGAGTGGTAAGAATTGTTACTGCGGATCGGACAGGCCGAAATTTTTAATCATCAATTCCTTGTTCCGCCAGTCCTCGCGCACCTTTACCCAGCATTGCAGATGGATATGGACGCCCAAAAACGCCTCCAGATCCGCACGGGCCTGGGAGGCGATCCGTTTCAGCACCCCGCCGCCCTTGCCGATAATCATCCCTTTATGGCTGGATTTTTCACAGTAAATCATCGCTTCCACATCCATGATTTCCTGATTTTCCCGCTCCCGCATTTTTTCGATCACAACCGCTGTGCCGTGAGGGATCTCCTGCTGCAAATTCAGCAGGAGCTTTTCCCGGATAATCTCCGCCGCAATCACCCGCTCGGGCTGGTCCGTCAGGGTATCGTCCGGGAAGAAATGCGGGCCCTCCTGCGCGCGGGATTTCAGCTCGGCCAGAATCCGGTCGATCCCATCATCGTTCAGCACGCTGACCGGGACCACCCCGTCAAAAGGATATTCCTCCATCAGCAGGGCAATCCGTTCCGCCAGCTGCTCTTTGGACTTCAGCAGGTCGATCTTATTGATCACCAGCAGGCTGGGGATCCGCTGCGACCGGATATTCTCAATCAGCCCCCGTTCTGCCTCATTCAGGTTCCCGGACGGCTCCACGACCAGCATCGCCAGATCCACATCCTGGATGGAGGAAGTCACGGCTTTCACCATCTGATCCGAAAGCTTGGTCTTGGGCTTATGGAACCCCGGCGTATCAATAAAGACCAGCTGGACCTCCCCTTCTGTCAGCACGCCGGTGATCCGGGTGCGGGTAGTCTGGGGCTTGCTGGTGACAATAGCGATTTTTTCCCCCAGCAGTTTATTCAAAAGGGAAGATTTCCCCACATTGGGTTTGCCGACAATCGCGACAAACGCCGATTTCTGTGGATTTGCCATAAACGCATCCTTTCTGCGGCCAGCCAAGGCCTGGTTTTTATGAATCTTTTCGGTTCCGTATCTGATAAATGCGGGTCGTCCGCTCGCCGTACAGCTTTGGCCCGTTGAAAATAAACAGCAGGGCAAGGATCACCAGCAGCAGCAACAGGCCGATTTCCAGCGGGCTGCTGAAAATCCTCATCAAGGCTGCCTGAAGCTGGTCCCAGCGGCCAAATAAAAACAGCCCGCACGCCGCTGCGGCAATCGCAGCCGCCAGCACTGCTCCGGCGGCAACATCTTTCGCGATCCGGGCAAAGGGGTGATACGCTGGCGAGCCGAGATTGACCAGGGCCTCAATCGCCGTGTTCACCGCCTCACAGGCAATGACCAGGCCAAAGCAGAGCAGCATCAGCAGGTATTCCGACCGCTGCAATGGATAAAAACGGGAGAGGTAGGAGGTCAGCACCACCATACTAAGGTGGATCCGCATATTGCGCTCATTTTTGATGCAGTAGGCAATCCCGCGGAAAGCATAAACAAAGCTTTTGGCCAGGCCGCGCAGCTCCGCCCTGCGGATCATTTCTGAACCACATAGCTTTCCACCCGGGAAACGCCCAAACGTTCCAGGACGATCTCCTCTTTTTCCCGCATCTGGCGTGCCTGAAGGCCTCCCTGCTCGTGGTCATAGCCCAGCAGGTGGAGCATGGAATGCACCGTCAAAAAAGCGATTTCACGCTGGATCGTATGCCCGTACAGTTCAGCCTGTTCAAACGCGCGTTCTGCCGAGATCACAATATCCCCCAGCATAAAAGCGCCGGTATTTTCGTTCTTATCAAAAACGCCGTTTTCCCCCAACGGGAAAGAGAGCACATCTGTCGCGGAATCCTTATTGCGGTACTGTGCATTCAGCAAACGGATTTCATCGTTACTGATAAATGACACGCTGACTTCCGCACTCCCAGAGAAGTTTTCCATCTGCAGTACCGCATGGCAGCACCGCCGGATCAGGAGCCGGATTCCGGACGGGATTTTCACCGATTTTTGTTTATTGCTAATCAGCACTTTCAATTTGTCCATGTTCTTTCTCCTGTCTTTCTGTTTCATATTTCGAATAAGCCTGGATAATCTGCTGTACAATCCGGTTGCGGACAACGTCCTTCTCATTGAGGAAAACGGTTTCGATATCCTCAACGCCCTTCAGCACGTGAACCGCATCGATCAAGCCGGATTTGCGCGGGTCCGCAATATCGATTTGGGTGACATCGCCGGTGATCACCGCTTGGGAACTGGCTCCGAGCCGGGTCAGGAACATCTTCATCTGTTCACGGGTGGTATTCTGCGCCTCATCCAGAATAATAAAGGAATCGTCCAATGTGCGTCCGCGCATATAAGCCAGCGGAGCTACCTCAATAACACCCCGTTCCAGCTGGCGGTTGAAAGCCTCCGCGCCGAACATATCGAACAGCGCGTCGTACAGCGGGCGCAGATAGGGGTCTACTTTAGCCTGCAAATCCCCGGGCAGGAAGCCCAGCTTCTCCCCCGCTTCAATCGCCGGCCGGGTCAGGATAATCCGGCTGATCTCCTGCGCACGGAACGCCCGCACCGCCGTCGCAACAGCCAGATAGGTTTTACCGGTTCCCGCCGGGCCAACGCCCAGCACAATGGTATTTTTCTTAATTGCGTCAATATATTTCTTCTGGCCAAGCGTTTTGGGGCGGATGGGCTTACCAGTGGCCGTAATGCAGACGCATCCGTCCGAAAGGGTGCGGGCCTGCTCGACATCGTCCGTATCCTTTGCCAAGGTAATCAGGTAACGGACCGCCTGATCCGTAATCTGCTCGCCGTTTTGAACCATGGTAAATAAAGCGCCTAATGTTTTTGACGCCAGGTTTACCGCATCGGGTTCCCCAGTTACTTTGATATATTCATCCCGATTGTGGATTTCTACACGGAATTCCTTTTCAAGCAGCTTCACGTTTTCGTCATAGCTGCCGAAAACCGCCAGCAGTGCTTCAGTGGAGTCGAAAGAAAGCATTTTTTCAGCCATTGGGTCATTCCTTTCTTGCATTTGCAGGAGTTTGCCAATAAGCCGGGAATACCCGGCTCAATATTATATCTATTTTATTATACCAATCTTCCAGCATTTTTGGAAGAATAAAATATAATTTTACTTTTCATTCATAAAAATTGGGCTAAAATGAAAAAATATCCGTCAAAACCACCCCTGGATATCCGACAAATTCACCAAACAAAAATCATCGTGCCCTCTTACCGTGCAAAAAAGAAATCCGGCTGCTTAGGTGGGTGTCCGTAAAACAGTAATCAAAAAATGAATGGCAACTGTCAGTCCGTATAACGGCCTACCTCCACAAAATCCCTGCCCAAGCGGGAAAGGCCCTTCACCAGAATCAGGTTCATCAGGCCATGCCTTGCGTCCTCCAGCATTTTCAAAAATCCGGACCGCTGAAAATTGTCTCCGCTGTACCCATCGTCCTGATAGGTCTTGACCTCGATCCAGCCGTTCAGCATGACGAATTTGGAGAGGATTTCATATTGAGATGTAATGTATAAAGGGTGGTTTCACCAGGCCACTACATTACATTGACTGCGGTTCATTTGTGGCAGAATGACACGGGCCGGAAAGGCGGTGATCGACCAGCAGGAGGGAACCGAAGGGGGAGCGTCCGGGGATGGCCTGGGCGCTCCGTTCTCTTTGTCGGCCCTCTGCTAAAAGCGCACTTACTCACCACTAGCCGATGGCTTGTGGTGGTACTGCCTGTGGCAGTCGTGCGCTCTCCGAGGAAGATCCACCGGATGCGCATCCAGCTTCGTGGCAAGACCGTTGGTTCGTCAATTCTCTCTTACCGGGCAAGTGTGGTGCTATCGTTCCTTGGCTTTTTGATGGGGCTGCTCCTGCCCGCTTTCACTTTGTCGGGCAATAACAGCGTTCGTGAAACGAACGCGCAGCCAGCCCCGGCCACGGGGCTGTTCAAAGGGTTTGGGACGCTGTCCCAACAAGCAAAAACAGATTTTCGGCAGCCACGCCGAAAGTCTGTTTTGAGCATTTGTGGGAACAAATGCACTGCTTGCGCGACGTAGGAAGAGCCTTACAATAGAGATTGAATGTTGGCCGGCTTTGTGCTATATTTGAACATGAACAAATCGACAAGGCGGAAATTGATATGGAGGTCTTACTATGCTACAGATTGTTTTCTCCGACGGCGAGTGCGGGTCGTTGAAGCTGGCTACCCACTGTTCCTGCATCAATAGCGAGGACGGACCTATCGGGTTCATTTTTGGCGAAGGTGAGACCACACCGGAGGAACAGGAGCGGGCCATGGCAAAACTCAAGGCCCAGTGGGAGGATGAGAAACGCCGGGCACGACCTGTGGGTGGCGATCCAGGAGATGTACTGTGTCCTTCCTACGGTCTGGATATGGGTCCCCTTAGCGGCCCCGATGTGGATCAGGCTCGGTTTAACCTGCTTACCGCCTGGTTGGGGGGCGACTTCCCTCTTTCGGATAGCATCCCTGAGGACTACATCCAACAGCGTGATCAGATGTGGGAGCAACGTCAGCAAGATCGGTCACGACTGTTGGAGGCAACAGAAAGCGGCGAGGCAGTGCGCATCTGGTACAGCCCCGCCGCCCCCTGGTCACTGTGTGGATTTTACGATGTGTGCTGGTTGCTTCGGGACTTCGATTGCCCCATGACCGCCTTAGAACTGCCCCAGTGGATGCCGAGGGAGGACGGTACAGTACAGTCCTGCCTTAGCTGGGGGGAGTTGGTACCGGGAGACTGGGCGGCGTTCCTTCCCTTGGAGCGGGAAATCCCCAAGAGTGTCCGCCGGGCCATTGCCATGGAGTGGGCAGGACT
>CANAQK010000073.1 GCA_947363605.1 uncultured Clostridia bacterium | reverse complement strand
TGCCGCAGTGTTGAAAAGAAGCATTGGCTTCTTTTCAAGCGCGTTGACTATAAAAGTATCAATAAAATTCATCGGATAGAAAGGTCAAATGCGGTTTCCCTTTTAGGGAAACCGCATTTCTTACAATGATCGCTTTTTCATTTACAGGGTCAGCGAAGGGGCAGAATAAACACGGGAACCCATCTCGCTGTCCAACATATACAGGCTTTTTGCATCGCTGCCGAACAATTCAAAGCGTTTGACCAGATCTTCGGTGTTTTTTTCCTCCTCACCCTGCTCCTTGACAAACCAATCCAGGAACTGCATGGTGCGGAAATCCTTATTCCGGTAAGCTGCATCATAGATTTGATTGATCGACGCGGTGACGGTACGCTCATGATCCAAAGCGGCGGTAAGCGGGGATTTGAAATCCGAATAGGTCTGGGGAGGCATATCAATAGCAGCCAAAGTGACCTTTTCTCCGTTATTGAGCAGATACCGGCGGAACAGCATCGCGTGATCCCGTTCTTCCTGCACCTGGATATCAAACCAATTTTCAAAGCCATTCAGGCTTTCATCCGCGTAATAGTTTGCCATCCCCATGTACAGGTAGGCAGAATACAATTCTTTGGTCATCTGCTCATTCAGCAGCTGAGCAACTTCTTGATTCAGCATGGTCATCTTCCTTTCTGGATTCGCTGAGTACTTTTATTTTTCATTATAAACGCATCTCAGCTGAAAATCAAGCAGAAAGGAGGGGAGTTCCTAAAAAATCAGTTTTCTGCCATCCCTGTACTGAAAAGAATGTATACCCAAGACTTATTTTTCGACCGGGATCCACAATTCACAGAATTCCCCAGGCTTGCCTTTTTCAAAATACAGCTCGTAATCCTCATTTTCGGCTTGCTTGTATCCGGTTTGCGGGATAAATTCCTTGTAAAATTTACTCCAGACTTCGCCGACACATCCTCCGTCCTTCCCAACGCAGGAAAATACGGCATAATCCGCCGGTTCTGACTCCAAGAGGGTATACCCCTGCTGATACAGGGCATCCAGGTGGGTCAGATCGGTATTCTCATCCACCAGGACGCCAATCCCATAATTGAAATACCCGTCCGATTTTTCTTTACCCCGAATCGGGCTGCAGATCCCATACAGATCCTTTTTCCCCTCCGGACGAAGCTGCTTCAGTGTTTCAATCCGGTTTTCTTCCGCACAGCGATCCCAAAATTTTGGGATATCTCCCCGGTCAACCGATTCAGGGATGAACCGCTCTACCCGTGCAAGAAATTTTTGTCCCTCTTTGTGTTCGATCCGGTAATCCATAATACTTCCACCTTCCAAAATAATTTTGATGACAAGAGGATTAAACAAATGAAGTTTTGTCCCTTTTTGTTTGGCCTGCTTCGGGGTAGAGCCATGAAACCGCGAAAACGCTTTGGAGAAGCTCTCCGGGGATTCATAACCATACTTATAGGCTGCGTCGATCACGGAAATATCTGTGGTCTGCAGTTCCTGCGCCGCCAGGGTCAGCCGCCGGTTCCGGATATATTCCATTGGGGTCATCCCTACAATGAAGCTGAAAGTCCGGTGGAACTGATAACTGGACAGGTTCAGTTTTTCCGCAATCTCCGCATAGCTGACAGTTTCATTCAAATGTTCTTCCATATAGCGGATGGCCTGCTGAATAAACTCCAAAGACATTTGATTCATCCCCCCGTCTGTATTGAATTATACCGGAACCAATCTGAAAAGTCCTGTCCGTCCTTGCACAAATTTGTCCTGGAATAAAAAAGGGAGGTTTTTCAATTCAGCATGAAAAACCTCCGCTGTATAGTCGGCACACCCTCAAATCGATACCCGATTGGAGGGTCAGGCTTTGCCTGGCATAAAATGCGCTGTGCGCCGTCTGCATGGCCGCTTCGCTCCCCACTGCGGCATGATATGCCGCAGTGTTGCAAAGAAGCCAATGCTTCTTTGCAAGTGCGTTGACTATAAATAATTTTTATTCTTCCGTTTCTTCCAGCTCGGAAAGCTCTTCTGCCAAAGCCGAATCGGCCTCTTCCAGCTCCTGTTCCTCTTTCGCCAGCTGTTCAGCGTCCTCTTCGGTTTCCGCAGCGGCTTCTACCTGCTCCGTTGCCTCCTCCTCATCATGCTCCGCACGGACAAAGGTGGCCACCTTGCTGCCCTCAGCCAGCCGCATGACCCGTACACCCGAAGCGTACCGGGACATGAGGTTGACATCACTGACCCGGATCCGGATAATCAGCCCGTCATCTGCGATCAGGATCAGGTCCTCGTCTTCATCCACCACGCGGACGCCGGCAACATCGCCTTTCAGCTCGGATACCTTGTAGTTGATCTTCCCATAACCGCCCCGGGCCTGAAGCCGGTATTCCTCAATCGCGGTACGGCGGCCCTGTCCGGCCGTAGTAACGGTCATAACTGCCGCGCCCTCCCGCAAACGGGCCATACTGATGACTTCATCCCCATCCCGCAGGCGGATAGCGCGTACCCCCCGCGCACTCCGGGAGAGGGGACGGATCTGGGATTCGTCCAACCGGATCGACATTCCTTTCCGGGTAGCTACCAGCAGATGGCTGACCCCGTCCGTCAGCCGTGCAGAGGCCAGCTCATCCCCTTCGTTCAGGGTAATGGCAATCAGCCCGTTTTTCCGCACGTTTTTATAGGCATCCAGATTCGTCCGTTTAATCAAGCCGTCCCGGGTTGTGATAACGAGGTAATGATCCGGATCGAAATCCTTCACCCGCACCATATAGGCGATTTTTTCCTCCCCCTCGATCGGGAGCAGATTGACGACGTTCATTCCCCGGGCCGTCCGTCCGGATTCGGGGATCTCATAGCATTTCAGCCGGTACATCCGGCCTTTATTGGTGATAAACAGCACTTGGTCGTGGGTGGAGGAAAGGAACATCTCCTCCACAAAATCCTCATCCCGCTGCTTCATCCCGGAGATCCCGCGGCCTCCCCGCTTCTGGAGCTTATACGTATCGGCAGGCTGCCGTTTGATATAGCCGAAATGGGTAAGCGTAACCACACAGTTTTCCTCAGGGATCAGATCCTCGATGTCCACCTCGCCCGAAACCTGCAGGATCTCCGTGCGGCGTTCATCCCCGAATTTTTTCCGGATCACGCCGATTTCCTCTTTAAGGATTTCCAGAACCAGCTGTTCGTTCCCCAAGATCTCAAGCAGCTCGGCAATCCGGATCCGGAGCTGGCCCAGCTCATCTTCGATTTTCTGCCGTTCCAGGCCGGACAATTGCCCGATCCGCATAGCCACAATTGCAGAAGCCTGAATGTCGTCCATCCCGAAGCGTTCCATCAATCGGTTTTTCGAAGTGGGGATATCCTTGGAACTGCGTACAATCGCAATAACTTCGTCAATGAAGTCGATTGCCAGCTTGAGCCCTTCGAGGATATGCTCGCGCTCTCTTGCTTTTCTCAGCTCAAATTCAGTACGGCGCCGGATCACCTGGCTTTGGAATCGGATATAATGTTCCAGGCATTCTTTCAGGGTCAGGACTTTAGGCTGGCCATCGACCAGCGCCAGCATAATCACGCCGACCGTTTCCTGCATCTGGGTGTAGCTGTAAAGCTGGTTGAGCACTACCTGGGGATTTGCGTCCCGCTTCAGGTCGATCACGAAATACATCCCGTTCCGGTCCGAATGGTCCTGGAGGTCGGAAATCCCTTCAATCTTCCGGTTTTTTACGTGTTCCGCAATGGATTCAATCAGCCGGGCTTTATTGACCATATAGGGCAGCTCGGTCACGACGATCCGGAAGCGGCCGTTGGGGGTTTCCTCAATTTCCGCCCGGGCGCGCAGGGCAATTTTCCCCCGGCCGGTCGCATAGGCGGCACGGATCCCCGAAAGTCCCATAATAATCCCCGAGGTAGGGAAGTCCGGACCTTTGATATAGTCCATAATCTCGGAAAGCTCCGCGTCCGGATGGTCAATCAGGAAGGTAATCCCGTCAATCACCTCACTCAGGTTATGCGGCGGGATATTCGTTGCCATCCCGACCGCGATCCCAGTTGAACCATTGACCAGCAGGTTCGGAAAGCGGGAAGGGAGCATCACCGGTTCTTTGAGGCGGTCATCATAGTTGGAAGTCCAATCAATTGTTTCCTTGTCGATATCCGCCACCATTTCCAGGGAAATTTTACTCATTTTCGCTTCGGTATACCGATAAGCAGCGGCAGGGTCACCATCCACAGAACCGAAGTTCCCATGGCCGTCCACCAGCGGATAACGAAGAGAGAAGTCCTGAGCCAGCCGGACCAGCGCGTCATAGACCGACGCGTCGCCATGCGGATGATACCGGCCGAGCACGGTTCCGACGGTATCTGCACATTTACGGTAAGCTTTTTCCGGCAGCAGCCCGTTTTCGTACATGGTATAAATGATTCGCCGGTGGACCGGCTTCAAGCCGTCCCGGACATCCGGGAGCGCACGCGACACAATAACCGACATGGAATAGTCTAAAAAGGAATTCCGCATCTCTTTTTCAATGTCGCGGTGGATAATCCGGCCTTCTTCATGGATCTCCAAATAGTTCACCTCATTTTTCTTATAAAACCGGGAAAAACGCCCGGAGCCTTCGCAGGGCTATTTCAGATACTTGGTAATATAACGCGGGCCCATGGCCGTACGGAAACAGTCCCTCACCTGATCTTCGCTGAAAGCCCCATCCTTTTCCGGATCTGGAATACAGCGTTTCGGCAGGATAAAGATCCGTTCTTTCCCTACACAGATCAGGAAGTGTTCCACTGTTTCGATAATCTTAGTAATCTCCTTGCCAAAGCCCAGGAAAAAGCCGCCGTTTTCTTCGGAAATCTGAACGCCGTCCTCCTGGATATTCATCCGGAATTCCATCGGGCTGCTGTCTGCCGCTTCAGCTACCTGTTTGATATGCCGGGCAGGAAGATACCATAAAAACGCCGTGACTACTACGCACATAACAGCCAGGAACATGGAAAGCGTTCCGCCTGAGCTTTGGACCAGATCCAGCCCATACACAGCGAAAATAGCCAGCAGGATCAGGGTAAAGATAATATTTTTCCGGAAAATGGTTTCCCGCTGATAAATTTTCAGCCCGGTGCGGACGTCCTCCCCATTGAAGGAATAAACCAGCTCCATCCCGCTTTTCTCAGGCGGGGCCGTTGCCTCAGAGGGTGCTGTTTCCACCGGATTGGGGGAGGAGGGTACTTCTTCTGTGAAAACAGGGATACTGTTTTCGGTTTCATTTTCAAATTCCTGCATGAATCCTGTTCGCCTTTCTGACTAAATATCCAAATTGCTGACATAACGGGCATTTTCTTCAATGAATTCCTTCCGAGGCTGCACCTTGTCGCCCATCAGGATAGTAAAAATGGCGTCCGCCCGGGCAGCGTCCTCCAGCTTGACCTTAATCATGGTACGGTTTTCCTGGTTCATGGTGGTTTCCCACAGCTGCTCCGGATCCATCTCACCCAAGCCTTTATAACGCTGGATTTCAACCTTTCCGTTACCTTCGCCGGAAAGCTCCGCAATATATTTATCCCGCTCTTCATTCGAATACGCATACCGGATCTGTTTGCCCCGGCTCAGCTTGAACAGGGGCGGCTGGGCAATATAAATATGGCCTTCATCGACCAGGGGCCGCATAAAACGGAAAAAGAAGGTCAGCAGCAGGGTGCGGATATGGGCGCCGTCAACGTCGGCATCGGCCATAATGACCACCTTGCCATACCGAAGCTTGCTGATATCGAAATCTTCACCGATACCGGTCCCCAACGCGGTGACCACCGGCATCAGCTTCTCGTTGGAATACACTTTATCCAGCCGGGATTTTTCCACATTGAGCATCTTGCCCCACAGCGGCAGGATCGCCTGATACCGGCGATCACGGCCATTTTTCGCGGAACCGCCCGCCGAATCCCCCTCGACGATATAAATCTCGGTCAAAGCCGGATCCCGCTCGGTACAGTCGGCCAGCTTGCCGGGCAGCGCGGCGGTTTCCAGCACGGATTTGCGCCGGGTCAGTTCCCGGGCCTTTTTCGCCGCGTTGCGCGCCCGCTGCGCCATGACCGCTTTATCAAAGATCGCACGGGCGACCGTCTTATTTTCTTCCAGATAGTTGGTAAGCTGCTCATTGACCAGCCCTTCCACCAGGGGACGGGCTTCCACATTGCCAAGCTTGCTTTTGGTCTGGCCTTCAAATTCGCATTCCGACAGCTTGACGCTGACAATAGCGGTCAGGCCCTCCCGGACATCCTCCCCCTTGAGGTTTTCATCATTTTCCTTCAGCAGCCCGTATTTCCGGCCGTAATCATTGATTACCCGGGTCAGTGCGGTTTTGAAGCCCACCTCATGGAAGCCGCCCTCTACCGTATGGATATTGTTGGCAAAGGAGAGTACCAGCTCATTAAAATCGCTGTTGTATTGCAGCGCGATTTCTGCCGTCCGGTTTTCCTCCACCCGGGAAAGATAAATGACGTCCGGATGGACAACGTCCACCTTTTTACGGGCATGGATATGCTCCACAAAGGAGCGGATCCCTCCCTCGTAATACATATTGTCTTCCCGGATGTTTTCCGGATCCCGGCTGTCCCGCAGGATTATACGGAGCCCCGCATTCAGGAAGGCCTGCTCCCGCAGCCGGGTTTCCAGGGTTTCATAGTCGAAATGGGTATCCTCGAAGATCTCACCGTCCGGTTTGAAGATAACCTCCGTACCGGTCCGGTCAGTCTGGCCAATGACTTTCATCTCTTCGTCATAATGCCCCCGGACAAATTCCTGATAATGGATTTCACTGCCGTCGCAGGAGGTCAGCTTGAGCCAGACGGAAAGGGCGTTTACCACAGAGGCACCTACACCATGCAGGCCGCCTGCCATTTTATAGCCGCCGCCGCCGAATTTCCCACCCGCGTGCAGAATGGTATAGGCCACCGTTGCAGCAGAAATCCCCTCCTTCGGATGGATTCCGGTAGGGATCCCCCGGCCGTTGTCCAGCACCCGGATCACATCGTCCGGCAGGATTTCCACCTCGATCCGGTCACAGACACCGGCCAGTGCTTCATCAATCGCATTGTCTACGATCTCATAGACCAGATGATGCAGCCCTTTCGGCCCTGTGGATCCGATATACATACCGGGGCGTTTGCGTACGGCTTCCAGACCCTCCAACACCTGGATTTCGCTGGCTCCGTATTCTTGGTTTGGCGTTTGTTGCACTGATGAATCCCTCCGATTCCGTTCTCTGCGCTGGAAAACCCTGCGCTTTTTCTATTTTCAGTTCATGCACGCGAAGTGCTTCCGGTTGTTTATTTCAAACAGGCTGAATGCCGGATTATCCGGTTTCATGGGAATCCCCTTTCAGTCAGCCAGCGGGTATTCCGATTTTTTCCGGCGCCCCCTTTTTTTTAGGGTTTCCGTCGAAATCTGGGAAATATAAACCCTCCCGCCCTCTTGTCCCTGAGTGACGACAAAGGATTTCGGCATTTCATAAGACACGGTTACAACCCGGCCTCCCCGGGTAGCGGCAGCCAGAAAGTCCTTGGTCTTTTTGGAAAGGGTCGCTTTCTCCAAATCGAAAATCCCGATCACATCGCCGGTTTTGACAACGACCTCCTGCCCTAAGTGCAAATACACGGACATCCCTCCTCTTCCGGCGGGGAATCTACAGCGGTTTCCTCACGCAGATGCCCTCCCTCCACATGGAAAACCTTACCCTCACGCAGCTTCATGGTATTGGAAATATCACAGCAGGTCAGGAACACCTGCATTCCCTTTAAGTGGTTTAAAATATAATCCTGACGGGACACATCCAGCTCGCTCATCACATCATCCAGCAGCATGACAGGATCTTCCCCCACCGCCTTTTTCAACAGATGGGCTTCAGCCAGCTTCAGAGCAATAACGCTGCTTCGCTGCTGCCCCTGGGAACCGTATACCCGCGCGGACCGTCCGTCAATTTCAACCTCCAGATCATCCCGGTGAGGGCCGATCCCGGTGAACCCCTGATGCAGGTCGGACTGGAAACTTTCCTTCAGCTTCCGGCAGTATTGCTCCACCGTCGCCGTATCGTAGGCTGTAGGCTCCTCTGTGCCCTCAAATACCGTTGAGAGATACCGGAGGCCAAGGGACTCCTTCCGTCTGCTTAAACCCTCGTAGATTCGCGCTGAGAGCGTTTGCAGCTTTTTGATGTAATCATACCGGAAAATAGACAGGATGGTGCCTGCCTTGGCAAGCTGTAAATCCCAGACTTCGATATTCTGTTCCAGGTTCCGGTATTTCGAGGCATTTTTCAGCAGCGCATTGCGCTGGTCCAGCAGCTTTTCATATTGCAGCAGGTAATTCCGGTAGGGGAGCTTGATCTGGGAAATGGCAATGTCTAAAAAATGCCGCCGGTTCTTAGGCCCTTCCTTGACAAAGGAGAGATGCGCCGGGGAAAATACCACCGCATAAAAGGCCCCGTTCAAATCACCGGCTGTCCGGCATTCCACCCGGTTGAGCAGCGCTTTCTTCCGGCCGGCGGCGCCGTCAATCCAAAGCTCCGCCTCCTGCTCCCGTTCCCGGTCCTCAAACCGGATTTTCAGCCGCGCTTCATCCTCCCCAAAACGGGTCAGCTCCCGGAGCTTCCCGCCTCGGAAGGAAGGGTTTCCGGTAAAAAGCCAAACCGCTTCAACCAAGTTGGTTTTTCCCTGTGCATTGTCGCCGTACAGAATATTGATCCCATCGCAGGGGCAGAGCTCCAGCGATTCAATATTGCGGTAATGGGACAATTCCAGCCGGTTCAGTTTCAAAGCGGACCTCCTCCCGATCTATATAAAGTATAAATCTTCGTTTTCTTAGATTTATTCATTTGTTCTGGGGGCGGATATGCTCCAGGACTGGCCTTGGAAGCTTACCCGGTCCCCATCCCGCAGTTTTTTTCCCCGGACGAGGCAAATTTCCCCATTGACCGAAACCAGCCCTTGCTGCACCGCTTCTTTTGCCTGCCCGCCGCTTTCCGTCGCGCCGGAAAATTTCAAAAACTGGTCCAGCTTGATCCATTCGGTATGCAGGGTAATCTGAATATCATTCATTTTATTCCCCTTTTCAGGATTTCAGACGCACCGGCAGCACCAGGAACAGGAAATCCTCTTCTTCTGCCGGAAGCAGCTTCATCGGGGATACCGGGCCGTTGATTTCGATCCGGATTTTATCGCATTCGCTGGCCTTCAGCGCGTCGGCCATATATTTATTATTGAACCCAATGCTGACTTCCGGCCCGGTAATCTCGGCGGGAAGGGAATCGCTGATTTTTCCCAGCGCTGTTTCACAGAACAGCTTGACCTGGTTTTCCGAAAAAGTGCAGCGGATCGGGCTTTTTGCCCGTTCATTGATGATGATGGAAGCCCGGTTAATGCTATCGAGAAATGCCCGGGTTTCCAGGGTGACGGTGGTCTGGCCTTCTTTTGGGATGGCGTTTTTATAATCCAGGAATTCTCCTTCCAGCAGGCGGGAAATCAGGACATAGCCGCTAATACAGAAACAAATGTGCTTGTTGGACACATTCACCCGGACGGTTTCATCTTCTTCCGGAGCCAGGCGGGAAAGAAGCTTCATCATTTCAGAAAGGGTTTTTCCCGGTACCACAAATTTAAAAGGGTCGTCCACATTGATTTTTTCTTTTCGGAGCGCCAGACGATAACCGTCTACCGAAACCAGACAGAGCGTTTTTTCCTGGATATCGAACAGTGACCCGGTATGGACGGGGTTTTGATCGGTTTGGGCTACCGCGAACAAGGTTTGGGAAATCATATTTTTCAAGAGGAAATGCGGGATTTCAAACTGGCGGTCCCCGTTGACCTGGGGGATGTCCGGATATTCCCCGGCGTCCAGCCCAAGGATGGTAAATTCTACATCTGCACAATTGATTACGGTCAGCAGTTTTTCATCCGATGCTAACTCGACTGTCCCGTTCGGCATTTTATTGATAATGCTGGACAGCAGGGAAGCATTCAAGATAATAGAGCCTTCCTCGATCCCAGTGACCGGGATGGTTTTGGTAATACCCAGTTCCAGATTATAACCTGTCAGGCTGAGCTGATTATTTTTGCAGTCCATCAAAATCCCTTCCAAAGCAATAATGGTAGATTTGGAAGAAACGGCGGGGAGGACATTATTGATAGCTTCGCCCAGGATTTGTTTTTCACAGCTGAATTTCATGGTGAACCTCTTTTCTGTTCAGGGATAAGATATATAAATTATAAATAAAAGAATAGTCGTCGTAATAAGGGCAGTGGAAAGCGGGGAAAACCCGGGAAAGCCCTGTAAATACGGGCGTCTTTTAAAGCGGAAACCGATCCGGAGAAAAAGTGGAGGATGTGGAGAAAAACAGGCGGGGATCAATAATCCACAAATTATCCCCGGTTTAAATAGTGGAATGTTCAGAAAATGTGGAATTTCCCGGGGAAGAAGCAAAGAAAACCTCCAAACCGGTTTTCCACGGATTGTGAGTGGAAAACCCCGGCGGTGGAAAAAGAGGAGTCCTGTTTTCGCGAAAAAAACAAGCGCTTATATTATAGCCGGCACACCCTCCAATCGGGTATCGATTGGAGGGCCAGGCTTTGCCTGTTCGCACATAAAATGCGCTGTGCGCCGTCTATGAAGCCCTACCGCATGGCCGCTTCG
>CANAQK010000072.1 GCA_947363605.1 uncultured Clostridia bacterium | reverse complement strand
TCGCGCGGGGCGCTCATGTTATAATAAGCACAGCGTGCTTATTATATAGATGGCCAGGGCGATCCGTTCGCGCAGGCTCACTTCCGCCCGAATGGCCGATTATACCATTTCGCGCGGGGCGCTCATGTTATAATAAAGAACCTATCCCTTCTTAAAAAATTCGCCGATAATATAAAAAAGGTCTTGCTTGTAACGCAGCGTAATGAGATATACTACTCGCAGGAGGTGTTTTGAACGTGGAAAGATACCGAGCGATTCCACAGGGATATATGACCGCAGGTGCAGTTGCAAAGAAAATGGGCGTAACGGTCAGAACCTTACAGCATTATGACAAGGAAGGACTGCTCTCACCGTCAGCTATGAGTGAAGGTGGCCGCAGGCTGTATACGGATAAAGACATTATCAAGCTCCATCAGATACTATCCTTAAAGCATCTGGGCTTTTCCCTGGATGACATCCGGGATAGGCTGATTCCGCTGGATACTCCAGCGGATGTGGCGCAAATCCTGTCTGAGCAGGCGTCGATTGTCCGGGAGAAAATTGCAAGTCTGACAGAATCACTCTCAAGAATTGAGGCGCTGAAAACCGAAGTGCTGGAAATGCAATCGGTAGATTTCAAAAAGTATGCGGACATCATCGTTAATCTGGAAATGAAAAACAGCTTCTACTGGCTTATTAAGCATTTTGACAGCGAAACGTTGGATCATATCCGCAACCGATTCGATAAAGAGAGCGGCATCGTGTTTATGCAGCGGTTCTTGCGTCTGCAAGACGAGGCGATTCAACTGCAAGCAGATGGCATCCCGGCAGAGAGCCAACGAGGACAGCAATTTGCAAAAGATTACTGGGCCTTGATTATAGAATTCACCGGAGGGGATACCGATATGCTCCCTAAACTCATACAGATGGGACAAAATGATGAATTCGGTCAGGAGTGGACGCAGAAGCAGGCCAAAGCAAACGCCTTTATTGAACCAGCATTAGGTGCTTACTTTTCAAACGAGGGGATAGATCCATTTCAGGAGGCGATACCATGACAAATGCGTTAGAAGTGAAGGGATTGCGTAAAAGCTACGGCGAAAAAGTGGTGTTAAAAGGAATTGACCTGTATGTACGCCGGGGAGATATTTTTGCGCTGTTAGGCGTAAACGGCGCTGGGAAAACGACGACCCTTGAGTGTATTGAGGGACTCCGAAAGTATGACGGCGGAACAATATCCGTAAACGGCAGAATCGGGATTCAGTTGCAGTCGGCGGCATTGCCCGCACACATCAAGGGAGGGGAAGCTGTGCGGCTTTTCGCAAAGTGGAACCGAAAACCCGCAGACACCTCTATGCTGGCGGCGCTGGGCGTAGACAGCATTGCGAATAAGCAATACCAGGCAATGTCCACTGGACAGAAGCGGCGGCTTCATCTGGCACTGGCGCTTATTTGCGACCCGGATATTGTGTTCCTTGATGAACCCACCGCCGGACTTGATATTGAGGGCCGAATTTCTCTCCACGAATATATTCGCAATTTGAAAGCGCAGGGGAAAACGATTATTTTAGCCAGCCATGACATGGCCGAAGTAGAGAGCCTATGTGACAGCATCGCGATTCTGAGGGATGGGGAGATCGCTTTTGCTGGAACAGTTATCGCATTGACCGAGAAAATCGGAAAGCACTATAACATCCAAATTCGGACGGGCCAAGGCTTAGAGACTTATGAATCGGATGATATTAGAGCCAGCCTGATAACAATACTCAAAAGTTATGAGGAAAAGGACACCATCATTCAAGACATTCGGGTTGACCGCGGGTCACTGGAACAGCATTTCCTGAAAATTGCGAAGGGAGAATAGGCAGTGAACGGATTTTTATATGGATTTACATTACAGTGGAAACTGGACTTACGCAGCCGAACCATGTTGATTACCTGTTATGCGGTTCCACTCCTGTTCTTTGCGGTTATGGGCGGGATTTTCACCTCTGTCATGCCGGAGAGCAAAGAGACGCTGATCCAGTCCATGACCGTCTTTGCTGTTACCATGGGGGCGCTGATTGGATTGCCGCCCTCTCTTGCGGAGATATATCGGAGCGATATTAAAAATGCTTATCAGGCAAACGGTGTGCCGCTGTCGCTGGGGTTGATCTTGATAAATATTTCTGCGTTTGTGCATTTGCTCATCATGAGCGCCATTCTCTATGTACTCGCACCAATTCTCTTTGGCGCAAAAATTCCAGAGCACCTGGAAACATATTTAGGCGGGCTGGTTATTCTGATTGCTGTTTCGCTTAGCATTGCCAGTATCATCGGGTTAGCTGTAAAAGATACAGCAAATACATCCATGTTTTCCATCCTGCTTTTTATCCCGTCCACTATGCTGTCGGGAATTATGTTTCCGAGCGAAATGCTTCCGCAGGCATTTGCCATTGTTGGAAAACTGTTTCCTGCAACATGGGGATATAAATTGATGACGGACTCTGCGTTTTCTCTGCAAACGCTCTGCCCCTTGCTCGGTATTTTTCTCATAGCGGTTATACTATGCGGAGTCCTGCTAAAGAGGATTCGTACCCGGTAATTTTGCTGATATAAGTTTCATCTGCCCAGCGGCGGCAGAAAAGAAAAAACCACTGCTGGGCACACCGATGATTCATATGCAAAAGCTTACGGCGGCAGTTTACCATTCATTGCCGCCGTAAGCTTTTATACTGTTGCTTTGCCGTGAAGTGAGAAACCTTTTTATCATTCGGCTGAGAATAGAAGTGTACGGCCCGTCATCTTGTTGGCATTTGGAATTCCGCCAATGCTTTATTGAGATAGTCGTTAAAGGGTTTCATCAGCCGGAAAAGCTCGGCTGCCTTTGCAAGGAATGCTTCTGCATCCATCAATTCCGCGTCTTTGACGGGATATTCCAAATACCAGCTTTTGAATTTGAGGAACTCGGCCTGCGGATGCCCCTTTTCGTATCCGGCAGGGACGTTTTTCAAGGCCGTTCCCCGTACAGAGAAATATTTCCGGAAGTCCGGTGCATTGATGATTTGTTCCCATTCCTCACTGTTTTGAGAGATGTAGTCCCGTACCATAGTTGTTGCGTCTTTGAACATATCTGCAAACAGCCCGCCCCCGAGAAAAGACAAGTTCCCCGGCTTGACCATCAGATAATAGCCTACCGGAACGGGAAGCTTGCCCATGGAGGAAATATGCGCGCGGAACGCGGGATTGTAGGGAGATTTATCATGACTGAAGCGGGTATCCCGTACCAGCTTGAACGTTAAATCCTTGGGAATACGTCCGAGGACACTGCCGTCAAATTCCCCGATTCGGTCTATTAAGGCTTGGACCAGCTCTTCAAACTGCATATTGGCCGCCTGATTTTCTTCCTTGTGGGCATGATACCACTCCCGGTTATTATGGAAGCTCAAATCAGTCAAATAGCCCAGCATCAATTGTGTATTCATCTGTCATACCTCCTCAAATACCCGAAACCGTGGAAAATGCGGCCCCGTTCAGAAAATCCTGAATAAATTTTTTGATCTGTTCCGGGGACTGGTATGCCCGGCAGAAGGCAAACTGTTGGGAATAGCCGTCGATTTCTTCCATGGCCGATTTCACCTCCGCGGCGCTTTCAATAGGCCTGGCAGTGGTAAAGTCCAAGCGTTTTGGTGAAATACGATGGTTTTGAATGGCATAATTCACACGGTTTTCACAGCGGCAGTTCCCTTTACCATATTCACCGCAGTATTCCGAGAGGAATACCGCTACTTTTTTCCGCACACGGGACAATCGTTGACGATAAGCTTCCGGAGAGATGCCTAGAATATCTCCCGCAATCCGGCTGTCCACTTTGAACATCGTGCCTAAAATGAAAATACACCGGCTGTCAGGATCAAGGCATTGGAGCAGAACATTGGTACAAGACATTTTTAATTCCTCTGCCAAAATGGATTTTTCCACCTCCTGTGTTAAATCCGGTATATCGTCCGTTTTTCCATTTGCAATGTCCTCCCCATAGAACTCAAAGCTGAGCGGGTATTGGGCAAACAGATGCTTTTTGTAATTTTTCAAATGGTTGACAGCAATGCTGAATACCCAAGTGGAAAAGGAACTGTCCTGCCTGAATGAGGATAAATGGGTGATAATCTTCAGCAGGATATCCTGCGAAGCGTCTTCTGCGTCCGGAAATGTCCCAAGCATCCGCAGCGACAGGTTGAAAACCAGATCCTGAATACTGAGAATGACCGTTTCCAAGGCCTTTTTATCCCCAGCGGTGGCCTGTTCAATCAAGATCAGCAGCTCTTTGTTTGTTTTGTTCTCCATAACTATTTACCTCCTATATTTTATTAGACAATCAAAATGCCGGTATGTGACAGAGAAATAGGAAAATGATTATGTTCTGCCGGCGGTTTTGGGATCGGTTACGGCACAGGCTTCATGTATGGGGGTTATGGAAATCATTTCAGGACATATTCAGGACATTCTGTTACAACAGGTCTTGCCTTTCTTTCCGGGATCTGTTAATCTGATAGAAAAACGTGGTGGTGAATATGATCAAATTCGCAATCTGCGACGACGAGCCGCTGATGGCCCAAGAGCTTGCCCGTTATCTCGCAAGCTATATGGAAGAGAAGCAAACTGCTGGCTGCTCTGTCAGCAGTTTCCCAAACGGACGGGCCTTGTTGGAAAGCAGTGGCGGCTTTGATGTAATTTTCCTGGATATCCAGATGGAACATCCGGACGGAATGGAGACAGCCAAGCTGCTGCGTCAGCGGGGAGATCGCAGCCTGTTGGTTTTCGTAACAGTTTTGAAGGAGTATGTGTTTGACGCTTTCCAGGTGGAGGCCTACGATTATCTGCTTAAACCCCTGAACAGCGCCCGCTTCCACCAGACGATGGACCGGGTGCTTGGGGCATTGGAAAAAAGAACGGCAGAAAGTATAGTGATCCCGCGGGGAACCGGCTGTGAAGTCGTCCTGCTCTCCGATATTGTGTATTGCGAGGTGCTGGGCCGGAAAGTCTATCTTCATAAAACCGATGGTGCGGTCATTGATTATTATAACCGGCTGGAGGATCTGGAGCGGCGGGTGGACGGACGCTTTTTCAAGTGCCACCGGAGTTATCTGATCAATCTGGACTATGTTCGCGGGTGCCGGAACGGGCAGGTCATGTTGTCCCAGGGGGAGTGTATCCCTGCCTCCCGTCTGCGGGAGCGGGAGCTGACACAAGCCCTTTTGCGTCACATGAAAGAGAGGAATTCCTGATATGGATTTTTATATCAGCCTATGCCTGGACAGTCTGTGCCTCGCTGGGCAGGCCGTTATGCACATTCTTTTTACCGGCAGGCTTACGAGCAAAAAACCAAGGCTGCGGCATTTTGCTGCGTATTTCCTCCTGCTGTGCAGCATTGAAATTCTCTCTTTGAAATTCATCCCCAATGGCGGTGTTCTCCCTATCGGTGCAGGCGTACTGGCCCTGTACAGCCTGAGCCGCTTCGGGCTGGGGAACCGGCAATCGACTTCGTGGCTGGCCGCGGTTCTGGCGTTTTATATCTCGCAGCTCTCCTTTGGCATTATCAACTCTGCGGAGACAGTCATCTTCCCCCGTTTTGTGGGCAAACCGTTGCTGTATCTGCTGCTTTTGGTGGCATTAGCGGTTTTTTTCCTGCTGTGTTCCTGCTGTTATGGGGTTGCTCTGAAGCTCCTGTCCTGGACAGAAGACAGCCAGACGCACTATATTGGCCTGCTTCTTTTTCCCGGCCTGTTTTTTCTTATCGCAGAACTGTATATTCTTCAAACCGCTTATGGGTTTCTTGATCTTTCCATTTCCAGGGAAGAGGTTGGACAACATCTCGCACTGCTGCTCCTGCAAATCATGGGACTGGCAGCGCTGCTGTGTACTCTGTACGCCTACCGTCACCTCTGCCAGGGGTTTCGGGCTCAGGCAGCGCTGCACTCCTTAACCCAAGCTGCTCAGGCACAAAAGGCCTACATTATGGAAGCCCAAGCGCGCTATGAGCGGACGAAATCTTTCCGCCATGACATTAAAAACCATCTGTCCGTCTTGGATGGCCTGCTCAAAAGCGGAAAGCTGGACGAGAGCCGGGAGTATCTGAAAAAGCTGGAAACGGTTTCGGAGTCCCTGGCTTTCCCCTATCAAACCGGCAATCCGGTGGTCGATATCCTGCTGGGGGAAAAGCTGGGATTTGCGAAGGAAATTACTGCGGAAGTATCCCTGATCCTGCCAAAGCCCTGCGCTATTGATGACTTTGATCTGTGCGTGCTCTTTGCCAACGCGTTGGACAATGCTATTGCCGCCTGCCGTTCCAGCGCTGATGCCGGGAATATCCGCATCAGCGGAAGCCGGCAGGGGGATTTTTATCTGCTGGCTTTTGAGAATACCTGCTCCGAGGATCCGCTGCCTCCGGCGGGAACCGGGCTCTCCAACATCGAAGCGGTGGCGAAAAAGTATCATGGCGCGGTGCTGACGGAAAAAAACGGGAAGCAGTTTCATTTAAGCGTACTGCTGAACATCGTATCCCTTGATTCTTAAATGCGGGGAATTCTGCCAAGGGCAACTATATCACTTCAAATTCTGGCCGTCAACAGAAAAAGGAGAGTTGATGATCTTTTCCTATTGGGGATATCTCACGGAGGCTCATTATAGTCAACGCACTTGAAAAGAAGCCAATGCTTCTTTTCAACACTGCGGCAGGGCTTCATGGACGGCGCGCAGCGCATTTTATGCCAGGCAAAGCCTGACCCTCAAATCGGGCGCCGATTTGAGGGTGTGCCGACTATAGAAAACGCCGCCGCAAACATTTCATGACACTCAGAACGCATTTCAATACAAAGGCATTGAAACGGCATTCTCTACCCGATAAACTTATAAAAGCAAGAGATTTTGCCTAAATTCCATACCGTAGGAACAGTATAAGGAGGAATGATCTATGATGCCTGTTTCTGATGTAACCCGACCTTTGGCAGAAGCTTTGAAAGCGCTCAGAACACCCCAAATCCAAAAACCCGAGGAAGAGGCTCAGAGCCGCCCGCTGAAACCCGTGATGGATGAATATATCCCAGGGAAACGGATGCCGTCCGGGCTCTATCGGATGGGGAAGGACGAGGACGGTCGGCCTAAGATTTGTTTTGACAGCTTGGAGCATAAAGAAGGTGTTCCTGAAAATCCGGAAGCGGTGCCCAATCTCCAAACACCGGAGGAAGAAGCACCCAATGCGGAGAACCCCAGGCAGGATAAGAAAGCAAAAGGTCCGGAAGAGGAGGGGAAAAAGGAAGAGCGCTGTATTGCCAATACCGACAAGGTGGATCGCGAAATTGAAAAGCTGAGGAAAAACCAACAGGAATTGGAGCAGCGGCTTGGTTCTGAGACCGATGAGTCCAAGATCAAGAATCTGAAATCGCAGCTGAACCAGGTAGAACGGGAATTAAGTCGGAAGGATAACGACACGTACCGGCGTCAGCATACCCAATTTTCTTGACCCGTTATTCAGCGGTAGCTTTGAGCAATCAAAGCTACTGATTTTTCTACGATGAAAAATAGATGTAAGGGGAGTTCAGGCATGGAGGATTTGAAAATTCTATTAGCGTATTTTAAAGAGCACAAATGGGGTGTCGTTGTTATCATCACTGCAATCATTATAGGGGCAGTATTGGGAGCAGCGGCATTTTATAATGGATGGCTTGGGTAACAATTATAAAAAGGTTAAGAAATTCCATGGAGAAAGCCTTGGAAAAATCACCGGAAGCTTGGTATAATTGGGGTGAAAATTTCAATTAATGGGGGAAGAGGAGAACATGAGTAAGAAAAAATGGGTCAATCTGGTGTCAATTTACGCGATCATCTATACTGTGATAACGCTGCTGAACAGTATATTATACCTCTGCAACGGTATTTATGAGGATCCCAGCGGCAACTGGCACGAACTGGACCGAGCAATGATTCTTCTGATTGGTATCGCTGCGTTTGAGCTGTGTACCAGTCTGCCTATTAAGCCGTTAGTTTTGCGGTACGTAGCTGCATACATCCCCTCCCAGCTATTAGGGCCTGTTTGAAAAATCGCCAATACTGTCTTTTTGCCCAAACCGGGCGGATTTCGGCGTCAAAAATCCTCGGCAGGCGGCAGCCTGTTCTGCGGTTTTCTTCTTGAAACCGCCTCGCCCTGCACAAAAATCCAGCACTTTCTCTATTTTCAAACAAGCCCTAGCCTTCGGGTATGTCTGGTTTTCCGGCTTGAGGGAGCCCTTGGCAAAAACAGCCTATCAGGATGTTTGGTTCAACTTCACAGGCCTATTCATATTGTTGTGTGCAGTTAATGCCATTGTCAGCATTTTCAAGAAAAGAAGGGGCGCCAAAAGTTAAGAACCTGTATGCACAACCATCGAACACGATCTGCCGGGTGCTTTTTCATGCAGGCGGCGTTCATTTTCCTTGCCATACGGCAGTATGCCTGCCAAAAATGGCCTTGCCCGCCCGAAAAACCCCTCGGGCATCCTCTGATTATGAATACAGCTTCTAAATGACAAACACCACAAGCAGGTATACCATCGATTAACAAGGGGAAACACGCCTTCCAGCGTCCTAAATCGGCGCTGGGCTGCGTTCTCGGATTTGGCGTGCGCCAGCACGCCTACATCCTGCGGCCTTGCCAGCCCCAATTTATGCTTGCTGGCAGGTCCCAAGGAGTTTTTCGGGAGAGAAAATTGTTGCTGACAAGGCGGACGAGGCAGCTGGGCTGACGCCCAGCAACGAGGATAACGATGTCAGCGGAAATTTTAGCCTCGAAAAACCGTATTGCCCCTTGTCAATCGATGGTAATCTCATTTGAGATTATACCTGCTTGTGGTGTTTGGGTACTTGCTTTTTGCTGGGCACAGCGGCATATCTCATTGGAAATTCGAACAAAACAATTGCGTATCAGATATTGCAAAAGGGCTTTACGGCGTTTCCCGTGATTGCTGCCGCTTTGACAAGACGCATCACACAAGTATTGCTTCCGGGAGAATCATATGGAAGCTTTTGTCTGAGAAATGAACTTTTTGATAACATCCTTCGCTTTGGTTGAATCCGTTTGCAGGCTATGTTATAATTAAAAAAAGTTTATTGGTTTTTTTCAGATATTTTGCCGAAAAGGATGTGTCCATAGTGTCTGAATTGGATAAGATCAAAAAGCAGCAGCAGGAAATGATTGAAGCTCGGAAACGCAAGCAGGGGATCGAATCAGCGGAGCCGCTTCCCTCAGCAGGCGGGGTGCTCCAACCGTCAACCCCTCGGGAAAAATGGGAAAATTACTGGTACCATTATAAATGGCATACGATGGCCGGGATTTTTATTTTGATTTTTCTGGGAATTGCTTTATCGCATATGCTCTTTCCGACCCGCTATGACGTTTCGCTGACATTGGTATCGAAGGAATCGTTTGAAGGCGCCAATCAGGTGATGCTTCCCGGCCTGGAATCCCTCTGCGAGGATTATGATGGAAATGGGAAAACGGCTGTTGACTTTACGGCTTTCCAGCTTTCCGGCGTCGGGATGACCCCTCAAATGGAAGAAATGAACCGGATGAAGCTGACGGCGCATTCTTCATTTGCTGAAAATTTTGTGTATCTGTTGGACGATACCGGCTATACCCAATTGACTGAAATCGGGATGGACTTCTTGGATTTGGACGGGTGGATTTCAAGCGGACGGGTCGATGGTGACCGTTATCGGCTGGATGATTCGGAATTGGCGAAACGTTTGGGTGTTGACCAGCTGCTGGATGGGATGTATCTTTGCTTTGTAGATTATACTCAGTTCGAGGACGGCTGGGAATCAGACCGGGATTTATTCCAGGCGTATGAGAGGAACCGGAGCTTCTTTGAAAACTTAGTCCAGGCGGATTCCTGAGCAGGCGGTTCCTTAAAACCAACATAGGCGCTGCGGATTGCCAGCAGTTCGTTTGAATCGCTGGCAACCTATTAGCCAAAATTTTCACTTGTAAAACAGCCGGAATTGTCCTATAATGGAAAGCATTAAGGCAAGGAGATACTGCAAATGAAATTCAAGGAAAACGATGCAGCGCAAAGCCCTTCTAAAAATTGGAAACGTATTCTGGGCCGGATAGGGATACTGTTTCTGATTTTTTTATTTTGCCTGTTGGTGTTGTTTATCGGGGCTATGTGGATGCTCTGCAAGGGCCCTTCCATTGGTGCCCGGGATATCTTTGTCACGACTTGCATGGAAACCAGCTTTGCGAAACTGTTTCCCCCGCTGTTTTTATCTGAAGCAGAAATTGGCCAGATCCTGGCGGAAAATACGATTTTAGAAAATAATGAGGTGACCGATACCTATTATAATTTTTCGGAGCCAACGGGAAAAACGGACTCTGAAGAAACAGCGGGGATCCAGGTTGCCGAGGTAACCGGCGGGACCTATAAAGGGAAAATGATGATCATACAAGATCCTTCCCGGGTATGCTTGGCTACCAGCGCGCCTTTTGGAGAGGACGCCAGCGGGGAAAAGCTGATTACGATGATTGAAAAGTTCAACGCCGTCGGCGGCATCAATGCAGGAGGCTTCTCGGATGAAAACGGGGTTGGGAACGGCGGGGTCCCATTGGGTCTGGTGATCCAAAATGGACAGCTCCTGCATGACGGCGGAGGTGTTGTCGTTGGTTTTGACCTGCAGAATGTGCTGCATGTTGGCCGTATGACATCTGCGGAGGCCCAGGCCAAAGGGATTCGGGACGCCGTGAGCTTTGGGCCGGTATTGATTGTGAATGGAAAGCCCTCCCAGTTTGCAGGATATGGAGGAGGGCTG
>CANAQK010000071.1 GCA_947363605.1 uncultured Clostridia bacterium | reverse complement strand
ATGGGCGGCTATTTCCTGGCACGCCGGGCAAGAAGCGTTCGGAAGCACTAAGAGAGGTTCTTCCTCTAAATAGATGGTGTCAAAGATAGATAACATTAAAAGCAGAACCACCCTTCTAATCATTAGAAGGGTGGTTCTGCTTCATGCTCAGGGTAATGGTTGCGGTCAATCAGGCATTCAATAAATAGTATTCGGTTAATATTTTTGTTAAAGCTTCAGGGTTTTCTTCGTTTACAACATGGCCCGTGTTTTCAATAACCTTGAATTCTGCATTTTTGATGTTTTCGGAAAAGTAATACGCTGATTTCAGATTGGCCTTGTCTTTCTTTCCGCAAAGGATTAATGTGGGGCACTGAATATGGCTCACCCTGCTGCTGAAATCGATGTCTTTCATAGAGTTCCCCAAAGCAAAAGTGTCCTTTTTATCAAATGCCATCGTTTCAAAAATGGATTTTGGCAAAAATCTGAAAAATATATTTTGAAAACCAAATGCCACCTTGGGAATTTTATGCGGCGTTCCAATTAAAACTAAGGTTTTTACTTTTTCTGGGAAGTCCAACGCATAATTTACTGCCAAAATACCGCCTAAGGAAAGACCGCACAAATGAATTTGGCCGTCCGTTTTATTGCAGTACTTCGCAAATGAAGCGTATAGATTTTCATAATTTGCTTCTTTCCCTTCAAGGATGGAAGCCAGATTCGGACACAAAATATCCTCAGGGCTTGCCATACCTGAAATGACTTTGTTCCAGCTTGCTGCTTGATGTCCCGAACCGTGAATAAGGATTTTTTTCATCATAGACTTCCTTTCTGCTTTGCCTGACATTCTCTATTTCGTTCTGCCCTGAATTTGCAGGAGCATATAGCCGGCATAGGCTTGCAGAAGGGATTTGTCCCATTTCAAGGGAATACCGGTTTCGTATTCCGTGACCGCGTCCGCAGCCAGATGGGCATAGGTTTTCGGAAGATGTGCAAGCCCCCAGCTCCCTCCTTCCTGCTTGGACAGGATCAGATACTCCCTTCGGTAGGCTAAAACCCGGCATAAATTGAGGATGAAATAGACTGGCTGATGGATAATGTCTTCCCGGGCGTTTTCGATATCCTTCCAGATGCTGTCAAAATATTCGGCCTCCCCCACTTCGGCAAAGACTTCCGGGATTGCTTTCCCGTAAAGGGCTTTCCCCCGGTGGTATGTGATGGTAAAATGGGCCGCCAGATCCGGGTCTGTCCCCTTCATCTTTTCCACATAGCTTTCCGGGTCAGAGCGGTACCAATCCAGGTGCTGAGGCGAAAAATGAAATTCATAAGGGGTCGGGTAGACAAAAGGCTTGCAGACATTTCCCCGGACAATGCTGAGCTCAATCCCTTTTGCAGGGGCTTGCTCGTTGAGTGCGGCGATCATGTCCAAATACTGCCGTTTCTGCGGGCGGGAAGGCCCCTCTTTCACGACGACCAGAAGGTCGATATCACTGTTTTTTTCATGGAAGCATCCCATAGCGGCCGAGCCGTGAAGATAAATCCCGGTCAGGCTGGGACCTAAAATCTGCTTGCTTTGCCTTATAATACGGCGAAGCAGCGGCGCATAGGAATTCATTGAAACACCTGCTTTCTGCGCTATGGAGAGAAGGATGGCTTTTACAGGATCAGCATCCCAGCGAATCCTACCGCCAAAGCCAGCAATGCCGTAACACAGCAGTAAAGGGCGACGGTGCGGCCTTTGAGCACGCGGGTCAGAATGACGGCGGAAGGGATTGACAAGGACATCGCGGACAGGGTGAAGGCCAATGCGACTGCGGGGGAAATCTGGATCAGCAGGCGGAGCACTGGCGCAATCGAAAAGATATCCGAATGGATAGGGATGCCGATCAGGGAAACCGTCAGGATGGAGAGCCCTTCGTTCAGGTGAACCAGCTGGACAATCTGTTCGATTGAGAAAAATGCGGTCACTCCGGCAGACAAGGCTACGCCCAGCAACACATAAACCCAGCATCGCTGGAGAACCTCCCGGGTATCTGTCCAAGCGATGGCAAAACGGGTACGGAGGCTGAGTTTCCCGGTTTCCTGGTGCTCGTGAAGATGTTCGTGATGGTGCTCCTCATGGTCGGCGGAAAGGGTTTTGATACCGCTGTCCATCCGGAGGAAAGAAAAACAGAGAGCGGATAACAGCAAGACCGTCAGTCCGGCGATCAAATAGGCCGTTCCGAATGAAACACCGGCTACCGCATAAAGCGAAACCAGCGTGGTCAGGTTCATCAGGGAGGAGGCTGTGAGGTAAACCAGACAGACACTGACCGGAACCCCCATGGAAACCAGCCCCATCAGCACCGGTGTGATGCTGCAGCTGCAAAAGGGGGAGATCACGCCCGCCGCTGTCGCCAGCAGGAACCCAGGCAGGCTCCGCAGCCGGGCAAGCCGCCGGTGCAGCAGATCCATATTGAGGTAGCTGCTGAAAAAGTAAACCGTCAGCATAACCGCCAGCAAAAGGACAAAAATAGAAATTGTATCAATAATAAAATGGTTTAAGAAATCGTCCCAGGGGGCAGGGATCGGAAGGGCGGAGAGCAGATGCTCAATCAGTTCCCCGAAAAATCCGTGGTCGTGGTTCATAAGATACCTCTTTTCTATCTAAAAAGGATGTTGCCTTTCTGCTGCTATAGTCAACACACTTGAAAAGAAGCCAATGCTTCTTTTCACCACTGCGGCATCATGCCGCAGTGGGCAGCGAAGCGGCCATGCGGTAGGGTTTCATAGACGGCGGGCAGCGCATTTTATGCCAGGCAAAGCCTGACTTGAAAATCGGGCGCCGATTTGAGGGTGTGCCGACTATATCTGAAATATAACGGATGCTCTGCATTTATTATATCATTCCTGTCAAGAGGAAAAGGGTACGTTTTTGGGGCTGTCACAAAAGGGTCAAGCACGAAAGAAGGACAGCCCCGAGTTGTCGGGGCGTTCCTCCGGCGTCAGACCAGGGCGGCCCGGCAGCTGGGAAGCCTTCCCACTGTCCACCATGTGGGAGTTCCGTATTCGGCCCGCGGCTGGGGGGACAGCGCGGGAACCCTTTGGCCTTTTACGATACTGTTTTTTATGAAACAGGCATGGATACATTTTTCAGAGGAAGAATGTTAAAACTATGTTTACAAAAAAGCGGGTGAGGGCTCTTGACTTCTGCGCCAAAGAAGATTACAATAGATTTAGCACTCAGATATGTAGAGTGCTAATAGATAACGATAAACCGGGAGGTGTGGAAATGGGGCTGGATGAGCGGAAACGCAGCGTGCTTTGCGCGGTAGTGGATGTGTATATCCGTACGGGGGAACCGGTCGGATCCAATGCGGTGCTGGCGAATCTGGGAATGAACGTTTCCTCGGCCACTGTCCGGAATGATATGGCTGCGCTGGAGCAGATGGGCTTCCTGGAACAGCCGCATACCTCGGCGGGCCGTGTCCCGACCTATACCGGGTACCGGTTTTACATTGACAACCTGATGTCCCCCAAGCCTCTTTCCCCCAAGGAAAGGGAGCTGATCGACAGCCTGCTGAGCAAAAACGCCCTGACGGTGGATTCGGTGATTGAAAATGCGGTCAGCGTCCTTTCCGAATTGACGAATATGGCGGTGGTATCCCAGAGCAATATCCCGGTCTATTCGGTGATTACCCGGGTGGAAGTGATCCCTGCCGGGCGCAGGCTTTACGCACTGCTGATGATTACCTCAAGCGGCGCGGTGCGGAATAAAGTCTGCCGGCTCGAATTCGACTTGAATGACAGCCAGATTGCTTATTTCGAGGATTTTGTCAATCAGCATATAACCGGGCTGAATATGGATTCCCTGACCCCGGCGATGCTGCAGAACCTGGCAGTGGCACTGGGCGGCTACATGATGGCCCTTTCCCCCTTGCTGCACGCCGTGTATGAGCTGACGGAGGAACTGTCCCGGGTGGATGTCAATCTTTGCGGGGAGCAGAACCTACTGGTGGATGAATCCCTCCGTTCGGACGAGGTCGTGCGGATGCTGGCACATAAAAACCAGCTGGGAGAACTGCTGGACAGCGCATTCGATGGGGTTTCGGTGGTATTTGGCAGCGAGAATGATTCATTTGCGGTAACCAATTCCAGCATGATTCTTTCTCCATATAAATTGAAAAATGAGCGGATGGGTTCCTTTGGGCTGATCGGCCCGGTACGGGTGGATTATTCCCGCGTGATTCCGCACATTCAATATATTACAGACAGCGTAACTCGACTGCTATCAGACGTTGTCGGCAGCGATGACGAGGGAAAGGAAGAGTAGATTGAGCAAAAAAGAAAAAGAGGAAAAGGCTTTGGACTTGGAACAGGAGAACTTGGAACCGGCGGAACCCTCCGCTGAGGAAGCCGGCGCGCAGGCAGAGGAGCTGGAGAAGCTGAAGGCGGAAACCGCCGAGCTGAATGACCGGCTGCTGCGGCAGTATGCTGAGTTTGACAATTTCCGCAAACGCACGGCCAAAGAGAAGCTGGAAATCACCAATTATACAAAGGTACAGTGTATTCAGGAAATGCTGGGCGCAGTAGATAATTTTGAACGCGCGCTGAGCATGGAATGCCAGGACCCGGAGTATAAAAAGGGGATGGAGATGATTTTTGGGCAGATGGCGGAAACCGTCAAAAAGCTGGGCGCAGAGGAAATCCCGGCGGAAGGCGCCCCGTTCGACCCCAATTTCCATGAGGCGATCCAGCAGGTGGAGGACGAATCCTTTGGCGAAAACACTGTCTGCCGGGTCCTGCAAAAGGGCTATCGGCTGGGGGATAAGGTGATCCGTCCGGCGCGGGTGGTTGTCGCCAACCCTTAGAGCCTATTCAAAACCAAACCGTGTTTATTATTTTATAGAGATTTTAGATCTGATCAATTTAGGAGGAAACAGATTATGGGCAAAATTATTGGTATTGACCTTGGAACCACCAATTCCTGTGTTGCAGTTATGGAAGGCGGCGAGGCTGTCGTTATCGCGAATTCGGAGGGGGCAAGAACGACCCCGTCGGTTGTGGCTTTCTCGAAATCCGGCGAGCGGATGGTCGGGCAGGTCGCAAAACGCCAGGCGATCACCAACCCGGACCGCACGATCAGCTCGATCAAACGGTATATGGGTACCGACCACAAAACCCCGATTGATGGGAAAAACTATACCCCGCAGGAAATCTCTGCGATGATCCTGCAAAAATTAAAAGCCGACGCCGAGGCTTATCTGGGCGAAACAGTGAACGAAGCGGTCATCACTGTACCGGCATACTTCACCGACGCACAGCGCCAGGCAACGAAGGATGCCGGCCGGATCGCAGGCCTGGAGGTAAAGCGGATCATCAACGAGCCGACCGCGGCGGCATTGGCTTACGGCGTAGATAAGGAAAACGACCAGAAGGTTATGGTATACGACCTGGGCGGCGGTACCTTCGACGTTTCGATCATTGAGATGGGCGACGGCGTACAGGAGGTTCTGGCAACCGCCGGGAACAACCACCTGGGCGGCGACGATTTCGACGAGCGGGTCATCAATTGGATGGCTGCCGAGTTCCAGAAGGAAAATGGGATTGACCTGAAAGCGGATAAGATGGCGCTTCAGCGGCTCAAAGAGGCAGCGGAAAAAGCCAAGATCGAGCTCTCCGGCATGACCCAGGCCCAGATCAATCTGCCCTTTATCACCGCAGACGCAACCGGGCCGAAGCATCTGGATATGACCCTCAGCCGGGCGAAATTCAACGAGCTGACGGCTGACCTGGTCGAAGCGACCATGGGGCCGGTCCGTCAGGCACTCAAGGACTCGGGGCTTTCGGCTTCCAACTTGGATAAAGTGCTGATGGTTGGCGGCTCTTCCCGGATCCCGGCGGTTCAGGATGCGGTGAAGAATGTCATCGGGAAGGAGCCGTTTAAGGGTATTAACCCGGATGAATGCGTGGCGAACGGCGCGGCAATCCAGGGCGGCGTCCTCGGCGGTGAGGTCAAGGGCTTGCTCCTGCTCGACGTTACCCCGCTTTCCCTGGGTATTGAAACCCTGGGCGGTGTTTCCACCAAGATCATCGAGCGGAATACCACCATCCCGGTAAAGAAATCCCAGGTGTTCTCGACCGCGGCTGACAATCAGCCTTCCGTTGAAGTCCATGTCCTCCAGGGCGAGCGCGAATTCGCGAAGGACAATAAGACCCTAGGCTTGTTTAAGCTGGACGGTATTGCACCGGCTCCCCGCGGTATCCCGCAGATTGAGGTTACCTTCGATATCGACGCGAACGGTATCGTTCATGTATCGGCGAAGGATCTCGGCACCGGCAAAGAGCAGAATATCACCATCACCTCTTCGACCAATATGTCCAAAGAGGATATTGATAAAGCGGTTAAGGACGCGGAGGCTTTCGCCGCTGAAGATAAGAAGAAGAAAGAGGAAGTGGATGTCCGCAACGGCGCGGATCAGATGATCTTCCAGAGTGAAAAAGCGTTGGCAGACCTGGGGGATAAGGTTTCCGCTGAGGAGAAGAAATCCATTGAGGATAAGATCGCAGCCCTGAAGGAAGCGCTTAAGGGCGGCAATATTGACGAGATCAAGAGCAAGCAGCAGGAACTGGAAAAGGATTTCTATGCCGTTTCCCAGAAGGTTTACGAGCAGGCCCAGGCGGCTCAGGCAGCGGGAGCAAACCCGGCGGAAGGCCCGGCGGCCGGCTCCGCCCCGAAGGATGACGGCGTAGTAGACGCGGACTTTACGGAAGTAAACGACCAATAAAATTGCAGCGGCAGGAAAAGTATAGGCGGGAAGCAGATTCCCGCCTATACGGGTGCCGCAGCTAAGGGAGGAAATGCGATTGGCGGATAAACGAGATTATTACGAGGTGCTTGGCGTACCCAAAACCGCAAGCGACGACGAGCTGAAAAAGGCCTACCGTCAGCTGGCAAAAAAATATCATCCGGACCTAAACCCGGACGATAAAGAAGCGGAAGTCAAATTTAAGGAAGCGAACGAAGCATACGAGGTTTTGGCGGATAAGGAAAAACGCGCACGCTATGACCAGTTCGGCCATGCCGGGGTAGACCCCAGCTATGGCGGCGGGGCCGGTGGATACGGCGGTTTCGGCGGGGCCGGAGGCTTTGATTTCGGGGATCTCGGCGACATTTTCTCAGACTTTTTCGGCGGCGGCTTCGGCGGGGGTTCCCGCCGGAGAAGCAACCCCAATATGCCGCGGCAGGGCAGCGACCTACATACCAGCTGCACCATCGGCTTTTTTGAGGCGTGCCACGGCGCACAGAAGGACATCTCCATTTCCCGGATGGAATCCTGCCCGGACTGCGGCGGAAAAGGGACCAACGGCGGAACGGAACCGCAGACCTGCCCGGACTGCGGCGGCAGCGGCCAGACCCGTGTCACCCAGCGCACCCCGCTGGGGACTATTTCCACCCAACGCGCCTGCTCCCGCTGCGGCGGAAAGGGGAAAATTATCACGGATCCCTGCAAAAAATGCAGCGGCAGCGGCCGGGTACGGGTCAACAAGACCATCAATGTATCCATTCCCGCCGGGATCGACGACGGCCAGCCCCTGGCAATCCGGGGGCAGGGGGATGGCGGGATCAACGGCGGCCCGTTCGGCGACCTGATCCTGACGATCAACGTCCGTCCGGATACCCTCTTCAAACGGGACGGCTACGATATCTGGTGTGAGATCCCGCTGACCTTTACCCAGGCGGTGTTTGGTGACGAGCTGGTTGTCCCGACCATTGACGGCAAGGTGAAATACAATATCCCCGAAGGTACCCAGCCCGGTACGGTATTCCGGCTGAAAGGCAAGGGCGTGCCGGTCTTAAATGGCGGCCGGGGCCGGGGAGACCAGTACGTCGAGGTGACGGTGGAGGTTCCGAAGGGGCTGAGCAAGCCGCAGCGGGAAGCACTCAAAAAATTCGACGAGCTGATGAACGACCAGGACGGCAAGCAATATGAAAAGCGGAAAGGTTTTTTCGATAAGCTGAAAGACCGTTTTGAACAAAATTAACCCAAAGCCATGTGCGGAAGCTTCCGTATATGGCTTTTTTATTAGGGGCTGTTTGAAAAATCGAAATTTTCGTTTTTTTCTACAAGCAACGGTGAATGCTGCGTTAAAAATACTCGGAATCCGGCAAGGATTCCTGCGTTTTTTGCCTTGCATTCTCCTGCTGTTTGCGAAAAAACAGGTCATTTCTCTATTTTCAAACAAGCCCTAAGAAAGTGAAAAAGCCCCTGCGAAACCCCGCCGGTTCACTTGGAGTGCTGAGGGGCTGCCTCCCATCCAAGAGGGAGTATCCCAAACAAAGATTTTATGGGGAAGAGAAAACCGCCCAGGGTGGTGGGATCCCCCTGGGAACCCCCACAGGCCGGAGGAACGCAGCTCCTCTTGAAAGCTGGATCCTTTTATAAAATGCGCAGCACTCCCCATCAGCGAAAAGGATTTGACTTTATCCCGCAAAAGCGTTAAAATAAAATCCAGATCAATCTGCTTGAAAACGGAGGAAGAATTATGAGAAGCGACTTGTTGAAAAAAGGCCCGGAACGTACCCCTCATCGTGCTTTGCTGAAAGCCCTGGGGCTCACTGACAGCGAAATGAAACGCCCCTTTGTAGCGGTTGTCAATTCCAAAAGCGACTATATTCCAGGGCATATGAATCTGGATAAGATTGCCGAGGCTGTCAAGGCCGGTATCCGCGGGGCGGGCGGTGTCCCGTTTGAATTTAATACGATCGGTGTCTGCGACGGCCTGGCGATGAACCACCCTGGGATGCGTTACTCGCTTTGTTCCCGGGAGCTGATCGCGGACAGTATTGAAATTATGCTGACCGCGCATCCGCTGGATGCGGTGGTGTTTATCCCCAACTGTGACAAGATCGTCCCGGGGATGCTGATGGCGGCAGCCCGGCTGAACCTGCCTTCAATTTTTATCAATGGCGGCCCAATGCTGTCCGGCAAGGTTCAGGGCAAGCGTTTGGCTTACAGCGAAAGCTTTGAGGCAGTGGGCGCTTTTTCTGCGGGGAAGATCACGGCGGAAACGCTTTGCGAATTTGAGAATCTCTCCTGCCCGACCTGCGGTTCCTGCGCCGGGATGTATACAGCCAATTCGATGAACTGCCTGACGGAAGCGATCGGGATGTCCCTTCCCGGGGCGGCAACCGTCCCGGCAGTGGCGTCGGCTCGGCTGCGTTTGGCGAAGGAAACCGGGGAAAAGATCATGGAACTGCTGGAGAAAAATATCCGCCCGTTGGATATTCTGACTTTGGAGGGTTTTGAGAATGCGCTGGCCTGTGATATGGCGCTGGGGTGTTCCTCGAATACGGTGCTTCATCTGCTGGCAGTATCCCATGCGGCCGGCGTCCCGGTGGATATGGCCAAGGTGGAGGCTGTTGGCCGGAAAACCCCCCAGCTCTGCAAATTGAATCCGGCCAGTGAAATCTTTATTGAGGATTTGAACGCGGCCGGGGGGATCCAGGCTGTGCTGAAGGAGCTGGTGCGGGGAGGACTGGCGCATACCGGGAACCTCACGGTCAGCGGGAGTCAGGGCGAGCGTCTGAAGCAGGCCGCGGATGCAGACGGGCAGGTGATCCATACGCTGGAGCATCCGGTGCGTCCGGATGGCGGTATTGCGGTGCTGTACGGCAATTTGGCGCTGGAGGGCAGCGTGGTCAAGCAGGGGGCGGTTGCGCCCGGGATGATGCAGCATGAAGGCCCCGCCCGGGTATTTGACAGTGAGGAAGAGGCTTCGGCGGCAATCCTTGGCGGGAAGATCCTTCCGGGGGATATTGTCGTCATCCGTTATGAGGGCCCGAAAGGCGGCCCAGGGATGCGGGAAATGCTGGCTCCAACCGCGGCGCTGGCTGGAATGGGGCTGGACGCTTCCGTTGCGCTGATTACCGACGGGCGGTTTTCCGGAGCAACCCGGGGTACGGCGATCGGCCATATTTCACCTGAAGCGGCGGAAGGTGGTTTGATCGGTGTTATCCAGGAGGGGGACCGGATCCGGATTGATATCCCCGGCCGGAAGCTGGAACTGCTGCTGCCGGAATCGGAGCAGGAGGCCCGGCTGGCGGTGTTTGTTCCGAAGAAAAAGGAACTGAGCGGCTACCTCAAGCGGTACGCTTCGCTGGTGACGTCCGGCTCGAAAGGCGCTGTTTTTGCAGATTAAAGCGGGGCGGGCTGCGGGCGGATTCCGGCATTACTGTGAACCCTTTAACTTTAGAGCCTGTTCAGGAGCTCAGCGTATACGGGATGGCATAGAGATTTTAAACAGGCCTCAAAGCGGCTCGTCGCGCTCCGCAGTTCAGCAAGCGTTAAATTTTATCAAAATGGCTCAAAAAGCCCGGAAAATCAAGGTTTTCCGGGCTTTTGCTTTTGATAGGGTTTGATGCAGTTTGACGCAAAAAAGCCATTTTTCACCAAATTTATAGTGGTTCCCAATAGGATAACCGGGCAAAAAGAGGGCAAAATGAGGGTCAAGTGGTTACAAAATAGGATAACCACAGCTCTGTTTTTGGGGTATTTCAGAGGTGATTTTTACTCCCTCTCTCCCCTCGATTTATACGAGAACAGTTTGGCATAGTTTGACCGAATTTGAATAATTGAATATGATTTTAATGCAGGCACTCAGTATTTTTTGCTGGGTGCTTTTTGCGTTTCCGGGGAACTGTATTCCGGGATCAGAAAAAGCCGTCACTTTTCAATTTATGAAGTGGCGGCTTTTTCTATTTCCAGAAGCAACCACAACGAATTAGAAACGAGGTGATTATCTTGAACACGCAAATCATCGCCATCGCCAACCAAAAGGGAGGTGTGGGCAAGACCACAACCTGTGCCAACTTAGGGATTGGGCTGGCACAGGC
>CANAQK010000070.1 GCA_947363605.1 uncultured Clostridia bacterium | reverse complement strand
AGCGGCCATGCGGTAGGGCTTCATAGACGGCGCACAGCGCATTTTATGCGCGAACGGGCAAAGCCTGACTTGAAAATCGGCATCCGATTTTCAAGTGTGCCGACTATATCTGGAAGAACTGGAATCTCCCCGTATCAGTTCCCCAGCCAGTTCCTGCATTTCTTCAAAGCTTCGGACATCTTTCCGCTCCAGCTCCTGTTTCACCGAATGCGGCAGGGTATTGAAATATTCCCAGGCAGAAAGCTCCTCCTGCAGCAGATCGGACAGGCAAAGATGATTTCGGGTTTCATCGGACATCGTGCGTCCCTCCTTTCGGAATTAGGGTGCGGAACCGGGAAAAAATTATACGCCTGTCCGCTCCAAAGAAAAATTTCTCTGATCCTTTGACGTAATACGGCGCTCTGCTAAAAACCTATCTCGAATGCAAATTATCCGATTTAGGCTGGATTTTCAGTCAAAATTCATAGAAATAGAGTTGTATGGGACATAACTTTTTAGTATAATAAAATTGGAATTATGATGCAAAGGAAGGAACGCCTATGACTTTTTATCTGATCTTATTCGCGTTGGTGGTTTTAGTCTGTGTAACCTCCAGCAAACTGCTCTATCGGTTTGGCGTACCCGCTCTTCTGATTTTCCTGGTGCTTGGGATGCTCTCCGGATCGGATGGGATTATTGGAATCCAATTCAACGACTACAATATGGCAGAAAAAGCCTGTTCCCTTGCACTGGTTTTCATCATGTTTTATGGCGGCTTCGGCACAAACTGGAAAATGGCCAAACCGATCGCCCCGCAAGCAATCCTGATGTCTACCCTGGGAGTGCTCCTCACAGCGGTGCTGACAGGACTTTTCAGCTACCTGGTGCTGGAGACCACCCTGTTGGAATCGCTGCTGCTGGGAGCCGTTGTCGGATCTACTGACGCAGCCTCTGTTTTCTCCATCCTCCGCTCCCGCAAGCTGGACCTGAAAGGCGGCCTCTCCTCCTTGCTTGAGGTAGAAAGCGGGAGCAACGACCCCTGCGCCTACATGATGACCATGATCCTTCTGACCTTCATCACCGGCGAAGGGGAAAACATCATCCTGATGCTCTTCAAGCAGGTGGGGTTCGGCTTGCTGATCGGCTTTGGGCTGGCGAAGCTGGCTGTATTCCTGCTGAAGCGCTTCCGGCTGGAAATTGAAGGGTTGTACCCTATCTTTGTCATGGCCATTGCCGTCCTTTCCTACGCACTGAGCGATTTTACCGGTGGGAACGGCTACCTGAGCGTCTATTTGACGGGCATCATCATCGGTAATTCCAAAATCCCGCATAAAAAGAGCCTGGTACGCTTTTTTGACGGTATTTCCTGGATTATGCAGATTATGCTGTTCTTTATGCTTGGCCTTCTCTCCTTCCCGTCCCAGCTCCAGCTGATTACCGGAACCGGCCTGCTGATCGCATTATTCATGCTGTTTGTCGCACGACCAGCCGCCACCTTTGCTATCCTAAGCTGGTTCAAAGTCCCGGTTAAACAACAGCTTTTTGTATCCTGGGTCGGGCTGCGGGGCGCTGCTTCTATCGTTTTTGCCATCATGGCGATCACCCGGGTCAGCGGCCTTGGGACAGATATTTTCCATATTGTCTTTTTTATCGCGTTATTTTCTGTCGCTGTTCAAGGCTCCCTTCTCCCGCTGGTGGCCAAAAAGCTGGACCTGGTGGATACCTCGGAATCCGTGCTGAAAACCTTCAACGACTATGAGGAGGAGCTTTCCGGGAAGCTGACCGAAATGGTCCTGAACACGGGGAATCCTTGGATCGGCCAGACGCTGCTGGGGGCTAATATCCCGGAAGGGATCCTGATTGTCATGATCAAGCGCGGGAAGGAAACGATCGTGCCTAATGGCTCTACCGAGCTTTGCCTTGGAGATGTCCTGGTGATGAACGGTGCGGACATGGCCGTACAAGAGCTGTTCGAGCAATTTTCTTTCCAATAGGGGTCAGCCCTCGATCACCTGGTTATCAGCCAGGATCTCCGGCTTATACTTCATGCTGTCCGCTTCCGTGAGTTTCCGGATCACCCGGCAGGGGACGCCAGCCGCAAAGCTGCCGGGCGGAATATCCCGTGTAACCACGCTTCCCGCACCAATCACGCAGTTGTCCCCGATGGTTACGCCGGAACAGACGGTCACAGAAGCGCCAAACCAGCAGTTGCTGCCGATCCGCACCGGTTTGGCATAGCAAAGGCGTTTTTTATCCCCCTCAGCCGTCCGCAGTTCCAACCGCTCATCCGGAAGCATTGGGTGGATCGGCGTCACAATAGTTACATTGGGGCCAAAGCTGCAATAATCCCCGATCCAAACCTCAGCATCATCCTGGATGGTCAGGTTGAAATTGCCGAAAAAATTCCGTCCGATCCGGGTATGCTTCCCATAATGGATCGCAATCGGCCCCTGGATAAAGCTTCCCTCACCCAATTCACCGATCAATTCGGCTAAGATAGCTGCCCGCTTTTCCGTTTCGTCCTCATAGGTCTGATTGTAATCCACATTTAGGTTATGGGCTTTCAGCTTCATGGCTTTCAGTTCGGGATCGCCCGGGTTAAACAGGATCCCTGCTTTGATTTTTTCTTCTTCTCTCATCGAAAACCTCTCTTAATTCCCCAGCGAATAAAAAGATGGATGGAAGCCATGGCTTCCATCCATCTTTAGTTCTTGTTCAGCTTATTTTACAGAATCCATATGCTCAATCAGCATCAGGACTTTGTTGGAATAACCCCACTCATTGTCATACCAGGAAACCAGTTTAACAAATTTGTCGGTCAGCGCGATACCAGCGGCAGCGTCAAAGATCGAGGTGTGGGAATCATGGATGAAGTCGGAAGAAACGACAGAATCCTCGGTGTAGCCCAGAATCCCTTTCAGTTCGCCTTCAGAAGCTGCTTTTACAGCTGCGCAGATCTCGTCATAGCTTGCTGCTTTTTCCAGGTTTACAGTCAGGTCAACAACCGAAACGTCCAGGGTCGGAACGCGGAATGCCATACCGGTCAGTTTACCGTTCAGCTCCGGAATAACCTTGCCTACTGCTTTTGCAGCGCCGGTAGAAGACGGGATAATGTTGCCGGCAGCAGCACGGCCGCCTCTCCAGTCCTTCTTAGACGGGCCGTCAACAGTTTTCTGTGTGCCGGTGGTGGAGTGGACGGTGGTCATCAGACCGTCAACGATACCGAACTTGTCGTTGATAACTTTTGCCAGAGGAGCCAAGCAGTTGGTGGTGCAGGAAGCGTTGGAAACGATATCCATATCGTTGGTGTATTTGTTCTGGTTTACACCCATAACGAACATCGGAGCATCCTTGGACGGAGCCGAAATGACAACCTTCTTAGCACCTGCTTTAATATGAGCAGAAGCGGTCTCGGTAGTAGTGAATACGCCGGTGGACTCTACGACATAGTCTGCACCGCAAGCGCCCCACGGAATATTCGCCGGGTCTTTTTCAGCGTAGAACTTAACTTCTTTGCCGTTTACGATAATAGCGTCTTCGGTGTATTTGATCTCGCCCTTATACTGGCCATGAACCGTGTCATACCGCAGCATATAAGCACAGTAATCCGGGGTCATAAACGGGTCGTTGATACCTACGAACTCAATATTCGGGTTGTCCAGACCTGCACGGAATACCAGTCTGCCGATACGGCCAAAACCATTGATGCCAACTTTAATTGCCATAATGAAAACCTCCAATATATTCTGCGGAAACCCGCAGCGCTTATTTGCTGTGCTGCCTGCACAACTTGTACTTCTATTTTAACCCATAAACGTACAAATGACAAGTATTTCACAAAAAAAACACTAAAAATTTTTAAGAATAGCGGTTCATAAAACGCAAACGCTAAATCTAATGCCTGTTCCTGACAGGTTTCAGGATCTCTTCGACTTTTTCCGAAAGAAAAAGACTAGTTCTTTACTTTCCATGCGGGATTCGATATAATGAATTTAATCATAATAAAAACCATCGTTTCATATGTAAAGGAGGAATCCGAGTGGACCGCGCCTTTTGTTTGTCCTGTCTGAAAGATGACTGTGCGCCGGTTTTTCTCTGCAACCAGGATCTGCGGATTACCGCAGTGGGCCGCTTGCTTACCGAAGCTTCTCTTCCGGTAAAATCCGGCGATTCTCTGTTTGACCTTTTCGCCGGCTATACTTCCGAGCTTCATCGGGCAAAACAGGAGCTTCGCACAGGAAAACCTCATTTTTCCCCAAAATTAGAAATCAACCTACAGCGATACGGCGCTTTTTTCCTTCCGGAAACAGAAGGGAACGAATTTTCCGGCGCCGTTGTCTGGCTGCTGGACCTTTCCACCCCCATCCCTCACTCCGGCAGCGGGCTTCTTCCCATCGTCAGCGACCGGTTCCGGACCCCGGTAACGAACATCCTGAACCTGCTGTATGAAATCTCCGGCCCTTTTTCCGAAAGTGAAAATTACCGCCAGTTAAGCCGTCTGAATGAAGCCGCGAATTCCTGTTACTCCATCCTGCGCTCTACGACAGAACTGAACGACTATTACCGTTTAGTCAATGGGGAAATCCCCTTTAAAACAGAGGCAATCGTGGGGAATGATTTTTTCAGGCACTTAACCCAGCAGATACAGACCAAGCTGGCCCAGGCTGGCTATACCTTGAACCAGCCCCCCCTGGAAGAAATGCACTTGGGCATACTCTGCCTCTCCCCCCGGCTGTTTTCACTGGCTGTCTATCATATCGTACTCAATGCCTGTATTTATTCTCCTCATGGTTCAGCCGTACACATCAAAGCTGAAACCGACGGCCGGCATTTTACGGTAACGGTAACCGACGAAGGAAGCGGCATCCCGCCGGATAAAATCCAACAGGTCCTGGAGCCGTTTTTCTCTTATCATGACGCCCCGGTCCCAGAGGAGGAGATGGGGCTTGGCCTGGGCCTTCCGATAGCTAAAAAGATTATGGAGCTGCACCAAGGGACCCTTTCCATTTTCAGCCAGATGCACCACGGGACTACTGTGAAGCTGAGCATCCCCATTCCCAACAAGCCTTTTCCGGCAGAAAAGCTGAACACTCCCCGCGCAACGTATTATTCCCTGCGGTTCTCAGACGCAGACATTGTTTTTTCAGATATTTGCAAATCCACCTTTTTATAGTCAACGCACTTGAAAAGAAGCGGCCATACGGTAGGGCTTCATAGACGGCGCACAGCGCATTTTATGCGCGAACAGGCAAAGCCTGACTCTCAAATCGGGTATCGATTTGAGAGTGTGCCGACTATAAAAAGAAAAACGCTGCGGTTTTAACCGCAGCGTTTTTCTTTTTAGGCAAAGCAAGCCTTCAGTTCTTCCGTCTTATTGGTTTCTTCCCATTTTACGCCCAAATCCTCGCGGCCCATATGGCCGTAAGCCGCCAGCTTTTTATAAATCGGCCGGCGGAGATCCAGCGCCTCGATAATTTTTGCCGGACGGAGGTCAAAAACCCGTTCCACGGCCTTGGCGATCTCCTCGTCCGGATACCGGCCAGTACCAAAGGTATCCACCATAATGGAAACCGGTTTCGCCACACCGATTGCATAAGCCAGTTCAATTTCACACTGCCGTGCCAGCCCAGCCGCTACGACATTTTTCGCTGCCCAGCGTGCCGCATAAGCCGCGCTCCGGTCCACCTTGGTCGGATCCTTGCCCGAAAAGGCGCCGCCGCCATGCCGCGCATAACCGCCGTATGTATCCACGATGATTTTCCGCCCAGTCAAACCGCTGTCCCCCATCGGGCCGCCAATGACAAACCGTCCGGTTGGATTGATCAGATAGCGGGTATTCCCATCCAGCAGCTCCGCCGGAACCGTTGCTTTCGCAACAGACTCAATCAGATCAGCTCGGATGGTTTCCAACGAAACCTCCGGGTCATGCTGGGTCGAAATGACGATGGTATCAATCCGTACCGGCTTGCCGTCCTCGTATTCTACAGTTACCTGGGTTTTCCCGTCCGGACGGAGGTAGGGGAACTGGCCATTCTTGCGGACTTCGGTCAGGCGCTTCGCCATCTTATGTGCCAGCGCAACCGGCATCGGCATCAGCTCGGGAGTTTCATCACAAGCATAACCGAACATCATCCCCTGGTCGCCCGCACCGGTTGAATCGCTGTCCTCCTGGGATCCGGTTTTCTGCTCCAGGGCCTTATCTACACCCAGCGCAATGTCCGGGGACTGCTCATGAATGGCCGTCAGCACGCTGCAGGTTGAAGCGTCAAAGCCGAATTTAGCGCGGTCATAACCAATTTCCGTGACAGTTTCCCGCACAACACTCGGGATATCCACATAAGAACTGGTAGTAATTTCGCCCATTACCAGGATCATGCCGGTGGTTGTAGCCGTTTCGCAGGCTACCCGGGCGGAAGGGTCCTTGGCCAGGATAGCATCAAGCACAGCATCGGAAACCTGATCGCAGATTTTGTCGGGATGCCCTTCTGTAACACTTTCAGAGGTAAACAGATAACGTGACATATTCATACTTCCTTTCTTAATCTATTCGAACAATGAAAGTGAATGCCTTATACTAATTCGCAATAAAACGATGCAGTCGTTTTATTGGGCCGCATTCTGCGGCCCGGCGGCGCAGCCGCCAAGAATGTTGTCAATACTTTTCTTGGTGCGCCGCAGGCGCGGCGGCGTATCACGCCGCAATAAAAAGATTTTTATCTTTTTATCAAGAAATCGTATTAACGTCCATTTAAAAGCATGGTAAAAAGCGCCCGGAGTATTCCGAGCGCATGTTTAAACCTGGTTTAAACCTCATCTTCGGATTTTTCTCCTCTGGATTTAGCACCTTACTTTTCAGCAGGCTGCCGGATTTCATCGGGCCAGTCCCTCCATCACTCTCGATAAGGTATTCACTTTTATCTATATTATAACAGAAAAAGGAGAGCCTGTCAAGGCAAAGCGGAAAAATTGCCCCCTCTTTGCCCTGCTTCAGCTCATTACCGAAAAGACGGTAAACAGGCATTTAAATTTCGGGTTCCTGCGGCGCCTCACAGAAATCCTCCCCACAGCCGCAGTCCGGCTCGACGTCCGGATCAGCCGGCTTTTCCTCCCTTTTCAGCTTAGTCCCGCATTTTGCACAATAGAAATTATCCATGGGGTTTTTTGCAGCGCAGGCCGGGCAAACCCGCTCGTTTTTCCGCTGGGCCAGTTCCTCGTTAATCAGCCGGAGCTGCTCCATGCACTCGTCGATTTCCTCGGTCAGCGAATCCACCAGCTCGTCATTGTCATAGCCGCCCTTGACCATAGAATAAACCGAACTTCCCAACTGTTCATACAGCTTTTTGATTTCACCGTTCAGCTTGATACATTCATATTTCGATTTTGAAATTTCATAAAGCTCATTGGTTTTTTTCCCTGCCGCATCGGCAATATCTTTCGCCTTCAGCACAAACTCATCAAATTTTCCTGCCATTGTGTTCCATCCTTTCTTCTGGTTAGCTTAATTCCCGGCTTGCACGCCGGATTCTGTTCTTTTCATTATATCCTATTCCGTAAAGAAATACAACTCCGCCACCCTTTTCCGGGCAGAAAACTTAAACGCCCAAAAATTCATGCAGCACCGTATCCTCCGGGATATACGGGCTTCCCAGGGGGACAAAATATTCCAGCGCTTTCCGGAGCCGGCTGATTTCTGCCTGATATTTTTCGGAAATTTCACTTTTCGCCAGAATCTGCTCCAGATAGGAGCCGTACACATTCGGTTCATACAAAATGGCCGAATCAATCTGGAAATCCGCACTGTCACGATAAGGGAGGATATTTTGCCGTTCACTTGCCACAACATTGACCCACATAGCCAACGTGGAATCCACCGTATTCCCGCGGTAAAAATAGTCCCGCACCATCCGCCGGATCAGCCGGACATCCTGTGCGTTGAGAAGCAGCAAGTCATCCTGATAATAGTCCGAATTAGGAGAAATGTAGAGCTTCAGGAAATGGGAAGGGTCATGCCCCTCCACCACCTCCGGACAGAGGGCGTGAATCCCCTCCAGGATTACGATGGTTTCCTCGTCCACCTCCAGCCGCTGGACCTCGGAGGAACGCCTCCCCACCGTAAAATCGAAAATCGGGAAATCCGACGCGCCGGTCCCGACCAATTCGTCAAAACAGCGGTCCAATGCCGCCATATCCAGGGTTTTGACGGATTCAAAATCCGTGTCCCCATTGGGCAGCTTGGGAAGCTGGTCTCGGTTGACAAAAAAGTTATCCAGTGAAACGACCACCGAGCGAATACCATGCTTGGCCAGTTCGGCCGAAAGCTTCCCGGCCGTGGTCGTCTTGCTGGAACCGGAAGGCCCGGAAACCAATAAAATCGAACACGGTGTGCTCCGGCGCGCAATTTCGTCTGCCGTGGCCCGGATCTGGTTGCGGTAAATCCGTTCCGAAACCGTTACAATTCGATGAGGTGCGGCAAGCACCATCCCGTTCAGCCATGTCGCGCTGACACGGTCATTTTTCCTGGTTTTCATAAAAATCAGTCACCTGCTCTTTCCTGGTTTTTATTTGATCAAAACGGTCGATATATTCAAAATGGTATTTGAAGTTGAAAATGCGCTCAATCGGGTTCTTTCCGCTGTCTAGGTCCTGTTTCCCGCCCACCAGCTTAGTTACGCCGCCTGCCCCGCAGGCAAGGATGGTTTGGATTTCATCCATGATATACACGTTATACAGGCTCTCCGCCCCCGGCTTGGCAAATCCCACGTTTTCCAGATTCCCAATCGTATTTTTCTGGCGGTAGAGGTAATAAGGGCGGTAGCCGGCAGCCAGCAAAGCCTCCCTTGCAAAAGCAGTCATCCCATCCGTAACGTTGGTTTTCACATAATCCGCGATACCCTCTTCGGAAAAAAGGTCGGCGCTGCGCTTGATCGACAGGGTATGGACGGTAATATTGGAGGGGGAAAGCCGGATCGCTTCTTCTATTGTATGCTGGAAGCTCTCCAAAGTATCCCCCGGAAGCCCAGCGATAAAGTCCATATTGATTGTATCGAACCCCATTTCGCACGCCATCCGGTAGCATTCCACCGCTTCCGCCGCCGTATGCCGCCGCCCGATCCTGCGGAGGACATCATCATTAAAGGTCTGGGGATTGACAGAAATCCTCCCGGCGCCGGAAGCACGGATCACCTCCAGCTTTTCCCGGGTAATCGTATCCGCACGCCCGGCCTCAATGGTATATTCCCGTGCAGAGGAAATGTCAAAATAAGCGGAAACTGCATCCGTGACCTGCTTGAGCTGGGCAGCGGAAAGCGCGGTCGGCGTCCCTCCCCCGATATAAACCGTATCCAGCTTCAGCCGGTTCTGCTTCGCCACCTGGGCGGTCAGCTCCAATTCCTGGCAAAGAAGGGCCAGGTATTCCTCGATTTTATCTGTTGCCTTCCGGGTCGTGATGGCGTGGGAAACAAAGGAACAATAGCTGCACCGGCTGGCACAGAAGGGGATCGAGATATACAGGCTGTAGGAGCGTTCGGGAAGGTCTGCCAACAGGCCGGACTGCACATCGGCTGTGGTAAACGCCAGCCGGAGCTTTTCCGGGCTGACCAGATACTCCTCCCGCAAAAAGCGGGCGATCTCCCCATCCGGATGCCCTGCCGCGCGTTCCCGCTGGATGATATTCACCGGACGCACCCCGGTCAGAATCCCCCAGCTGGGCTGGATCCCCAGCCATTCGGAAAGCAGCCGGTAAAGCTCCACGCACAAAACCCGCTCACATTCCTTCTCATATTCCGGCAGGGTATTGGGAAGGGCCACCGCCCTGCTGCGGGAAACCCCTCCCAGGGATACCTCCGCGCAAAGCCGGGTCTGTTCCTTCCCTTTTTCCCGGATTGTCCGGACGAAATCCCCCTCCGGGACAGGCCCCTCCGGATCGAACACATGGGTAAACCGGATCAGCGGAAAAAACAGCTTGCAGATTCCTTCCAGTTCATATTTAAACGGATGCCCGCAAAAGTAAAGGGTCATTTCAATTCCTGCTCTTTCTTATGATACTGAGAACCTGTATTCACAACCGGAAAACGCTGTCTGACCGGGCCTTTTTCAGGCATACTGCGTTCATTTTTCTTGCCATGCGTCAGTATATGGCGGCAAAAAACCGCCTTGTCTGCCGGAAAAATCCCTCGGCCATCCGGCATCCCCGGCTATGAATACAGGTTCTGACTGCCGGTTCAAAGCCGGCGGGACATCAATGGGCTTACCAAATCGGGAATTCCTCCATCAGGTAGAGGTTCGTCTGCTTTTCCCGGGACAGGCTGGAGCTCTCCCCATGCCCGGGGAAAATGCGGTCGTCCCCCTCCAGCGAGGCGATCCGTTTCATGGACTCCCGCTGCGCCCGGGAATCCCCGCCATACAGATCGGTCCGACCTGCCGCCCCAGCAAACAGCGTATCCCCGGTAAACAGCATCCCATGCCCTTGAAAAAGGCTGGAACCGGGGGTATGCCCTGGTGTGTGCAAAACGGTCAGCCGGATTTCATCCAGCTGGATTTCATCCCCCTCCCGGTAAAGCCGGGTGATCCGCGGAGGCTTGAATTTCTGAAGGATCCCTTTGGGGAAAAAATCCCCCTGCGTGCCAACTGGGTCCCGGAAAAGCTCTTCGTCCAGCTCGGGAACCAACACTTCTGCCCCCGGCCTGGCCAATGCGTCTGCCCCGCCGATATGGTCAAAGTGCCCATGGGTAAAGGCCAGCATCCGCAGGGTCAGCCCATTTTCCTCCAGCACTGCTTGGATTTTCTCCGCATCCGCCCCGGCATCGATCACCAATGCATTTTTGCCCGAGCTTTCCAGGATATAGCAATTCACCCCAAGCGGGCCGGTTATTAAGGTATGCAGGATCATATCCGCTTCCTCTCCTTTGAATAGATTTTATTATTTCTGAATTAAAAATTCGGAAATAATATATTTGATTTGAGCCGTTTTGCTCGCCGCCGTAACCAGCGGCAACCGCAAAACATG
>CANAQK010000069.1 GCA_947363605.1 uncultured Clostridia bacterium | reverse complement strand
TGCCGCAGTGTTGAAAAGAAGCCAATGCTTCTTTTCAAGCGCGTTGACTATAAATCGGGAAATGGATTGACATTTGCCGGCCGCCGTGCTATGATAACACCAATACGCGAACGTATGAAAAAATCGGATAGAGGCCGCGGATTTCAAAAGTAAGCTGTGGGAGGCCGCCAGGCCGTTGAAAACAGCCCAAAGGGGAAGCCGCCGAAGGATTCCTCTTGGCAGGAGGGTCCTGATTTTGCAGTGAAAAACTGTAAAATTGTCATCAATTATGATGGAGAGCTATCGGCAGTGGCGGCAGTTTTGCCGAACCAGTCAATATTTCCTATTATAGTACAAGATGAACCGGTTTTCAACCGGTTTTTTTCATCCCTTCGGCAGAAAAAACCTGTCTTAAATGCGGAAGGCGTGTCATAAAAGTATAAGAGTGATGAAATACTGGAAAACAGAGAATCAGAAAGGGTTTGAGATTGTATGAAAACATTTAAAGTCGGTATTATTGGCGCAACGGGCATGGTCGGCCAGCGGTTTGCGATTTTATTGGAAAACCACCCCTGGTTCCGGGTTACCTTGCTGGCGGCTTCGGCGCGCAGTGCAGGGAAAACCTATGAAGAAGCGGTCGGGAGCCGCTGGGCAATGCCGAAGCCGATGCCTCAGGCATTGCGGGACCTGGTTGTGCGGGACGCTTCCCAGGAGATGGAAGCCATTGCGAAAGAGGTTGACTTTGTGTTCTGCGCGGTAGATATGCCGAAGGACCAGATCAAGAAGCTGGAGGAGGATTACGCGAAGTTGGAATGCCCGGTCATCTCCAATAACTCCGCCCACCGCGGGACTCCGGACGTCCCGATGATCGTGCCGGAGATCAACCCGGAGCACGCGGAGGTCATCGCCGCACAGCGCAAACGTCTGGGGACCAAACGGGGCTTTATTGCGGTAAAAACCAACTGTTCGCTCCAAAGCTATGTGCCCGCGCTTCATCCGCTGATGGAGGAGTTCGGCGTGACGGAAGCGCTGGCCTGCACCTATCAGGCGATTTCCGGGGCCGGGAAAACCTTTGAAACCTTCCCGGAGATTGTGGATAATGTGATCCCGTTTATCGGCGGGGAAGAGGAAAAAAGCGAGCTGGAGCCATTGAAAATCTGGGGTAAAATCGAGGACGGCCGCATCCTGAACGCAGAAACCCCCTCGATTACCACCCAATGCCTGCGGGTCCCGGTCAGCGATGGGCATACGGCGGCGGTGTTCGTCCGCTTTGCGAAAAAGCCCTCCCTGGAGGAGATCAAGGCCCGCTGGGCAGCCTTCCGCGGTGCTCCGCAGGAGCTGGAGCTTCCCTCCGCGCCCAAGCAGTTCCTGCATTATTTTGAGGAAGATAACCGTCCCCAGGCCAAGCTGGACCGGGATTTGGAAAATGGGATGGCGGTTTCAGTCGGGCGTCTGCGGGAGGACCGGCAGTATGACTACAAATTTGTCTGCCTGTCTCACAACACGGTTCGGGGCGCAGCCGGCGGCGCTGTGCTGATGGCGGAACTCCTGGCGGCAAAAGGGTATCTGGATTGATTCCGCGGAAGAACAAGAACGTATTTTCTTCCGTTTGCATAGGATAATAGGGAAAATAGCTCTGGCCGGATTTCGGCGGTATATTATTACTTCCGAACTGAAAAGGCCGGAAGTAATATCTGGAAAGGAATGTGACCTTCTTGAAAAAAACAATTTTTACTGGAGCGGGTGTGGCTATTGTGACTCCCATGCATCCGGATGGTTCCATCCACTATGAAAAGCTGGGGGAGCTGATTGATTTCCAAATTGAACGGCACACCGATGCAATTGTCATCTGTGGGACGACCGGGGAATCCGCCGCGATGACGGATCAGGAACATATTGACTGTATTCGCTATGCGGTGGAACGTACAGCGGGCCGGGTGCCGGTCATCGCCGGAGCGGGCAGCAACGATACCCGGTATGCGGTGGAGCTTTCCAAAGAAGCTGCACGGCTTGGTGCGGATGCCTTGCTTCACGTGACCCCCTATTACAATAAGACCTCGCAGCGGGGCTTGGTGCGGCATTTTACCGAGGTTGCGGACGCAACGGATCTGCCGGTTATCCTCTACAGCGTTCCCAGCCGGACGGGGGTAAATATCCTGCCCGAAACCTGTAAGATTCTTTCGGAGCATCCCAATATTACCGCGATTAAAGAGGCCAGCGGGAATATCAGCCAGGTGGCTGAAATCCGGGCGCTCTGCGGGGAGGAATTGGATGTTTATTCGGGGGATGACAATCAGATCGTTCCGGTGCTGTCGTTGGGCGGTAAAGGGGTGATTTCGGTCTTGTCCAACGTACTTCCCCAGGAAACCCATGACATCTGTGCTCGTTTCTTCGCGGGAGATTTAGCCGGGGCGGCGGAGCTTCAATTGAAATATCTGGAGCTGATCAAAGCGCTGTTCATGGATGTCAACCCGATCCCGGTGAAGGAAGCGATGAACCAACTGGGGCAGGAGGTTGGCGAATGCCGCCTGCCGTTGCTTGAAATGACGGATACCCAGAAGCAGGCATTGGCAGGAGCCTTGAAACGGGCGAATGTGGTTCGGTAAGCGGACGGAATAGGCTGATGAAGTAAAAGAAAGCGGAAGCCCTCATCCCAATGGGATGAGGGCTTTTCTGTTGAGGCAAGGGTCCTGATGTCGGGAAGTGTCCAACATAAAGATTTTATAGGAGAGAGATGCCCCGCCCCCTTTTCTTTGAGTGATTAAAGAAAAGGGGGAAAAGAAATCTCCCCCTGGGATCTCCACATGGCGGGCAGCATGGGGCTGTCCTGCCGTTGAGCCGTCCTCTGCTGCCGGAGGAACGCAGCTCGGGGGCGGCTTCTCTTGAAAGCCTGATCCTTTTATAAAATGCGCGGGAGAATACTCACTAATGTCGAAAATCCTTGCATCCGCACGGATTTTATGGTAGAATTTTTTCTAAAAAAGCTTTTGTTTTCTTTTTATTATCAGATTACAAAGAAAAGAGGGAGTTGCAGTAATGAAAAATATTTCAAATATTCCATTAAATGGAAACGGGGGGGGGGGGCGCCAATCCTGCTCCGCGTAATTATCAATTAGATGTATTGAAGCTTGTTTTTACGCTGTTTGTTTTTGTCAGCCATACCTTTATTTTTATTGGTGAAAATACAAGGTTTAAACCGCCTTACGGTTTAGGCTGGGTATCGGTGCATTTCTTTTTTATTGTTTCGGGGCTGCTGATGGTCAACAGCTACATGAAACGGGAGGACGGTCTTCCGGCCTGCGGCAAGCGCTCCATGCAGTTTGTGCTGCGTAAATTCAAGGGGATCGCCCTGCCGTATTATATTTCAACACTGTTTTCTATCCTTCTTTATTTTTTGATTAAGGAAAGGAATAATCCCATCCGGACCATCATCCAGGATATCCCTCAATTGCTTGGTGTACGGCAGGTGGGGCTGTTTTATTCCGATTTTAACGGTGTTACTTGGTATATCTCCGCTATGCTGCTCTGTATGCTTCCTTTGCATTACCTGCTTTCCAGAAACAAAAATTTTTTCCTTTATGTCTTTTCTCCTCTGGCGATCTTGATACTCTTTAGTTACGCCAGCAGCCTGGAAAAACCGATGCTGCATCATATGCAGTTCTATGGGTTCATTTCGGGTTCCCTGCTCCGAGGGGTATTGGGTATCTGCTCCGGTGCAGCGGCCTGGACGATCAGCAGTAAATTGCGGGAGATGGTGCAAACAAAGCCCCAGAAGATCCTAGCTACCGCAGCGGAGATCCTGCTATATTTACTTTTCTTTGCCGTATTTTTAACTCCCGGGCAGAATCACAAAACTCTCTTTTCGATTCTGCTGATTCTGCCGATCCCGATTGCGATCACCTTCAGCGGGGTAAGCTATGCGGCGATGTTATTCCGGTGGGATAAACTCCGCTGTCTGGAGCCTTTGAGCCTGATGATTTATTTCAATCATTATATAGCTAGAATAGTAGTTGAGGCTTGCCTTCCCGGACGGAGCTATAAATTCAGTGTGGCGGTGATGTTCGGGCTCACCATTCTGGTCTGTGCTCTTTATTTCGTCATCATCAAGCTTCTGCGGCTTCTCTGGAACAAGAAGCTCAAACCGGTCTTTTCCAATTCAGAAACGCCGGCCTGACCCGGATTGAAGCATGAACCTTTAGGGCGCTGTTTGGATTTATTCCGGCAGCGCTTTAGTATTTTCTTTCTTTCGGGAAAAAGAGCGAAAAAAGATGCAAATTAAACGACTCTATGCTATAATGAATACAAAACTAGGATGGCCAGGGCAATGTTTGCGCTACGGGCTTCCCCCGAAGGCTGATTATCGCATTTTGCTTCGCTTTATGCCATCATCCTGGATTTTCATAATTCGTTGAAAATACTCGAAAATAAAGGAATGGGATTGTATGAAAAATACTGTGAAATGCCGCGTGATTCTCTGCGGTGCAAACGGGAAAATGGGCCGGGTTGTGACCGGGCTTGCGGCGGAACGGGAGGATGTTGAAATCGTGGCGGGCGTAGATTTGAATACAGCTGCCCAGGCGGGATTCCCTGTTTTTTCTTCTATTGAGGAATTTACCGGGGAAGCTGATGTCATCATTGATTTTTCGCATCCGGCGGCGCTGGACAGCCTGCTGGCATATGCCTTGCGGACGAAAACTCCCTTTGTCGCGGCGACAACCGGCTATACAGAAGAGCAGGTTGCCCGGATCAAGGCGGCGGCCGGGCAAACGGCGGTATTTTTTACCTTTAACCTTTCCCTGGGTGTGAATCTGCTGCTGGATCTTGCCCGCCGCGCGGCAGGGGTGCTGGGCGGACAGTTCGATATTGAGATTATCGAAAAGCATCATAACCAGAAAATTGACGCACCCAGCGGGACGGCTTTCATGTTGGCAGAAGCACTGAGCGAAACCTCAGAGCAAGGGTATCAGTTCGAATACGACCGGCACTCCAAACGGCAGAAACGCCGTCCGAATGAGATCGGGATCCACGCGGTACGGGGTGGTACGATTGTCGGGGAGCATGAGGTGCTCTTCGCTGGACACGACGAGCTGCTTTCCCTGCGGCATTCTGCCTTGTCCAAGGAGGTTTTCGCTGTAGGGGCAATCAATGCTGCCTGTTTTTTAGCTGGACAGCCTGCCGGGCTCTACGCCATGAAGGATCTGCTGGATCAGTAACAGCGGAAAGGGGAGGGGAAAATGCCTTATCAACAGTATAGAAAAAGGGTCGCGCTCTGGCCGGTTGTCCTGGTCCTCCTGTTGGCCTTGCTGGCGGGAGCAGCAGTCGGTTTTGCGGTTTGGCATAATGCGGAGCCAGATTCGGAGGATTTGCCTGTTCAGCCGGTAGATGTCCCGGTGTTGTCGAAGCCTGAATCCTCCGAGCCGGAACCGGAGCCTGCCGTTGTCCGCCTGGTTGGAGTGGGGGACAATCTGATCCATGAAGCCATTTACAAACAAGCCAGCCGCCGTGCAGAAGGGCAGGGGTATGATTTCGGATTCACTTATGAAGCGGTGGAAGAACTGATTGCTTCCGCAGATATTGCATCAATTAATCAGGAAACCGTTATGGATCGAAACCGCCCTCTTTCGGCTTATCCTTGCTTCAATTCGCCGACAGAATTGGGGGATCATCTGGAACAGATCGGGTTCGATGTGGCGAATCTCGCGAATAACCATGTGCTGGATCAAAATGCCTCCGGGCTGGCATCTACGCTGGACTATTGGAAGACGAAAAAAATCCGGACCACCGGTGCTTATCAGGATGAAGCGGATTACCAACAGATTCGCCTGTTGGAGCGGAATGGGGTCACCTTCAGCTTTATTGGGATGACCGAGCTGACAAACGGCTTGAGCCTGCCTGCCGGGAGCGAGCTGGTCCTCCTCCGGACAGGGGAGGAAGACCGGATCAAAACCCGGATTGAGAAAGCCAAACAGATTTCGGATGTTGTGGTCGTCAACGTACACTGGGGGGTGGAGTATACCCATCAGCCGACCGCTTCCCAGCGGGATCTGGCCCAGAAAATGGCAGATTGGGGAGCCGATCTGATTTTAGGGCATCATCCCCATGTCATCCAGCCGGTGGAGTGGCTGGACCGTGCGGATGGCGGGCGTTCCCTGGTAGTTTATTCTCTCGGGAATTTTATCTCTGCCCAGTCGGAGGGTCCGCGGATGATCGGGGGTGCGTTGGATGTGACGGTTGTCAAGCAGCCGGATGGCAGCATCTTGTTGGAAAACCCGAAGTTCCTTCCGGTGGTGACCCATTACGACCCGGGCTATGCAAATGTCCGGACAGTCCTTCTGCGGGATTATACGGAAGAACTGGCACAAAATCATGGCGTTCGTGCGCAGACTCCGGCATTCAGCTTGGAATATATCCATAATATAGTAACAACCGTGATTGATCCGGAATTTTTGGATGAAGTTCCGCAGGAACCGAAAGGATGATAGGCATGAAGATAATCAGCAAGATCTATGAAACGGAAGAGGTATCGATTGTTTCCTTTGAAAAGACGCCAGCCCAGATTGGTTTTATCTCCGAGCTGTTCCGGCGGATTGCGGATGCGGGAATCAATGTGGATATGATCTCCCAGACCGCGCCGAAGGGGGAGAAAAACAACCTTTCCTTTACGATTGCAGGGGAATGGGTGATGGAGGTCACGGCTTTGGCTGCCCGGATGAACAGTGGGATCAAGCCGCTGATCTCGACCGGGAACGTGAAAATTTCCCTTTATGGGGAAGCAATGCCGGAGCAGGCTGGGGTAGCCGCGGGAGTATTTGACCTGCTGAATGCAGCAGGGATTGATATCCTGCTGATTACTACTTCAGATGTGGATATTTCCCTGGTGGTTTCCAGTGCGAATGCAGACCGGGCGCTGGCAATTTTGAAAAAGGCGTATCTGGATTAAAGTAAAGGGCGCCTGTAAAAAGAGGTTGGCACGGCTATAAGTCGTGCCGGCTTTTTTGCGGGAAAATTCCTTGCCTGGCGAAGAAACTCCCATCTGCCCAACATATTCCAGAGTTTTTATTTTTCCCATAGCTGCTTCATCTGCTCGTCAGTCCAAACAACCTGGTTTCGGCCGCTATTTTTAGCATCATAAAGCATCGTATCAGCAATTTTTAAATAAAAGTCATAGGAACTTTCCAATGGAGGGACAACCGTAACCCCCCCGATACTGATTGTGACCCATTCAGATACAGATGGATGGTGGGGAATATGGAGGTCTTCTACCGCTTGTCGAATTTTTTTCCAGTTTTCAAATACTTTTTCTGAGTCTTCCCCCAGGAGAATTGACACAAATTCCTCGCCTCCATATCGGGCAAGAAAGTCCGTACTTCGCTGTAAGTGAGCGGATGCGGTCTTTGCGATGGAGGTGATTGCTTTATCTCCGGCAGGGTGTCCAAAAGCATCGTTGTATGCTTTAAATCGGTCAATATCAAATATACAAACTGAAAACGGTATTTGTAGCCGGGAAGCTTCGTTCCATTTGGCAATACTGTAACGGTCGTATCTTCGTCTGTTTGCCACTCCGCTGAGCTGATCTGTCATGGACTGCCGCTCGGCCTGCCTACGGTAATTATATAACTTGATATGGGTATTCACTCTTGCTTTAACGATTGAAGGATTGAATGGTTTAGTAATATAGTCCACCGCCCCTAATACAAGTCCATTCTGTTCATTTTCTGCGTCTGAAAGGCTGGTAATCAAAATGACAGGGATATTTTGGGTGATAATTTCCTCCTGCAGTTTTTTTAGCAGTGTAAATCCGTCCATCCCTGGCATGACTACATCCAGCAGAATCAAGGAGTAATTTTCTTGATTCACACGGTGCAGTCCGTTTTCTGCTGTTTGTGCAATAGTAATATCGTACTCGTTTTCCAGAATGTCTTTTAATTGGGCTGCCTGAAAAGGGCTGTCGTCTACGATCAATATTTTTTCCATGTTTATACTCCCTGTTTTGATGGTTCACAAACTATTCCGTTTAACAAAATAGTTTTTCTTATGTTGTTGGATGACAGAAAAATAGGTTTGATTCTGCCGGCATTGGAGAGCGGCCCCTATGTTGAATAGGAAAAGAGGGATAAGGATCCCAGAATATTCGGTTTGTTTTCCTGTTGTTTTGGAACCAAATATTTCTATAAAGAACAAAATGAGTAAAATTTTTATTTTTTTGGATGATAGAGGATATTTCTTTGGGTAAGAAGTGACAAGAATTTGTCAAAAAGAGAAAAAATTTTTGAAATTCGCTTGCATTTTAGGCCAATGAAGCTATATAATGGTAATATCTAAAAGCTGGTGTAGGATAGAAATGTCTGTGGCAGCGGTATAATTATTTTTATGCTGTTGTCGTTTGTAAAATATGCTCTGCTGGTGTAGGAATACGCCTTCGTTGCTTTTGAATTTCTTTGACTATAACAATTCCAGCTGCGGTATGGAAACAAAAATAATGGAAAGGAGTTAAAAGGATGCTCGTAGAGGAAAGAAAACAGCAGCTTGCCCTACAGATCTCCAACTTGTCGAATGACTAAGTGGAGGCTGTAGAAACCTATCTTCTGGAATTATTCAATGTACAAACAGATTATTCAGAAACTGGAAAAAAGTACCTGGCTTTTTTATGCGGTGACCAATTGTTTGGCATTCATGTTTCTCAGGTCGTTCAAATTATCCAGGTTCTGCCGATTACACCGCTTCCAAATTCTATACCGCATATAAAAGGCGTTGTGAATGTACGGGAAGATATGATTCCAGTTGTGGACTTACGGCTTCGTCTTGGAAAACCGGAAACAGTTTATGACAGCCGTACCTGTATCGTGATCGTTACTGTCAGGAGTCAGCCTTTGGGCTTGATTGTGGATGCGGTAAACGATATAGAGACGATCTGTGATGCAGATATCTATGAGCTTCCGAAACAGGGAGAGTCTGAAATGAATTATCTGACTGGGATTGCGAAAAGAGAGTCTGTGATCCTTTTGCTGGATACCAACTTTTTACTGGAAACAGAAGAATTGGATTCCCTTTTGGCTCCTGTTTAAATCAGATAATCAGTAGAAAAAAGGAGAGGTTTTGAAATGAAGAATTTAAAAGTTAGGAATAAATTGATGATAGGGTTTGGCGTTTTGCTGGCTCTGATGATCTGTGTTTCGTCTCTGTCTATTTGGGGCTTGACTGCATTAAACAAGGAAAATGACACTCTTGTTGACAAAACGCTTGCCAACACAGAATATGTATGGAACCTGCGTCGGAATTTCATCTCCGAACAGCGGTATGAATTAATGGCACTTGAGGAAGATGACCTGGATTCGGTAAGGCAATATTTAAAAATTGCGCAGCAGGATGCGGACGAAAGCGCAATTATTTTGCAAGAATATAAGAAAAACTACCGGTTGGATCAGAGCAGACTGGCCCGCTTGGAGGCAGGCTTTGCAGCACAGGAAGAACCGCGGAAAGAAATTATGGAGCTGCTGATTCTGGGGACAGAGAGAGCTAAAGGCGAGGCTTATAGGATCTTTGAAACAGAATATAAGCCGCTGTTTGACGAACTGGCCCAGGTACTGCTTGAAATTGGAGACGACCAGGTCGAGTATGCTCAAGCACAGCAGGATCAGGCGACGCTTACTTATAAGCTCACCCTTATTGTAACGATCAGCGTTATTATAATTGCATTGATTGCCAGCTTGATTGTGGCGGCAAAGCTGGTAAAATTGATTACTGGCCCTCTTGCTGAAATTAAGGTTGCAACAGCTTCTCTTTCGCAAGGTAATTTTGATGCCAACATTACCTATGACAGCTTGGACGAGCTGGGTGAAACCTGTAACAGTATGCGGGAAAACTTTGCTGTTCTGAAAAAGATTATTTCAGATATTTCGTCTGTATTGGGCGCGTTGAGCAAAGGCGATCTGACGGTTCAAACGTCTATGAATTTCCCAGGGGAGCTGCATGAAATTGAAGTTTCGATCCATACTCTCATCAAGAATTTGAATGAGGCAATGGGAGCGATCCAGGCATCTGCAAATCAGATCAACTCGGGTGCGGATCAGGTTTCCAGCGGTGCTCAGGCATTGGCACAGGGTGCAACTGAGCAGGCAAGCAGTGTAGAAGAGCTGTCTGCTACGATTTCCGAAGTTTCCAGTCAGGTTCAGACGAACTCCGAAAATGCAGGCAAAGCAAATATCCTGGCAACCGCTTCCGGTGAAGTAGCACAGTCTACCCTGAAGGACATGAACGAGATGATTTCCGCAATGAACGAAATTTCTACCACTGCGGAGGATATCAAGAAGGTTATCAAGGTTATCGACGATATCGCTTTCCAGACCAATATCCTTGCCCTGAATGCTGCTGTCGAGGCCGCAAGGGCAGGGTCGGCCGGCAAAGGGTTTTCAGTTGTTGCGGATGAAGTTCGGAACCTGGCCGGGAAATCCTCCGAGGCTGCTAAGAGCACGACTGAACTCATCGAAAGTGCGCTTGCGGCAGTTTCTCATGGGGCAGAGATTGCAGAAAAAACCAATGTTGCTTTTGAAGAACTGGCAAATAAAGTTCAGGAAGTTGTATCAACCATTAGTGAAATTTCTGAAGCATCCAGGGAACAGGCGAATGCAATCCGGGAGATTACGGCCGGTGTAGACCAGATTTCTTCTGTTGTTCAGACAAACTCTGCAACTAGTGAAGAAAGCGCGGCGGCCAGTGAAGAACTTTCCGGGCAGGCGGGTATGCTGGATGGCCTGGTTAAGAAGTTCCATTTGGCACAGGATCAGTCCTTTGGCGGTAAACCGGATGATTACATCATGCCTGCTCCTGCCCCCAGCGAGTTGGATTATAGCTTTTCCGGCGGGAAATATTAAAGCATTTAAATAAGAGGGCTGTATAGTCCTTGTTTTGAAACAGAATAATACTCTAAATCATTAGGGTCTGCGAAAATTTCGTAGGCCCTAATGGTGTTATTTCAGATGGTTATCTCATTCGAATGATTTATAGTCAACGCACTTGAAAAGAAGCCAATGCTTCTTTTCAACACTGCGGCAT
>CANAQK010000068.1 GCA_947363605.1 uncultured Clostridia bacterium | reverse complement strand
CGAGGCAGCTGGGCTGACGCCCAGCAACGAGGATAACGATGTCAGCGGAAATTTTGGCCTCGAAAAACCGTATTGCCCCTTGTCAATCGATGGTAATAACACTTTTTCAAAAGGAACTGTTCTGCGAACTGCACGTATTTTTAGAAAGAATGAAAGCCAAGGCTTCTTCGAGTCTTGATTTTATTCGGGAGTGGCTATCTTAAAATCGACCCGTCGCCCCAAACCTGGGATTGGGTGATCGCAAGAACGGTTTCAGTTGGAACTCCGGCGATTTCATCCCCAAAGATTTTTTGCAGGTTCCCGCTGCTCAGCATGGCGGCAAGCCGGGACTTTGCGGCCGCAGCCGCAGCCAGATCGCTTGCCAGGAGCTTATCTTTGATCTGCTTTTTTACAACCTGCTCCATCAGTTCCGTGTGGCGGGCCATGCGCAGCTCCCACCAGCTTTCTTCATCGTCAGAGCCGCTTTTGGAGTAGGTGAACCCGCCGGGGCTGGAGGCGCAGGCATTGCAGATATTCCCATCTTCCCCGATAGCCACCGCCTGAGCCATATCCCAAGTACTTCCAGGCATAATGGCTTCGTTCCGCGCTGCGTCAAAGGTAAACCAGGTATCGATCCTTTCGTAAATTTCTTTCGCATAGGCGGGATCCTGTTCCATGCGTTCCTGTACCTTGGGATGGATTACGACCGCCTTGCTTCCGGGCGGGACGCTGCCGAGGGCATGAATCTCCTTAGGCGCGATAAATTTGCCGTCGATCGAGCCATAGAAGGGGTTAGGCCCCTCCGGTTTCCAGTTTTCGAGGGTTTCCTTCGCTTCATCACCTTCTTGATACAGCAGGTAATGGGGGTAGTCGGTTCGTGCTCTCCAATAGCTGCTGCTTGCGTCAAAGACATGGTAACGGATGTTGGGATATTTTTCTTTCAGCATAGTTTCCAGTGAAACAGGCTCTGCCGCCTGTGTGCGGTTCACGGCCTCCACGCCTGCTGCCTGGAGCGCCGCCCAGCTTGTCATGCCGGCAAGGCCTGTTAAGCCTCCTGCCGGAATGGATGTCCTGCTTTTGGCGGCCTCTTGAGCTACTGCTCCAAGGAAGCTGTCAGCAGGCGCTTCTTTCCGCTGCATACCGGACTGCTTGGGGGTATGTCTCCCTGAAAGTTCAGAAATAATCGTATCCATTTGATGCGGACCTCCTTTTCCCATCCTGATGAAATCAGCTGTAAATGATATTTTTATTATAAGACTGTTGTGAGTACGAGGTCAAGACTTTTGAGATATTTTTAACGGAAACGGATCGGCACCTGCAAGCGCAGATAAAGCCCCCTGGAATCCTTTTTGGAAACCGGAATGTCCGCAATGGATTCACACAAATAATCGCCGCATACTTCGCAGCCTTTTTCCTGAATATATGCCAGCAGGCGGGAGATATATAGGGTTTCCCTGTAAAAATCGTCACAGTAAATGCAGGCATAATTTCCGGCAGGGACAGTGGAGGTCAGCCCTTCCGGAACAAATTCCTGATCGACAAACACAAAGATTTTGGTAGAATAGGGCCGGGAGGACAGGAAATTCTCTTTGCTTAAAATGGTCCCGGCGTTGCAGAAATAAATCTGCGGAAGATGGTCTTTGACCAAGCTGTCCTGCAGCCCGCGCAGGGCGTTTTCGTAGTGCTCCACATCGTTGTCGTAAAAGTTGGCGCCAGTATCAACGACATACATTTGACGCTGACCAATGTATTCCATCTGCAAAGTCCCGTCCGGCGGGGCGGAACGGTACCGGGAAAAGCTCTCAATAGTCCGTTCCAGGGCGCGGCGCTGGCATTTCAGCAGCCGGATTTCCTCTTCGGTCTGACGCTGCTTTTCCCGCAGGGCGGCTTCGATTTGGGCCAGATCCCGTTCTTCCAGCTGGTGCCGGATCTCTTTAAGCGAAATGCCCAGGCTTTTCATGTACTGGATAATATCCAGCAGCGCGCTTTGCTCAATATTGTAGTAGCGGTATCCGTTTTCCCCCCGGTGGTTGGGGGAGAACAGGCCGATCCTGTCATAGAGTCGGAGGGTCTGTTCTGAAAGATGGTTTAGCTTCGCCATCTGCCCGATTGTCAATAACTGCATTCCGATCACCGCCTTTCCAACATTATACCAAATATAATCTTTGGGTACAAGTTTCAGTCTGAAACCGGTGTTGGGATTTTCTCCAATATTTGCCGTCGTCCGCCTTTTTCTGAGGAGATTCCCGATGAGGAGCACTTATCCGGGGTTTATTGGGGAGGAAAACTGTCTTTTTTGCAAAATTCTCTTGCAAATTTTCCAGAAGGGATTATAATTATAAACAACGATTTAAATGGATAAAAGAATCGGCAAACCGAAGAAAGGACGTACTGCATCTGCTGCAATACGATGGAACAGGCGATGTTTTTTCAACAGGAAATCGAAACCATGCCCCGTTCCCGTCTGGAGGAGCTCCAGCTGGAACGGCTGAAGTGGAGTGTGGATTTTTGTATCCGCAATGTCCCGTTTTATGCCAAACGGCTGGGAGAGGCCGGCGTAACGGCGGAAAAGATCAAATCTTTGTCTGACATTCAATATATCCCTTATACGACCAAGGACGATATCCGGGACCAGTATCCGTTTGGGCTGTTCGGGCGTCCCCGCAGGGAGATCGTGCGGGTACACGCCTCCAGCGGTACAACCGGCAAGCCGACCGTGGTGGGTTATACCCGTGGGGATCTGGACCTATGGTCCGATTGTGTGGCGCGGCTCTGCGCAGCGGTCGGTGTGACTGACGAGGATATGGTTCAGATTGCTTTCGGCTACGGCCTGTTTACTGGGGCGCTGGGACTGCATTATGGGCTGGAAAAGCTGGGAGCGGCGATCGTTCCGGCTTCCAGCGGGAATACCAAAAAGCAGATCATGCTGCTCAAGGATTTCGGGGTAACCGGACTAGTCAGCACGCCTTCCTATGCGCTGTATATGAGCGAGGTGGCCCGGGAAATGGGGGTTTCCAACGACGAGCTCGCCCTGCGGATCGGCCTGTTCGGTTCGGAGGGCTGCACGGAGGAGATGCGGCTCCAAGTGGAAAAGGGCTTCCATCTCTTCGCGACGGATAACTATGGGATGTCCGAGCTGATGGGCCCCGGGGTGTCTGGAGAATGCCATTTACGGCAGGGGCTGCATATCAATGAGGACCATTTCCTGGCGGAGATCATTGACCCGGCAACCGGGGAGGTTCGCGAGCCGGGGGCTTCCGGCGAGCTGGTCATGACAACGCTGACCCGCGAGGGCTTTCCGATGCTCCGCTACCGCACCAAGGATATTACCCGGCTGAATCTGGAGCCCTGTGCCTGTGGGCGTACCTTTGCCCGGATGGATAAGACGACCGGCCGGACAGACGATATGCTGAAAATCCGGGGCGTCAATGTATTCCCATCCCAGATCGAAAGCGTGCTGGTCAGCATGGAGAATATCGGGCCGCATTATCAGCTGGTTGTCCGGCGGGAAGGCTTTATGGATACGCTGGAGGTACAGGTTGAGCTGACGGATGCTTCCTTGCTGGAGGATTACGGTGCGCTGGAACGCCAACAGCGTTCGGTGAAGGCAAATCTGAATACGGTATTGGGCATTGACTGCAAGGTTTCGCTGATCGAGCCGAAATCCCTGGAACGGTTCCAAGGGAAAGCGAAACGGATTATTGACCTGCGGAATCAGGAATCGTAAAATAGAGAGGTCATATAATCAACACACTTGAAAAAACGCAATTTGCGTTTTTTCAGCCGGCGGATTATGCCCGCCGGCTGTGTGCTCCGCACACCTATGTTGATTATGAAGTCCGAATTAAAGCCGCAGAAGCGGCCTCCTGCGGCGGAGAACCGCCGCAGGCATCAAAAGAATCATTTTGATTCTTTTGATGTGTTTCAACTATAACAGGGAAGGGGACTTGATTTTTTGAAAACATTGTTATTAGGAAACGCGGCGGTTGCCCGCGGATTATACGAGGCCGGGTGCGGGGCGGTTTCCAGCTATCCGGGGACTCCCAGCACCGAGATTACCGAGGAAGCGGCCAAGTTTGAGGAAATTTACTGCGAATGGGCGCCGAATGAAAAGGTGGCCATGGAGGTAGCGCTGGGGGCTTCCATCGGCGGGACGCGGTCGCTCTGCGCGATGAAGCATGTCGGCTTAAACGTAGCGGCGGACCCGCTTTTTACGGCGTCTTATACCGGGGTTTCCGCCGGTATGGTCATTGCTGTTGCCGACGACCCGGGGATGCATTCCTCCCAGAACGAGCAGGATTCCCGTCATTATGCCGCGGCTTCCAAGCTGCCGATGCTGGAACCCGCGGATTCCGCGGAGTGCAAAGCCTTTACCAAGCTGGCGTTTGAGCTTTCGGAACGGTTTGACACTCCGGTACTGCTCCGGCTGTCGACCCGGGTGTCCCACTCCCAAAGTATTGTCGAGCTTGCTGAACGGGAAGAACCGGCTCCGGTTCCTTATCAGAAAAATACGCCGAAATATGTAATGATGCCGGGTTTTGCCAAGAAAAAGCACGTTGTCGTTGAGGAACGCACCCGCAAGCTGGCAGAATATGCGGATACGGCCCCGATTAACGAGGAAATCCTGGGCGATACCCGGCTTGGGATCATCACTTCCGGTGCGGCTTATCAGTATGCCCGGGAAGCGCTGGGCGATTCGGCCAGCTATCTCAAGCTGGGGATGGTGCATCCTCTCCCGGAGGAGAAAATCCGTCATTTTGCCGGCCAGGTAGAGAAGCTGGTCGTCATTGAAGAGCTGGATGATGTGATTGAAACCTTTGTCAAAAAGCTGGGGGTTCCGGTACAGGGAAAAGAGCTCTTCCCCTGGATCGGGGAGATTTCGCAGAATATGGTAGCCGACCGCCTGCGGGGCATCCGCCCGGAAACCACAGCGCTGGAGGAGGAACTTCCGGTACGCCCGCCGGTGATGTGCGCCGGCTGTCCGCACCGCGGGATGTTTTATACCCTGGCTAAAAATAAAGTCACTGTGCTGGGGGATATCGGCTGTTATACGCTGGGCGCGAGCGCGCCGCTTTCGGCAATGGATACAACAATTTGTATGGGCGCGTCGATTTCCGGGCTGCATGGGTTTAATAAGGTGCGCGGGAAAGAATCCGAGCAGCGGAGCGTGGCCGTAATCGGGGATTCGACCTTTATGCACTCCGGGATGACCGGGCTGGCGAACATTTCCTATAACGGCGGGAACTCTACCGTCATTATCCTGGATAATTCAATTACCGGGATGACCGGGCATCAGCAGAACCCGACGACAGGCTATAACATCAAGGGGGAGCCCGCTGCTAAGATCAGCCTGGAAAAGGTCTGCGAAGCGGTGGGGATCCGCCGGGTTTCGGTGGTAGACCCCTACGACCTCAAGGAATTTGACCGGGTGCTGAAGGAGGAACTGGCTGCCGAGGAACCGTCTGTGATTATTTCCCGGCGGCCCTGTGCGCTGCTGAAATATGTGAAGCACGCGCCGGCCTATCGTGTGGAGTCCGACCGGTGCAAGGCCTGCAAAGCCTGCATGAAGCTGGGCTGCCCGGCGATTTCGATCAAAGAGGGGAAAGCCGTAATCGACGGGACCCAGTGTGTCGGCTGCGGACTCTGCAAGGGACTGTGCGGCTTCGGCGCGATTGAGGAATGATTATAAAAGGAAAGGGAGCTTCCCGCTCTCGGGCGGGGCGGTACATAGAATGAATACAACCAAAAATATGATGATTGTCGGCGTAGGCGGCCAAGGGACCCTGCTGGCCAGCAGGGTGCTGGGAAACGCGCTGTTACAGCAGGGCTATGATGTCAAGGTGTCCGAGGTACACGGTATGAGCCAGCGGGGCGGCAGCGTGGTGACCTATGTGCGCTATGGGGAAAAGGTTTATTCGCCGATTGTAGACGAAGGGCAGGCGGACATTATCCTGGCCTTTGAACAGCTGGAAGCGGCCAGATGGCTGCATGACCTTAAACCGGGCGGGAAGCTGATCGTCAATACCCAGCAGATCGACCCAATGCCGGTAGTGACCGGGACAGCTTCTTACCCGGCAGGGCTGATGGAAAAAATCCGGGCCAAAGGGGTAGACTTGACAGCGCTGGACGCGTTGTCTTTGGCAGAGCAGGCCGGCTCCTCCAAGGCGGTCAATATTGTCCTGATCGGCGTCTTGTCCTGCTATCTGGATTTTCCCAAAGAGGTATGGGCGCGTGCGCTGGAGGAATGCGTGCCGCCGAAATTTCTGGAAATCAATCAAAAAGCGTTTGAACTTGGCAGAAGCTGCAAAGGAGAATGACCCATGGGATATTGGAACGAACAAATTGAAACGGCGCCCCGGAGCGAGCTGGAGGCTCTGCAGTCTTACCGCCTTTCCCGGACCGTACGCCGTGTTTATGAAAATGTGCCGTTTTACAAAGAATTGTTTGACCGTCATGGGGTTTCCCCGGCGGATATCCGCACCGTACAGGATCTCAGCAAGCTGCCCTTTACCGTGAAGCAGGATCTGCGGGACACCTATCCCTATGGGCTGTTTGCCACCGATTTGGAAAATGTTGTCCGGATCCATGCCTCCAGCGGGACAACCGGGAAGCAGACAGTTGTAGGCTATACCCAAAACGATATTGACGTCTGGTCGGAATGCGCGGCCCGCGCCTTAGCGGCAGCCGGCGGAAAAGCCAAGGATTTTGTCCATGTTTCCTATGGCTACGGCCTATTTACCGGGGGGATGGGGCTGCATTACGGAGCCGAAAAGATGAAAGCGACTGCTATCCCGGCCTCTGTCGGCAATACCCGCCGGCAGATTACCATTATGCAGGACTTCGGATCGTCCATCCTGTGCTGTACGCCCTCTTATGCGCTGTATCTGGGCGAGAGCATTGAAGAGATGGGGATCGATAAGTCCACCCTGAAGCTGAAAGCCGGCATTTTCGGCGCGGAGCCCTGGACCGAGGAAATGCGCCGGGAAATTGAAAAGAAGCTGGGTATCAAGGCCTATGACATCTATGGGCTGTCCGAAGTGATGGGCCCGGGTGTTTCATTCGAGTGTGAATGCCAGAACGGGATGCACATCAATGAGGACCATTTTATCCCGGAAATTATCGACCCGGAAACCGGGGAGGTCCTGCCGGATGGGGAGCAAGGAGAGCTGGTGTTCACCTGTATCACCAAGGAGGCGCTGCCCCTGATCCGTTACCGCACGAAGGATATCGTCCGGCTTTCCAAGGAGAAATGCGCCTGCGGGCGGACGCTGGTGAAGATGAGCAAGGTGCTGGGCCGGAGCGACGATATGCTGATTATCCGGGGCGTTAACGTATTCCCCTCCCAGGTGGAAAGCGTGCTGCTGGATATCCAGGGGGTTACGGCTAACTACCTGCTGATTGTGGACCGGGTCAACAACCTGGATACCTTGGAAATCCAGGTGGAAATGTCGCCGGATATGCCGTTTGATGCGGTCCGCATGATTGAGGAAAAGGAGAGCGAGATCAAAGCCAAGGTGGATTCCCTGCTGGGGATTTCGGCCAAGGTCCGGATCGTATCGCCGAAAACCATCGCCCGTTCTGAGGGCAAAGCCAAACGGGTTATTGACAACCGCAATTCATATCATCAGACCGTTTAAAGGGAGGATTTTTCATGATTATGAACCAGCTTTCTGTTTTTGTTGAGAACAAACGGGGACGTCTTGCAGAAATCACCAAGGTGCTCAAAGACCACCAGATTGACATCCGCGCCCTCTCGATTGCAGATACCAAGGAATTCGGCATCCTGCGCCTGATTGTGGATAAACCGGATGAAGCTGCCGAAGCGTTGAAAAAGGACGGCTTTACCGTTTCGATCACCAAGGTCATCGGGATTGGGATCGACGATCAGCCGGGCGGGCTGAATGCGGCTATGGAGCTGCTGACCCGGTATGAGATCAGTGTGGAATATATGTATGCGTTTATCAGCCGGAGTGAAAAAACGGCCTATGTGATTTTGCGCGTGGCCGATAATGAAACAGCGACCCGTATCCTGAGTGAAAACGGGTTTGCAGTAATGGGGAGCAGCGATATTTAAGAGGCTGTACCAATCTTACCGGTCCAGCCTCTTAAATGAGTGAATGAGACACAAATTGGAGGAAGATACGATGCCCATGATGAAAGGTCTGGAATGGACCTTTGATACGGCTGCGGCCGCATATGAAAAATTCCGCCCCGGGTACCCGGATGACCTTTACCAAACGCTGTTTGATTACAGCGCCCTTCAGCTTTCCTCCCGTGCCGTTGAGGTGGGGATTGGGGGAGGCCAGGCAACATTGCCGATTTTAAAAACCGGATGTGCCTTGACAGCGGTAGAATACGGAGAGAATTTCTCGGAATTGTGCCGGAAAAAGTTTGAGGAATATGCAAACTTTTCAATTATAACCGGGAAGTTCGAGGATATTTCTTTTCCCCCTTCTCAATATGACCTGGTTTATTCTGCGTCTGCTTTTCACTGGATACCGGAAGAGATCGGGTATCTCAAGGTTTATGCTATGCTGAAAAATGGGGGCGTTTTTGCAAGGTTTGCCAATCATCCGTATCGGGACCAGGGGAACCCTGCCCTTTCAGCAGAGATTGACCGCCTTTATTCCAAGTATTATTCTGCATACTATGGCAGAGAGATTCGGTCTGAACCGGAATATACAGAGGAAGAAGCTGTTCAAAGAGCCCAAATTGCAGCAAAGTACGGCTTTGTTGAGATAAGGCACGCGATGTTTTATAGGACGAGGGTATTTTCAGCGAAAGAGTATGTCGGGCTGCTGGGAACCTATTCCGACCATATTGCAATAGAGGAAACGATCCGGGCAGAATTCTTTGCTAAAATAGAAGAAGCAATCGATCAGCATGGCGGGGTCTTGGCCCTATATGATACTATTGATTTGCAGCTTGCAAGAAAGCCTTTATAGATGCTTGAAGCATCTATAAAGGTGTATAAAATGATTTTTGTCTATATAGCTTCCAGGAAATCCGGTAGCAGCAAAATGGGCAGTGGCCGTAAAACAGTATTTTTGAAAACTCTGAAAACCTGATGTTTAGCAAGGCTTTGATAAGGATGGTATAGTCGGCACACTTGAAAATCGGCACCCGATTGGAGGGTCAGGCTTTGCCTGCCCGCGCATAAAATGCGCTGCGCGCCGTCTATGAAGCCCTACCGCACGGCCGCTTCGCTGCCCACTGCGGCATGATGCCGCAGTGTTGAAAAGAAGCATTGGCTTCTTTTCAAGTGCGTTGACTATAGTAAAAAACCAGTAAAATCAAGGCATTGCGGACAGCAACAGACAGGGCTTTGGCTTAAAACTGAATATCAGACAGACTAAGGGATATTGTTATGACAGCAGTATGCCTCTGTATGCCTCTCATCGGGCAGGACGCCATAGGTATTTTTGCCTATGGCTTTTTTCATGCCCATTTACAGAAAGGAGCCCGCTATGAAACTGACGGAACCTGAAATGAGGATGGCCTACTAGCTTGAAAGCACAAGCCAGGCAGGGGGCCTGAACGAACTTTTTTCCTCTTTGTATGCCTCTCGACCATAACAGGCAGGGGGATTTATCCTCTTACCCTCTCGGAAACGGCACAGAGGAAAAAACATAAGGAAAACGACCCTTTTCAAGGAACAGAAAGGAGGCATCTGTCAATGGCAGTTTTCCGCATAGAAAAACCCGTGACTACACAGTGATGGCTAACCATCATCTGCGGAACACGAAACTATCCCTCAGAGCAAAGGGGCTTCTCTTCCTCCCGGAGGACTGGGACTGCACTACCAGAGGGCTTGCCCGGATATGCAAGGACGGTGTGGACAGCATTTGTTCCGCTGTCAATGAGCTGGAGGAACACGGCTATGTGATATGGGAGCGTATCCGAAACGCCAAAGGACAGCTTACGGATATTCAGTACACCATCTTAGAGCAGCCAAAACCGCCCCAGTCAGGACAGGGAAAACCTGAAAGGGAAAATCCAGTTTTGGGAAGTCCTGAACAGGAAGAACCTGAACAGGGAACCCCCGCACAATTAAATACTAATCAAACAAAGACTGATTTATCAAGTACGGAGATATCAAATCCTATCCCATCAAATCCCCCTACCCCCGCAGGAGCAAGGATGGGAATGGATCGGATGGGAGCCAGAGAATGTTATCGTGAAGTGATTTTGGATAACATCGAGTACAGCTATCTCGTGCAGGACAGCCATATTGACCGTGAGCAACTTGACGAAATCGTTGACCTGATCGTGGATACCGTATGTTCTGCCCGCAAAGTCATCCGTATTGCCGGAGACGATTATCCGGCGGAGGTGGTAAAGTCCAGGTTTATGAAGCTGGACAGCTCCCATGTTCAGTATGTTATGGACTGCATGAAGGACAACACCACCTATGTCCGCAATATCAAGAAATACCTTCTGGCGGCGCTGTATAACGCCCCGACCACCATCAACAGCTACTATTCTTCCCTGGTGCAGCACGATATGTACGGGGACGGGCAAAGGGGGCGAGGCTAAATGCAGGAGGAAGTAACGCGGGGCGCCGTGACGCTCATTGTTGACGGAGCCAAGCTAAGCGAGCAGGTCTTTGAAAAGGCCGTCAAAAAATTCCTGGAGGAAATCCAGAAAAGCCAGAAGCCCAAAATCTACCGTGGCAGACAGAGCCTTAAACAGCTTGCCAGCCAGAACGCCGGTCTTGCCAATATCGAGATCAGTGACAAGAATATCAAGGCTTTCTCCCGTGTGGCGAAGAAATACCATGTGGATTTTGCCTTGAAGAAAGACACCGCCGCAGAGCAGCCCCGTTACCTGGTCTTTTTCAAAAGCCGGGACGCGGATGCCATCACAGCGGCGTTTCAGGAGTTTGCCAGCCGGAAAATGAGCCGTGAGGAAAAGCCATCCATCCGGGAGCGGCTAACCCAGGCGAAGGAACAGGCGGCGGAGAAAACGGAACACCGCACCATTGACCGGGAGAAAGTAAAGGTCAAAGATCGGAGCGTGCAGAGATGAATATGAAAAAACTGTTTTTGCTGAACCTTCCGTATCTTCTGTTCGTGTATCCCTTCGATAAGCTGGCACAGGCTTTCCGGCTTGCGCCCGGTTCTGACCTCTCTGGCAAGCTACTTTCCATTGGGGACGGCTTCACGGCAGCGCTTTCCTCCCCGTGGCTCAGTTTCCATCCCACGGACCTGCTGATCGGCATAGCCGGTGCGGTTGTCCTTCGCATGGCGGTCTACCTGAAAGGCAAGAACGCAAAGAAATACCGCCACGGAATCGAGTATGGTTCTGCTCGCTGAGGTGCATAATCTTAACTGTAAGCAACACCTATATTGACGCAGGAGGGTATGCGCATGAATGATTACAGTAAAATCACAGCCCTTTACTCCCGCTTATCAGTGGGGGACGAGGACAGGGACGGCGGCGAAAGCAACTCCATACAGAACCA
>CANAQK010000067.1 GCA_947363605.1 uncultured Clostridia bacterium | reverse complement strand
GTTGCCGCCGTAACCGGCGGCAACCGCAAAATATGGCAGATATTACTTCCGACCTTTCAGTTCGGAAGTAATATTTTAGTATTTTCTTTTTTTGATGTCCCTTGTGTATTCTTATTCTGCCCTTTATAACCGGCAGAATAAAAAAACAAATATTTACAAAAATATCGAACGGCATTCCTATGGTTGGATCAGTATAACATATTTTGGAATGAATTTCAAGAGCCGCCGGTTTCCGGGAAGTGTCCAAATGCACATTTTATAAAAGGAATAATTTGCAGAACCGGCTCCTTGTGCCGATCATTTGTCGGGGCTTCAGGACAGGTTTGTTTCACAAACAAAATTTCAAGCGGAGTTTTATTCTAGAAAACGCCCCTGATCGTATCGAAAAAGGCTTCCTTTTTTGTCATGGCTGTGGTATACTAAATGCCAGAGTCTCCCAATTTTTTTGGAAGGATGCGTCAGCTTCCCGCAGTCAAATTGGAGGGCTTTTCCTATGTTTCAAGAGCAAAGCGAAAAGGAGCGAGAGTAACGTGAACGGGAACAAAGCAGACTCCCCTGACCGGGAGATGAAAAGAAGCCTGAACAGCAGGATACTGAGGAATACCCTGCTGAACATTTTTGTACTGGTGCTTGTATGCTGCGGAATTATGTGGGTAGCTATGCAGTCATTGGCCAACAACATTCTGCTGGACAGCTTGCAGCCTATGGCGCGGCAGTCGGCCAAGACCGTAGAGGCCAATATCCATATGCTGGCGGACCGGATGATGACCATTGCGGGAGATCCACGGATGGTGGAAGAAACTGACGGCGAAACAGGGGCAGGGGCGGAAGAAGCGCTCCGGGCAAGCCGGGGGCAGGTTCTGACGGAAGCCGCCAAGATCTATGAGCTGTACACCATTGGGCTCTACACCCCGGAGGGGCGTCTGGTACAAGGAATCAACACGGCGCCGGAAACCCTTGACAATGAATTCTTTTCTCTTCTTCAGGAAACGAACAATCTGACTACGGATGCATCTACCAAATTCCAGGACGGGCTGGGCATCACCATGGGTATGCCGGTGAAAGAAGACGGGGAGACTGTCCTGTATGTGGTAGGCGTCTATAAATACGATGCCCTGAATGATGTCATCAGCAGCATCAATCTGGGCAGACATGGTATTGCCTATATGGCGAATCATGGAGGCGATGTCATTGGCCATCCGGACCAGACCGTGGTTTTGAGCGGGAAGACCATGGAGCAGATGTGCGAAGGGGATCAAGAGGTTGCTGTCCGGGTAGTCAGCGACGAGACCGGTGCGGCAGAATTTTCCGTGGGGGGAGAGACTATGCTGGCCGCCTTCTCTCCCGTCCGGGGGACCCAGTGGTCCCTGGTGATCCAGGTGCCCAAGGCGGATTACAGCTCCTATATCAACGGCGCCATTCTGGTGGCGGTGTCTATAACCTTTGTGGTACTGGTCGTTTCCATATTGCTGGTGCTTCGCCTGGCCAGATCTATTTCCCGTCCGGTGAAGACAGTGACGGACCGTATGGTGGCTTTATCCGATGGGGATCTCCATACGGAGGTACTCCAGATTCAGTCCAAGGATGAGCTGGAAGTGCTTACCAGCACCTTGGGGGATACTGTGGAGAGCGTTAACCGCTACATATCGGATATTCAGCAGGTGTTGACCCAGGTGGCGGAGGGAAATCTTCAGGTAGCTCCTCAGGTGGACTACAAGGGGGATTTTATGCAGATTCGCGGAAGCCTTGGCACCATCCTCCACTCCATGAACGACACCATTCTGGGCTTCCGCTCTGCCGCAGACCGTCTGGCAGAGATGGCAGAGGAACTCAACGGCCAGTCCGGGCAGCTGCACCAGGCATCCATGGAGCAGACCCAGTCTACAGAGGAATTGGTGGATGAGGTGTCCCATGTGAAAGAGAGCCTGGCCAGTGTGACAGAGAGCAGTGGCCGGACCAGGAGAAAAACGGAGGAAATCTCCCAATGCATCCGGGAAGCCAATATGCGCATGGATGATCTCTCCCAGGCTATGGATAATATCAGTGCCAACGCCCAGAAGATTACCAAGATTGCGAAGGACATTGAAGACATTGCGTTCCAGACAGGCATTCTGGCGCTCAATGCGTCCGTGGAAGCAGCCCGGGCCGGAAGCGCAGGACAGGGCTTTGCCGTGGTAGCGGAAGAAGTCCGGCGGCTGGCCTCCAGGAGCAGCGAGTCTGCCAAGAGCGCGGCGCAGATGGTGGGCAGCACCAAAACCATCATTGAGAACGGGGTGGAACTCACTGGGGCTGCCGCCAGTTCTCTTCAGGAGATATCCGCTGTTTCCGCCCAGATCAGCAGTATTACGGACGAACTGGTGACAGCGGTTCAGGGACAGGAGAGTGCCCTGGTAATCATGGAGGAACGGATCGGGACGATTTCGGGTATAGCGGAGAAAAACCTGCAAAATGCCGTCGGTACGGAACAATCCAGCTCGGCTCTGGCCAGAGAGGCAGAGGCCCTTCAGGGCCAGGTGAAGAGATTTGTGGTGAAGGAGGAAGGGCACAGATGAAGAGGATAGCGGGAATTGTATTAGCCTTGTTTGCCATGGGATGTCTGACCGCCTGCGGAAGCGGCCAGGCAGGGCTTCAGGACGGCTACTATACCGCCCAGGCCGCCGAGTACAGCCATGGATGGAGAGAGTATATCACCATTATGGTGAAGGGCGGAAGCATTGTTTCGGTGGAGTACAATGCGGAGAATGCCAGCGGATTCATTAAGAGCTGGGACACCGCCTATATGCAGACGATGCTTGAGGGGACGGGCACCTACCCGAACCAGTACACCCGCTATTATGCGGGACAGCTTCTGGAAAAGCAGGGGGAAGGGGGGATCGATGCCCTCACAGGGGCCACCTCTTCCTATGGTTCTTTCCAGAAGCTGATGGCTGCGGTTATAGAACAGGCCGAAAAAGGGGATTCCAGCATCGCATTTGTAGACGCCGGGCATTAAACAGGGTTTACGGGCTGCGGGTCCTGGACGGGCATAAGAGCCTGTTTAAAATCTCTCGGCGCAGGTTTTGGCGGTGTATTTTCCACTCTGATTGCGCTAAAATCCTCGGAATCCGGCAAGGATTCCTGGATTTTTTGCCTTGCAGGGCAAAAAATCCATCCGTCATCTCGTACACGCTGAAATCTTGAACAGGCTCTAAGAACCTGTATGCACCACCATCGAACACGATCTGCCCGGTGCTTTTTCAGGCAGACTGCGTTCATTTTCCTTGCCATACGGCAAGTATGCCTGCAAAAAATGGTCTTGCCTGCCCGAAAAACCCCTCGGACATCCGGCATCCTCTGATTGTGAATACAGGTTCTAAAACCATACTTGAAAGATGGAAGCTTTTACTTCTTATTGAAAGGAGGCGATGGAAATGGATGACGGCATGACAGATACTGAATTTCGGGTACTTTTTGAAATGCTTGCCCAGCTTGTAGAAAGCAAGGCGAAAACCGTACAGGAAGCGGTGGAAATTATTCGCCAGTTTAAACCCGAATAAAAAGGACAGCGGCAGCCCTGCTTGCAGGGCTGCCGCTGTCCTATCTCCTCTAGCGGGCCGGGAGCCTTACCCCGGCGGCTATTTTTTATTTTATCGGAATTCAAGGGGTGGGGAAACCGGTTCCAATGGCTTGGATACCTGCTTAACGGCTGTATTTCCGGATGATCCGGGCCATTTCTTCCCACTTGGTTTCCATGTCTGCGACCAGTTGGAATTGATTGCGGGCGCGGTCCAGGTTATGCCCTTCGCGGTGGGTCTTGAAATACACATCCCCTTCCAGATAGTCCGTCAGGAAACGGACGCCGCATTCGAAGGTCATCAGCTTAGCGCCCATCGGCAGAAGCTCCTTTTCCGTCTGGTTGAGTACGCCTCCGGCTTCCTCTAAAAAGCCGCGGGTATACGCCTCGAATAGGTTTAGATCCAGTGAAACCTTGGAAAGGTCGGTTTCGTCCTCTGCGGCGGTATTCGCACCGAACCGGATGGAATCGCCGAAGTCATAATGCGCCAGCCCCGGCATCACCGTGTCCAGGTCGATTACGCAGATCCCCTGCCTGGTTTGCTCGTCAATCAGGACATTGTTCAGCTTTGTATCATTGTGTGTAACTCGGAGCGGGATTTCCCCGGCGGCGTGGAGGTTCAGCAGGACAGCGGCGTCCTTTTCCCGTTCCAGCGCGAAGCGGACTTCCGCCTCAACTTCGTTTAAACGGCCCATCTTATCCGCCTGTACGGCCTTTTTCAGGTTGTCCAAACGGTTTACCGTATGGTGGAATTTAGGGATGGTTTCGTGCAGCGAGGCGGCAGGGTAGCCGGCCAGCAGCTGCTGGAACCGTCCGAATGCCCGGGCAGAGCAGTAGAAATCTTCGGTATTTTCGGGTTTGTCGAGGGAAAGGGTATTCTCCACAAAAAGGTACAGGCGCCAGCAGAAGCCGGTTTCCGGGTCGCGGAAAAAGGAGGCCCCGGAGCGGGTAGGGAACAGGGTCAGGGTTTCGCGGAGCGGGTCGCCGCCGTTTTTCCGGATGATTTCTTTCAAATAAGAGGTGATGCCTTGGATGTTTTCCATCAGACCGTCCGGATCCTGGAATACGCGGGTATTGATGCGCTGAAGGATATACCGGGTAATGGTTCCGTCTGCCCTGCGGAGAACAGGGGCAAACGTGTCGTTGATGTGCCCGCTTCCATAGGGCGGCGTTTCCAAGACTTCAATTCCGCTGAAAAATTGGGGCAGTACGCTGTCCCGGATCATTTCCTGGGGGATCTGCATGATAGCTTCTGTCCTTTCTGTTTGAGATCTGGTGAGATGCAGGTTCATTGCCGTTTGCCGGGGGAGGATTTGTTTGCCCGAGCCCTGAATTCCTGCCCCCAGCCTTCTGCAATCGCTTTGTCAGTGAGGTATTGGATAGATGAAGCTATTATAGTATGCTTATTCTGAACAGTCAATATAGATCATGGAAAAAGGCAGGGCTTTCCCCTATTCACGCCGCAAAACAGCCGCTTGTGATCTCAATGCGGGACTCCGCGTTCCGCACCCTGTCCCCTTTCCTTTGATTGCTCAAAGAAAAGGGGAGAAAAGAAAACCGCCCAAGGCGGGTCCCCACCCCCACATGGAGGGCAGCGGGGAAGCTTCCCTGCTGTCGATCCGCCCCGGTCTGCGCCGGAGGAACGCAGCTCGGAGCCTGCTCCTCTTGAAAGCTTGATCTTTTTATGAAACGGGCGTGCCCCAGGGCGGAATCCGGATTGACAAACCGGAGGAATGCTGATATGATAATAAGATGAATCCACGCCTATGAAGGCGGCGTGGGGAACAGGATAGCCCGACAGGATCGGCCTGCCGGGAATTCTGTCGGCCTTTCTCTGCCTGAATACAGGAAAAGGCAGCCGGAACTTCCAGAGGGGAAACCCCTTTCATTATAAAGGAGGACGAGAGCATGGAAAAAAGATGTTATGCCTGCATGAATGTGACGGACACCCCATTGTGCCGTCATTGCGGACACAACAATGCTGATCCTCATAACGTTCGCGACCCTTTTTTAACACCGGGCACCGTCGTAGGCGGACGCTATGAGGTAGGCCTGGGGGTGGAGCGAAACGGTGAAGGCATCACCTATATTGCATTTGACCGGGAAAACCGGGTCCGGGTCCGGGTTCGGGAATTTTTCCCGGATACGCTCTGCCATCGGGCAGGGGACCATCGTACGGTCCAGACGAACAATGGCTGCGATATTCAATATAAATCGCTGATGACCGATTATGTTGAGCTTTCCAAACAGCTGATTTCGATTACGGCGAATTCATGCTTGCTCAAGGCGCTGAATATCCTGGCTGATTACGGGACGATTTACACGGTTTATGAAGATGCAAGCGGGGTTACATTAAGCAAATACCTGATGAAGCATGGCGGTTCACTGGATTGGGACGAAACGGAAAACTTGTTCCTTCCCTTGCTGTATACAGTGAAGCTGCTGAATTCCAACGGGGTGGTTCACCGGGGGATCAGTCCGGATACCATCCTCGTCACGGAGCACCATGAGCTGAAGCTGAAAGGGGTTTGCACCTCTGCGGTACGGGCTATCAATTCGGAGATCAAGCCGGAGCTGTTCGCCGGGTATACCGCACCGGAGCAATATGAAAAATGCGCTTCTCATGGGGAATGGACGGATGTTTATTCCATTTGTGCGGTATTGTACAAGGTGCTGACCGGTTCGATGCCGCCCCGGGCAGATGCGCAGAGCGGGGGCAGCAGCCTGATTATGCCGATCCAGCTGAACCCTTCGATCCCGCGGTCTGTTTCAGATGCTGTGGCGCGGGGGCTGCATCGCAGGAAGGAACAGCGCACCAGGTCTGTTACTGACCTGATCAGCGAGCTTTATACAACGGCGCCGAGCTTTTCGGTAAGGCCTCAGCGCATTTTGGATGAGGAAGATGACGAGGTTAAGCAGTACGAGGTGGAACGACGGATGACAAGACCACGAAAAAAATTCCGGATGCCGGTTTGGCTGGTAGTCCTGCTGATTACACTGCCGATTATGTTGGTCGGGCTGTTTTTGATTTATCAGCTGGTTTTGAGCCCCATGGATGAACGGGCATCGAATACCAGCAGTATGGGTATCGCCAGTATACCGGATTCCTCTTTGGATTCCCGGCCGGATTCCTCGGAGGCTGAGCCGCCGCCTTCTTCACAGGAGCCGGTCAAGAACACGGTATCCGTGGATAACTTCCAGGGGAAATATTTTGACGACCTGCTGAAAAGCTCGACGTATAAAGACATCCTGACCTTTGTGAAGAAGGAAGAGGTTTACAGCGAGGAATACGCGATCGGGCAGGTTGTTTCCCAATCAATTGAAAAAAATACGGCGGTGGAAGAAGGAACGGAGATAGAACTGACTGTCAGCAAAGGCCCGCAGCTGGTGCAGCTCCCTCCGCTGACAGACGATAACGGATCGCCGATTATATTGGAAGTATACCAGGAATACTTGGAAAAGAATGGAGTAACGGTACAGGTCGAACAGGAGGACAATCCGGATTACAGGACGGGGGAGATCATCCGCCTGAGCCATGAGCCGATGACGCTGTTTGACCGGGAGAAGGAATCGACTGTTACGATTTATGTGGCCCAGTAATTGGGAAATCAGAAAAAACGGTAAGGAATGCCTCTGGAAAAATTTCAGAGGCATTCCTTGTTGCGGGGAAATCAATCCGGATGAAGGGAAGGCCGAAGATGAAAGAAGAATGTATACTCTGCGGAGCGCCGCTTCAATATCTGGAGGCAGATGAAGCGATGGAATGCGCCTTGTGCCATAAAAAGGAAATGAGCAAGACTCAATGTATCCAGGGGCATTATGTTTGCGGCGAGTGCCATATGCAGGGGCTGGACACCTTGGTCGGGTTGTGCTTAAAGGAAGGGTCGAAGGACCCGGTTGAGATTCTGGAGCGTCTGATGGATCAGCCGTTTTGCCATATGCACGGGCCCGAGCATCATGTAATGGTCGGGTCTGCGCTGCTGACGGCGTATAGGAACGCCGGTGGGAAGATCCATTTGGAGCAGGCCCTTCTGGAAATGATGAGCCGGGGAAAGGGCGTTCCAGGTGGGGCCTGTGGCTTTTGGGGGGCGTGCGGGGCCGGGATCAGTACGGGGATGTTTGTATCAATCCTGTCCAAGTCTACACCATTAGCGGCAGAGCCTTTTGGGCTTTCTCATTTGATGACGTCCAGAGCATTGGAGCAGATCGGGAAGGTTGGCGGGCCTCGCTGCTGTAAGCGGGATTCTTTTTTATCTATTCTCGCGGCGATCGATTTTGTCCGGCAGCATTTCCGGATCGAAATGGAAAAGCCGGAGGTTATTTGTAAGTATTCTGCGAAGAACAACCAATGTATTGGTAAGCGCTGCCCCTTTGCAAGGCCTCTGCACCCATAAAATCCCACCAGCAGGTTGTACAGAAAAATCCCGTGTGAGGATGCCATTTTCCGCTTGCTTTTTCCGGGATTTTATTGTATACTTAAAGAGTAGAGTTAAGAGGGAATTTTGTCGAAAAATGACAAACAGAAGTTCCGAAGAAATCTTTAAAACCTCTTGACAAAATGGGCGGATCACTATATAATGATAAACATTGACGGTACAAACCACAATATATTGTGGTGAGCCGTAATCTTACTCCGGATACTCAGCTGGAGATAACAGGCGCGAAGGGGAACAGGACATGATTACAACCATTACCAAACGCGACGGACGCTCCGTTCCGTTTAACCCGGAAAAGATTGCGAATGCGATCTTTCGGGCAGCCCAGGCGGCAGGCGGCAGCGATTATAACGAATCTTTGCAGCTGGCCGGGGAAGTTTGCGATTATGTGGAAAATGTATTGAAGCTGGCAGAACCCACGGTGGAGCAGGTGCAGGACGCCGTGGAAAAGGTATTGATCGAAAACGGGCACTCCAAAACCTCCAAGCAGTACATCCTTCATCGCGCGGAACGGACCCGTGTGCGTGAGATGAATACCCGGCTGATGAAAATTTATGAGGACCTGACCTTCAAATCAGCCGCGGAAGTGGATATCAAGCGGGAAAACGCCAATATTGACGGGGATACGGCTATGGGGACCATGCTGCGCTACGGCTCGGAGGGCTCCAAGCAGTTTTACGAGCTTTATGTGCTGGATCCTAAGCACGCGCAGGCGCACCAGGGCGGTGATATCCATATCCATGACCTGGACTTTTACACGCTGACTACGACCTGCTGCCAGATTGATATTGTCAAGCTGTTCCAGGACGGCTTCTGTACGGGCCACGGCTTTTTGCGGGAGCCTCAGGACATCCGTTCTTATGCCGCGCTGGCCTGCATTGCGGTGCAGTCCAACCAGAACGACCAGCATGGCGGGCAGAGCATCCCGAATTTTGACTATGGCATGGCGCCCGGCGTCGCAAAGACCTATGTCAAAATGTACCGCGCGAATCTAGCTAAAGGGCTGGAACTGCTGATGGGCCGGGAAAATGCCGGCGAATATGCGGAAGCCTTGATTGAGCAGATCCGGCAGGAAGAAGGGGAAACCCCGCTGGTTGGCCGGGGCAATCGCTACCGCGAGCTGGAAGCGGCTGCTTTGGAGCGGGAATATCCGGCGGAGCTGGTTCAGCGGCTCCAGGATTTTGCGGAACGTGAAGCTTATAAGGAAACGGATAAGGCTTGCTTCCAGGCGATGGAGGCGCTGATCCACAACCTGAACACCATGCACTCCAGAGCCGGCGCACAGATCCCGTTCAGCTCGCTGAACTACGGAACCGACACTTCGCCCGAGGCGCGGATGGTGATCCGGAACCTCCTGCTGGCTACCGAAAGCGGCTTGGGGAATGGGGAAACCCCGATCTTCCCCATCCAGATTTTCAAGGTCAAAGAAGGGCTGAACTATAATCCGGGCGACCCGAATTATGATTTGTTCAAGCTGTCGCTGCGGGTTTCCGCTAAACGGCTGTTCCCGAATTTCTCCTTCCTGGACGCCCCGTTTAACGCCCAGTATTACAAACCCGGCCAGTATAATTCTGAAGTGGCGTATATGGGCTGCCGGACCCGGGTTGCGGCTAATCATTACGACCCAAGCCGCGAGGTGACCTGCGGCCGGGGGAACCTGAGCTTTACATCCATCAACCTGCCCCGGCTGGGTATTCTGGCAAAAGGCGATCTGGATCGGTTTTTCTCTATGCTGGACGAAAAGCTGGAGCTGGTTTTTGACCAGCTGAACCACCGCCTGCGGATCCAAAGCCAGAAGAAGGTCAAAAATTATCCCTTCCTGATGGGACAGAACGTCTGGCTGGATGCGGATAAGCTGGGCCCGGATGATCTGGTGGGCGAGGTGCTGAAGCATGGAACCTTGACGTTTGGATTTATCGGGCTGGCAGAAACGCTGGTGGCGCTGATCGGCGAGCATCATGGCCAGAGTGAACGCGCACAGAAGCTGGGCTTGGAAATTGTCCGGCGGATGCGGGAATTTGCAGACCGCAAAAGTGCGGAAACCGGGCTGAATTATTCCCTGATCGCCACACCGGCGGAGGGGCTTTCCGGCCGGTTTGTCCGGATCGACGCCGGACGCTTCGGTAAGCTGCCGGGGATTACGGACCGGGATTACTACACTAATTCGTTCCATATCCCGGTTTATTATCCGATCAGTGCTTTCGATAAAATCCGCCGGGAAGCGCCCTACCATGAGATGACCAACGGCGGCCATATCAGCTATGTGGAGCTGGACGGCGACCCCATGAAAAACCTGGATGCCTTTGAGCAGGTGGTGCGCTGTATGAAAGAAGCAGGGATCGGCTATGGTTCGATCAATCATCCGGTCGACCGGGACCCGGTCTGCGGCTATACTGGCGTAATCGACGACATTTGCCCTCGCTGCGGACGCCGGGAAGGCGAGCCGGTTAGTGTGGAAAAGCTGAAAGAGCTGCGTAAAAAATATCCAACAATGCCGCATTTTTGCGGATGTGAATAGATTAAATTCAATAGAGGATCAGGAGGAAAGAAAGATGACCTGTAAGACACCAGAAAACAGACCCGCAAAAATAGGCGAAGGCGTTTCATTTGAACGTATTCGCAGAATCACCGGCTATCTGGTTGGAACCATGGATAAATGGAATAACGGGAAGCGCAATGAAGAACGTGACCGCGTAAAGCATGGGGTATAATTCCCTTTGTTGTAATCTGATGGAAATCCCCCTCCGGATGAGGGGGATTTTTTCGGGAATCAGAAAAGGAGTGGGATCAGAATGAAGGATGAAGGGATGCTTCGGATTTCCGGGATCGTGGGTGATTCCATCGTAGACGGGCCGGGCCTGCGGATGAGTATTTTTACGCAGGGGTGTCCGCACCATTGCCCGGGCTGCCATAATCCGGACACGCATGATCCGGCGGGAGGACGCTGGATCAGCCGGGAGGAAATCCTGGGCCAGCTTCGGGGGAATCCGCTGCAGGCCGGGGTCACGCTTTCAGGCGGGGAGCCGTTTGAACAGGCGGAGGCGCTGATCCCTCTTTGCCGGGAAATCCGCCGGATGGGGAAAAATATCTGGATTTATTCCGGATACACCTTTGAGCAGCTTCTGGAAGGCGCTGTCCCTTTTGGGCAGGAGTTGATGGGGCTTTGTGATGTTTTGGTAGACGGGCGGTTTATTTTAGCAGAACGGGATCTGACCTTGCTGTTCCGGGGGAGCCGGAATCAGCGGGTGGTTGACCTTCCGGCCAGTTTGTCGGAAGGGAAAGCAGTTTTGCTTTCTCTGGAGGATTAGGGCTTGTTTGAAAATAGAGAAAGTGCTGGATTTTTGTGCAGGGCGAGGCGGTTTCAAGAAGAAAACCGCAGAACAGGCTGCCGCCTGCCGAGGATTTTTGACGCCGAAATCCGCCCGGTTTGGGCAAAAAGACAGTATTGGCGATTTTTCAAACAGGCCCTAGATGCAGTTTTGTAAAAAGGCCGTGAATTTTTACTCCATGCGTTGCATGGAGTATTTTTGCTGTGCTATAATAAGCACAGCGTGCTTATTATATAGATGGCCGGGGCGATCCGTTCGCGCA
>CANAQK010000066.1 GCA_947363605.1 uncultured Clostridia bacterium | reverse complement strand
TCTGGTGCTTGGGGCCGTAATCGGGACTGTTGCAATAGGAATTATCATTGGCTTTCTTACGTCATATTTTCACGCTAAAGCAGAAAAACGAAAATCTGTAACCAACATCGGCAAGATGCTCCGGGAGTATATGAAACAAGAGAGTGAAAGCTCTGATATGTTTCCGCAGGAGTACGCAGAAATCGCCGCGCAGATGGCAGAAATCCGAACAGCCATGCTCCGCAGCGAACAGGCCCTCCGGAATGAGGCCGCCCAAAAAAACGACTTGGTGACTTATCTGGCCCACGACTTGAAAACGCCCTTAACATCTGTGATTGGCTATTTAAGCCTGCTGGATGAAGCTCCTGATATGCCACCGGAACAGAAAGCGAAATATACCCATATTGCGCTGGACAAGGCCAACCGCCTGGAAAGGCTGGTAAACGAGTTTTTTGAAATCACCCGGTATAATTTGCAGCAAATCAAATTGGAAAAAGAGCAGATTGACCTCTACTATATGCTGGTACAGATGGTGGACGAGTTTTATCCCATCCTGTCCGCAAAAGGAAATACCGCTGTTCTCCATGCCAATGAAGATTTAAGCGTCTGCGGTGATCCGATGAAGCTGGCCCGTGTATTCAATAATATATTGAAAAATGCGGCGGCATATAGCTTTCCAAATTCTGAAATCATCATCTCCGCTAAAATGCAGGACAAGCAAATGGTGATTTCCTTTGAAAATCAGGGGCCGGCGATCCCTGCGGAAAAGCTGTCCAGGATATTTGAGCGTTTCTACCGGATGGACGAGGCCCGCAGCTCTGACGCGGGCGGGGCCGGACTTGGGCTGGCTATCGCAAAGGAGATCGTTACTTTACACGGAGGAACGATTTCCGCAGAGAGCTGCGAAAACTCTACTACATTTACGGTGTTCCTGCCTATTTCAAATTAGGAAAACATCAATGCTGTGTTAGGGTTTTCTTAGGAATCCCACAACAGAATATTAAAACACAAGACGATGGCCCTTGATATGATTATCATACCAGAGGCCATCAGTTTTTATATTCAGAAAGGGATTATTATGGAAAAACTCAATGTGGCGGTCATTTTTGGCGGCTGTTCCCCGGAATACAGTGTTTCGCTGGAATCGGCCCACGCTGTCATCACACACACGGACCGAACAAGGTACAACCCGGTATTGATTGGAATTTCCTCCGCAGGAAATTGGTATCACTTCACCGGCGAGGCAGAGAAAATCAGGTTGGACACTTGGAACACCCCTGACGACTGCGCCCCGGCTCTGGTATCCCCCGACCGGGATGCCCATGGGCTTTTGGTTCAGGCATCTGCTGGCATGGAGAAGATTTTTCTGGATGCCGCTTTTCCCGTTCTGCACGGCAGAAATGGCGAGGATGGAACCGTGCAGGGGCTGTTTGAACTGGCAGGCATTCCGCTGGTAGGCTGTGGCGTCCTGGCCTCGGCACTGTGTATGGACAAGGACCGCGCCCACAAGCTGGCTCAGGCTGCTGGCGTCACAATACCTTCCTCTACTGTGCTGACAAAGGAAAACAGCACGGAGGACGCTTCCGCTTGCGCTGATAAGCTGGGCTATCCTTTGTTTGTGAAGCCTCTCCGGGCTGGTTCCTCTTACGGAATTACAAAGGTCACAGAACGGGACGAGTTACCCACTGCCATAAAGCTGGCCTTTGAATTTGACAGTCACATCATTTTGGAAGAAGCAATTTCCGGCTTTGAGGTTGGGTGCGCTGTTTTGGGAAATGATACCCTGACCGTAGGAGAACCGGACGAGATTGAATTGGCGGACGGCTTCTTTAACTTCACAGAGAAGTACACGCTGAGAACCTCCGCTATCCATATCCCCGCCCGTATTTCTCCAATAAAAGCGGCGGAAATAAAAGAAACTGCCCAGCGCATCTATAAGGCCCTTGGCTGCCAGGGCTTTGCACGGGTGGATATGTTTTTGGATGAAAACGGCAGAGTGGTGTTTAACGAGGTCAATACCATCCCTGGTTTTACCGCCCACAGCCGCTATCCCAGCATGATGAAAGCGATTGGAATGTCCTTTGAGCAGGTCATTTCCAATGTGATCGAATTGGCGGTGAGCAAATGAACAGCCTGATTTTGGTCAATAGCAGACACGCATATTCGCAAGACACAGAACAAGACCTGATCCCTGTTCATGAGGACTATCCCAATATCCTGCTGGAACGGGAAGCGGCTCACGCCCTCTCTCTTATCATGGAGCAACTGGACGGATGGCGGTTTATTGTCCCTGTGAGCGGATGGCGTTCTCCGGAAGAACAGCTGACGATTTATGAAGAATCGCTCCAAGAGAACGGCCCGGGGTTTACGGCGAAGTTTGTAGCTATGCCCGGACACAGCGAACACCAAACCGGGTTCGCCATTGACCTGGGCCTGCGTCAGCCAAAGATAGACTTTGTCTGTCCAGCGTTCCCCTATGAGGGCATTTGCCAAAGGTTCCGGGAACTGGCCCCCGCCTATGGCTTTATTGAACGCTATCCAACGGGTAAGGAGCATATCACCGGCATCGCCCATGAACCATGGCACTTTCGCTATGTTAATACGCCCCACTCGGAAATCATGGCCTATAAGGGGCTGACATTGGAGGAATATCTGGCATGAATATGTCTTTTGAGCAAGTCATGTCCAGCATGATGGAATTGGCGGTGAATGAATGAGAAACGGAAAGATACGAAACAGCAAGATACGCGCCGCTATCATCGATTTTGCAAAGGGTGATTTCCTGTGGTTTTACTGGAAGCTGTTCGCATGGTACAACCGAATTTCCTATCTGCCGTTCCAGGATATTTTGAGTTTTTTCCTTCTCCGCATCGCACACAAGCATGGAGGATATATTGGCAGGAACGCTACCTTCCAAAGCAAGCCGATTTTACCTCACGGCCTGCATGGGATATATATTTCCCGTTATGCCCAAATCGGCAAGGAATGCCACATCTATCAAAATGTCACGATTGGTTCTATTGGCAAAAAGGCGCCTCAAATCGGAGATCACTGTTTCATTGGGGCCGGAGCGGCCATTGTTGGCGATATTAAGATAGGGGATCATGTGAAAATCGGAGCGGGAGCCGTGGTATTTACCGATGTTCCAAACTATTCGACCGTGGTTGTTGGGCCACCGCGCATGATTGTCAGGGAGCCGGGAAATGATTGATTTTTGCCAAGGCCGTGCCTGGATAGAGCTGGATCGGGCCGCACTGCGGCATAATGTAGAGCAGTTACAAAAGCGACTGCCCCCAGGCGGCGCGTTGATGCCTGCGGTCAAGGCCAATGCCTACGGACATGGCGCGGTGCTTATTGCCAAAGAACTGAACACATTCGGCGTTGCTGCCTTCTGCGTTGCGTCCGTTTTCGAGGGGATAGAGCTGCGTCAAAATGGCGTCTTTGGGGAAATTCTGATACTCGGCTACACCCACCCCCGGTATGTGCCGTATCTGGACCAATACCGATTAACGCAGACAATTTTAGATTACTCCTATGCTCTGGAACTGAACGCCTGCGGCCGAACGATCCATGTCCATATCAAAATTGATACCGGGATGCACCGGCTGGGAGAACGCGCTGAAAATCGGAAGGAACTTCAGCAGATATTTGCCTGTGACCAGCTTCGTGTCACAGGAGCATATACCCACCTATATGCAGATGATCTTTCCCTGCCGGCAGACCGGGCCGCAGCGTTGGAGCAAAGCAGGGCCTTTTATCAGACAGTGAAGCGAATGAAAGAGCTGGGCCACCCAATTCCAAAGGTTCATGTTCTGGCAAGCGGAGGCCTGCTGCATTGTCCTGATATTGGCGGAGATTATGCGCGTCCAGGAATTGCACTCTATGGGCAAATGAGTACAAAAGAGGAATGGAGCAGGGTCAAACATGGATTGCAGCCTGTTCTTTCCTTGAAAGCCCGTATCACCCTGGTGAAAAACTTACACCGAGGCGAGGGAGCAGGATATGGGCATCAATTCAAAGCGGAGCGGGACACCAAAATAGCGGTTGCTTCTATCGGATATGCGGATGGATTGCCCCGCAGCTTGTCAAACAATGTCGGAACCGCATTAGTCCGCGGGCATATAGCGCCTATCGTGGGGCGGATTTGCATGGATCAAACCCTGTTGGACATAACGGACATTCCAGCGGTCATGCCTGGAGATATTGCTGTATTCATTGGGACATCCGGCAACCAGGAAATCACTGCCTGCGATATAGCGGAACAGGCTGGAACGATCTCAAATGAAGTGGTGAGCCGTTTAGGGGGGCGGCTGGAAAGGGTGCTGGTATGAACTCTGCTATCACAGTTAGCGCAACAAAGTCATCAGCCAAAACCAAGAAATTTTTCAAATGCGCGTTGACAAGGTTATGTTCTATACGCTAGACTAAAGCTCCCATTTTGGTGCGTCTGTGTACCGGCTTCTTTTTTGCCCCAACAACTGATTGGCCGTCTGAACGGGATACTTTGCCATAACCTCCATTGGTGAGTGAGCGGGACAACGCCGCTGAAAAGGGACAGGAACACCTTTGGGAGAGAACGGCGACACCTCAGTACAAATGGCAAAGAAAAAGTCTCCAACTGACCGTTGGGAGGGGTACGTTGCCTTGTCCACAGGGACAGCGAGCATCGGATTTCGCCCCCCACGGGCAAAATCCATCCCCAGGGAAGGCCTCTCCTACGGCGGAAATTCGACAGAATGGAGGGATCAATTTGAGTACGCATGACGAAAAAGTACGGCTGAAAATCAGGCTGGCCGAAGAAGAAAAGGCCAAGCTGGAACGGCCCGTTTTATAGTCAACGCGCTTGAAAAGAAGCCGCTGCTTCTTTTCAACACTGCGGCATTATGCCGCAGTGGGCCGCGAAGCGGCCATGCGGTAGTGCTTCATAGACGGCGCGCAGCGCATTTTATGTGCGGACAGGCAAAGCCTGACTTGAAAAGCGGGCGCCGCTTTTCAAGTGTGCCGACTATATTCTTGCAGGAGGCGGCGTGATGGCGACCACCAGCCTATGGTACATCAAGGGCCGGCGCAGTGACCTGATCGCCTATGTTGAGAACCCGGGGAAAACCGTATCCAAGGGCACCGAGGATTTCTTCAATGTATTTTCGCACATTCAGAACCCGCAGGAAACCGCGGACGGCTCCTTTGTCACTGCTATCGACTGCCTGAAGCAAACGGCTTCAGGGCATCTCAGACCGGCTTTGCCAGGAATACGGCCTGCCCTGTCATTGAGCATGGCCGCAAGGCCCCCAGCCGTCCCGTCTGGCTGGACGAGCAAAGCGGAAAGCCCATCCGCTACAATGTCTGTCAGGCGGATGGGCGGGAAGCGGTAAATGGTAGCCGAACTGTGGAGATGATGGAGAAGTATCTCCGGCGCAAGGGCTATGTCACCAATTTCACGGGGAAGCACTGGAAAATACGTTTGCCGCAGTACCAGCGCTTCACCCGCCTGGATACTTTGAATGAACAATGGACGTCGGAGAACATCAGACGCGGCCTGGGAGCGCGGGCCAGCTTCGGCAATAAGTGTACAACCGTAAATTTTGCCTCGGAACTGTCAGAGGAACTGCGGGTCTATGCGGCCGTTCCAGCGGGCCTCCCACATCTACCGGCTGTTCCTCTATTGGGAGCATCAGCTTGGTATTTGGCCGAAAGGGACAACCTATCAGCTTACCAGCCCGTTCATGCGGGAAGAATTGCGGAGGCTGGACGCAATTGCTACCCCAAATTATATGGCAACAAACCGCATCGAAACGCTGGACGATCTTTTCTCAGCCCGTGAAGCCCTCCAAGGCGAAATGAACACGCTGACCACCCAGCGGACAAAGCTCAGGATATGCAGAGCGTCACCGGCTGAAAAGGAACAGGTGCGGGGCGCAAAGCAAGCTGTAACCAAAAAAATCACCGCCTGCCGCAAAAAATTGAAGCTGAATATGGGCGTTGAGGAGCGCTCCACCAAAATCCAGGACACAATGCTCATGTACGGTAAAGAAGCAAGCAACCGAAAACAAGAGATAGACCGCCAGCACCACACTATTCCGAACCAAAGACCAAAAGACAAGTCCCAATAGAGGGTTGTTTTACAAGTTGCCGAAGGGCCGCTTTTTTGCTGCTATTCAGCAACATTGTTTTGGGGGTTCCCCTCCAAAAAAGCCTTCAGGTTATCGCATACAATCCCGATCAGGCGCTCCCGCGCTTCCCGGCAGGCCCAGGCAATATGGGGCGTAATGACGCAGTTTCGAGCGGTCAGGAGGGGGGAATCCGGACAGATTGGCTCGACTGCGGCGACATCCAGCGCAGCCCCGGCGATCTGTCCGGCGTTGAGGGCGTCGGCTACCGCCTGTTCGTCGATAACGCCGCCCCGCGCCGTGTTGATCAGCAGGGCGTTGGGCTTCATCAAAGCGAGGGTTTCGCGGTTTATCAGGCGGGTTGTTTCAGGGAAGAGGGGGCAGTGGAGGGAAACGATATCACTGCGGCGGAGCATTTCCTCCAGTGGGACAAAACGGAGCCCATCCCGTTCCAGCTCGGGGCGGACGGTGCGGGAAAAGACCTGGACTTCCATATCGAACGCCCGGGCGATCTGGGCAACCTTCCGGCCGATGGAGCCGAAGCCGACCAGTCCCAGCGTTTTGCCGGAAAGTTCCGAAATGCGCGGGTCGTAGAAGCAGAAGTCCTCGCATTCGGCCCAGGCGCCGGCATGGACTTCCTGATTGTGCTTGTCCACGAGGCTGTAAAAATGCAGGATAAAGGCGAACACCAACTGGGCAACGGCCGGGGTGGAATAGGCGGGCGCATTGGCTACAACGATCCCGCGGGCGCGGCAGAACTCGACATCCACCACATTATAGCCGGTTGCGAACAGCCCGATATAGCGCAGGTTGGGGCATTGGCGGAGTACGGCTTCATCCAGGACGGTTTTATTGGTGAGGACCAGTTCGGCGTCCCCGATGCGCGCGGCGGTATCCTCAGGGCGCGTGCGGTCGTAGACGTCCATTTCGTCACAGAAGGGGCGCAGGCATTCCAGCGAAAGATCGGTGGAAACAGCGGCGTAGCTGTCCAGTACAACCAGTTTCATAGGGGTTTTCTCTCCTTTGGATTTGATTCTGGATTTTATGCTACCTGTTTTTTGAGGCAAAGTCAAGAATTATCTGGAAAAACGCTGGATTTTCCCAGGCTTCTGCCGAATAGTAAGATATCAGGAATTTCAGAAGAAAGGAGTTTTTTCGATGATGATTATGGGAACGCTCAACAGTTACCTGAAAGGGCTGAGCCTTCGGTATAAGGCGCAGGAGCGGATGCGGGACCCGACCATGGCGAAGGGCAATACGTCGAGCCTGCGGGAGCTTCAGAAGCAGGATCGGAACAAGCAGCTGAATGCGATTACCGTCAAGCTGAAATCGGGGCAGAAGCTTTCCGGCCAGGAGATGGAATATCTGCGGAGGTATTCGCCGGCGCTGTATGAAAAGGCGGTTAAGATTCGGCAGGAGCGGGATCAGTACCGGGAGAGCCTGCGGAAGAGCCGCACCAAAGAGGATGCGGAGCAGAAAAAGGCACAGAAACTTCAGGAGCTGTCAACCGAGCTGCAGGCGGCAATCGACGCGAAGGACACAGGCAAGGCAGAAATGATCCAGATGCGGATGAATGCGATTTCGAATGAACACAGCGAGTTCGTCCAGAGCAAAGCCTATGCAGAGCTGCCGACCGAGCAGGAGCTGCGTGAAAAAAAGAAAGGGAAAAAGAAAAGCGGGATTTCTTCGGTATCCAGCCAGGCGGTGAGGTTCGACCTGTCCAACCGTCAGAAGGCGGAAAAAGGGCAGGGTTCCTGGCTCCAGGATCAGCTCGAAGCCAAGATAGAGGCTTCCCGTAAAGAAGGGACCCGGCCGACAACGGAACCGGTTTCGGATCCACGGCTGCCCTCCGAGAGAAAAGCCGGGGCTTCCCGGCCTATGCCGTCGGGAGCAGCTCCGGCGGATTCCACCCCGGTTTCAGACGGGGTTTCTGCAGCCGGGACTTCCCCAGCCCCGGTAAAAGCAAGCGCACCTTCGGGAATGCCCGCGAAGAGCTTCTCGATCAAAGCTTAAAAAACCAAACCCGGTTGGATATTCCGTCCAACCGGGTTTAGAACCTGTATTCACAACCATCGAACACAGTCTGCCCGGTAGTTTTTCACGCAGTCTGCGTTCATTTTCCTTGCCATACGGCATCCCCTGATTGTGAATACAGGTTCTTATTCGTTTAAATGGGGGTAGATTTTTTCAACAGGAATCCGCCCAGCAGCGTCAAAACCCCCTGAGCGGCAGGGACTGCAATCCAAACACCATCCAGATCCCAAATAAACGGCAGGAGGAGAACGCCGGCCAGCAGGAGCAGCGGCTCACCATAGATGAGCAGGTAAGCCAACCGGTTTTGCCGGATGGCGTAAAAATAAGAGGTAGTGACCCGGAGAAAGGCGGCAAACCCCAGCCCGGCCAGGAAGGTCGGCAGGGTGGAGGCAATCATGCGGCCCACTTCCTCCGACGTCCCGAAAAAGGGCGGGATCCGGTTCCGGAGCAGGAACATCGCCAGGGCGCAGAGCAGAGCCACGCCAAAGGAGAACAGGTAGGAATACCGCCGGATTGTCCGGATGGAGGTTTTTTCGCGCAAGCCGAAAAACCGGCTGACTAGCGGCTGGGCACCATCTCCGATCCCCTGGAGCAGCAGCTGGGCCACACAAATTACATAGCTGATTACCGCATAGCAGGCGGCGGCTGTTTCCCCACCGTAAACCAGCGCGCCCTTGTTCAGGATGACCAGCGCGATATGAGGCGAGAGGGTCAGCCCAAACGGGGAAAGGGCAACCGCCCCGATTTCCGCCAGCCGGTTGGGACGGTAAACAGCCGTTTGCAGTTTTTTCCTGACCAGCAGGAAAGCCATGCAGGGAATCAGGGTGACGGCCTGTCCCAGCAGGGTCGCAGCTGCCGCCCCGGCAATCCCGTACTGCCAAACGGAAACAAACAGCCAGTCGAACAAGACGTTGGTGATACAGCCCCCTACCATAGCCGCCATGGCCAGGAACGCCCCATCATAGTTGCGTATCAGCGGGATCAGCCCGGTGCTGAGGATTTGGCAGGAGGCTCCCCAGCTGATGATCTGGATATATTCCTGCCCCAGGCGCAGGATTTCCCCCTCCGCCCCGAACAGCCGGAGGAGAGGAGCGCCGCAGAAGCTCAGGACACCCGTTAAAACTAAGCAGGCGGCCAACAGCAGGAGCAGGGTTCCGCCCATGAACTCGCGCTGGCCTTTTTCATCCTTTTCCCCGATACAGATCCCCAGCTGGATCGCGCCGCCCATCCCGATTCCGGAACCTGCCGCCTGGATCAGGGCGGCAATCGGGTAGGCGATGTTGATCGCGGCCAGCCCGGTATCTCCAATATTCTGCCCGACGAACCAGCCATCCACGATGGCGTAAATGCCCGAAAAGGCGAAGGCCAGCATGGCGGGCAGGACGTTCTTGAAAAATTCTTTCTTTAACATAGCTCTCCTTCTGGTGCTGCTTTGGCAAGCTCCTGCCTCATTTCCTCTTGAAAGAAGCACAGGAACTGCTGGTTCCGCCGGCTCATTTCCAGCCGTTCCGCGGCAGTCATCCGGTTCAGGCTGCGTTCTTCCAGGCCGGAAAGGGCGGGGAGGATTTTTTGCAGCTTGGATTCTCCTGCAGGAGTGAGGCGGATCAGCTTGCTTCGCCGGTCCTGCTCCGAGGGCTCCAGCCGCAGAAGCCCTTTCTGTTCCATCCCTTTGAGTAGGGTACTGACCGTTTGTTTGGGCATCAGCCATTCTTCACTGATTCGATGTGGGGTACAGGGCTCCTGCTTTTCCAGCGAGCTCCAAATTGCACAAAGGATGAACAACCCGTCCAGGCTCAAGCCGTGAGCCTTGGCCCATCGGTCATATAGTTGGTCAATCCCCATCCAGAAGGAATAGAATTCCTTCCGCCGGGCTTTGAGTTCATGATTCATACGGTCCTCCTGCTAAAATAGTCCGAATACGTACTATTTTAGCAGGAGCTTCGGGATTTGTCAACAGGCCGTGGAAACAAAAACAGGGCATCCTGGCCGCCTGGGAGCTGGTGTGTTGGAAAGCTGGCTCCTTTTTATGAAACGGGCATGGAAACAAAACCTCCCCTGCCTGGGCAGGGGAGGAAGCGGAAGCTTTATTTCTCATCACGGAAATGGGCCAGCAGGGTTTTAATCTTATCAAAAGGATCAATCAGGCTGCTGATGGACTTGTCATGGTTGAGTTCTTCAATAATATACGCGATATATTTGGACATATCGACTTCATGATACCATTCGCGGGAACGCAGCTCGGGGGTGCGGTAGATCAGGTTGGTGGTAAAGACCCCGTTCATCAGACCGTCCCGGTAGCACTGGTCGAAAGCGTCCAGCCCATTGGTGAAGAGGCCGAAGGAAACGAAGCAGAAAATCCGCTTGGCCCCCCGGGCTTTCAGGTTTTTGAAAATATCCAGCATGGAGTCCCCGGAAGAGATCATGTCGTCTACAACGATAATATCCTTGCCTTCTACGCTGTTGCCCAGGTACTCATGGGCTTCAATCGGGTTGCGGCCGTTGACAATGATGGAATAATTCCGTCTTTTATAAAACATCCCGACATTCACGCCCAGCACGGCGGAATAATACAGGCAGCGGGAAACGCCGCCCTCATCCGGGGAAATGATAGCCAGGTGCTTGTCATCAATCTGGATATCCGGAACTGCCTTGGTGATGGCCTTCATCATCTGGTAGTTCGGGTGGATATTGTCGAAGCCGGCCAGCGGGATGGCGTTCTGAACCCGGTCGTCATGCGCGTCGCAGGTGATGATATTGCTGACCCCAAGGTTCACCAGATCCTGGAGGGCCAGCGCGCAGTCCAGGGATTCCCGGGAGCTGCGGCGATGCTGGCGGCCTTCATACAGCATCGGCATGATGACGGTGATCCGTTTCGCCTTTCCAGCCATAGCGGAGATGATCCGCTTGAGATCCTGGAAGTGATCGTCCGGGCTCATGGGGACGTCCATATTATACATTTTATAGGTTACGCTGTAATTAAAGCAGTCCGTAATGATATAGATATCTTTTCCGCGAAGGGTTTCTTTGATCAGTGCTTTGGCCTCGCCGGATTGGAAACGGGAGATCACTGCGTTTAAAACGTGTCCTTTGGGGCAGTGATTCCAGTCTTTAAGATAAAATTCGACCTTTTCCACGAATTCTTCACAGCCGGGCATACAGATGATTCCAAGTTCGCCAACAACAATCTGTGTTACTAACTCTTCCATTTTATCAGTCCATTCCTTTCGTTTGGGCAGGCCAGCCGCCCGCCGCTCGCACCAAGGGACAATCCAAGGCATATGGAAAGCCTGCACCCCGCAGAGAAGCTTCACCGGCAGCCCTGTCTGTCCGGGAAACAGAAGGCAAGATCCCCCTTTTCCCTATTCTTTCTTATAGGATACCGGGATTTTACAAGGCTGTCAATGTATCGTTCGACAGTTTGTAACAAGTGACAACATCTTGTAGAATAGAGAGGGAGGCTAAGGCATATTCACAAGAATTCTGCCGGGGAAAAAGGGCGGGTTTCCCAGTTCTGGATGCGTTTTTGTAGTCAACGCATTTGAAAAGAAGCCAATGCTTCTTTTCAATACTGCGGCATATCATGCCGCAGTGGGCCGCGAAGCGGCCATGCGGTAGGGCTTC
>CANAQK010000065.1 GCA_947363605.1 uncultured Clostridia bacterium | reverse complement strand
GGTTGTCGATTCTGTCATTGTCAATCCCCCGTTTCTCTTCCCATTCTATCAGATATGGGGGATTCACTTCATCTGTTTTGCGGAGAGCTTTTCAAGCATTATCAGTGCTAACCCCTCCATGTTTTGCATATAGATTGACAAAAAGCCGGATTTCCGGCATAAAAACGATGGAGGATAGATTGACCATGTCAACCGTTGAAGACCGGAGCGTCCTGCTCGCAAGGCACATTATCGATACCAACGACACGGTTCGTAAAACCGCTAAGCTCTTTGGAATCAGCAAATCTACGGTTCATAAAGATGTAACAGAACGTCTTTCAAAAGTAAACCATGCACTTTTCTTAGAAGTCAAAAAAGTACTGGATCAAAATAAAAGTGAACGGCATATCCGTGGCGGAATTGCTACCCGGGAAAAATTCCGGAAATACCGTGAAAGCACCCATCCCGACGCTGTCTAACAAAGACTAAAAAAGCTGAGACCCTTTCCGGCCTCAGCTTTTTGGCTTCCCGCTTACAGAGCGGCAAGTGCTTCGTTAATTTTTCCGAGCAGTTCCTCCGCACGAGCCAGCTTTTCGCGCTCTTTGACGACCACCGCTTCCGGCGCTTTCGCTACAAACCCCGCGTTAGACAGCTTACCGGAAATCACGGCAATATCCTTTTCTGCCGCCGCTTTTTCACGGTTTAAGCGCTCGCGTTCTTTTTCCTTATCAATCAGTTCATCCAGCGGCAGGAAAATCCGGGCACTCTGAGTTGCCACCTGAACTGCACCGTCCACTTTCTGTTCCTCTGCAACATGAACTTCACTCGCTGAAGCCAGCTTCTCAAAAAAGGCCTTGGACGCCTCAAAAGCCGCTGTATAGGGTGTTTCAATATACACCGCCGCTTTCCGGGACGGGGGGACGTTCATCTCGGCCCGGGTATTCCGGATCCCTTTGATGGCTTCCATAATCCGGGTAAATTCCCGTTCCTCCTGGGCGAAATCCAGCTCCGGACAGTATTCCGGCCATCCGGCAATCATGATGCTTTCGCAGTCGTTGGGCAGCGCCTGCCAGATTTCCTCCGTAATAAAGGGCATAAACGGATGGAGCAGCCGGACCGTCCCCGACATGACATAAACCAGTACCTTCTGCACATTCAATGAGGTTTCGCCGCCAGCCTGAAGCCGGGCCTTCGCCAGTTCAATATACCAGTCGCAGAGGATATCCCAGATAAAGTCGTAAATTTTCTGCTCCGCCACACCCAGCTCGTATTTATCGAGATTCTCTGTGACCTCCCGCACCAGACGGTTATACTGGGACAAAAGCCATTTGTCCTCTATCGCCAGTTCGTCCGGGAGAGAAACCTGGGTAATCTCCTCGGAAAGGTTCATCAAAATGAACCGGGTCGCATTCCAAAGCTTATTGGCGAAATTGCGGGCCGCTTTGATTTTATCATCCGAATACCGCATATCGTTGCCCGGGCTGTTGCCGGAAACCAAAGCCAGCCGGAGCGCGTCCGCGCCATACTGGGAGATAACCTCCAGCGGGTCGATCCCGTTCCCCAGTGATTTGGACATCTTGCGCCCCTGGGAATCCCGTACCAGCCCATGGATAAAGACGGTATGGAAGGGGACTTCCCCGGTCTGTTCCAGCGCCGAGAAAATCATCCGGGCTACCCAGAAAAAGATGATATCGTACCCAGTCACCAAGGTATCGGTAGGGTAAAAATACTTCAGATCCTCGGTATCTGCCGGCCAGCCCAAGGTGGAAAAGGGCCACAGCGCTGAAGAGAACCAGGTGTCCAGGGTGTCCGGATCCTGGGTCAGGTGAGTACAGCCGCATTTCGGGCAGGCTTCGGGAGCCGATTTCGAAACCACCACTTCGCCGCAGCCGTCGCAATAATAGGCCGGGATCCGGTGCCCCCACCACAACTGACGGGAAATACACCAGTCCTTGATATTTTCCATCCAGTTATAGTAAATTTTATCAAAACGCTCCGGGATGAAGCGGGTTTCCCCTTGGCGGACCGACTCAATTGCCGGCTTGGCCAGAGGTTCCATCTTGACGAACCACTGCTTGGAAACGCGGGGCTCAATCGTGGTATGGCAGCGGTAACAAGTGCCGACATTATGGCTGTGCGGCTCGACCTTGACCAGGAACCCGCCGGCCTCCAGATCCGCCACGATTTTCCTGCGGGCCTCATACCGTTCCATCCCCGCATAAACGCCGCCGTTTTCGTTGATATGCGCATCCTCCGTCAGGACGTTGATGATCGGCAGGGAATGCCGCAGGCCAACCTCGAAGTCGTTCGGGTCATGCGCCGGTGTGATCTTGACCACGCCGGTACCGAATTCCATATCGACATAATCATCCGCTACCACCGGGATTTCCCGGTTGCAGAGAGGCAGGATCAGCATTTTCCCGACCAGCCCGGCATAGCGTTCGTCGTTCGGGTTGACAGCAACCGCCGTATCGCCCAGCATGGTTTCCGGCCGGGTTGTCGCCAGCTCCAGATAGCCGCTCCCATCCGTAAAGGGGTAGCGCAGATGCCAGAAGCTGCCCTGCTGTTCCTCATATTCTACCTCCGCTTCCGAAATGGAGGTTTTGCAGTGGGGACACCAGTTGATAATCCGTTCCCCGCGGTAAATCAGCCCCTTGTCATACAGCTTCTGGAAGACCTCGTTAACCGCTTCGGAACAGCCCTCATCCAGTGTAAAGCGCTCCCGGCTCCAGTCGCAGGAGGAGCCCAGCTTTTTCAGCTGGGAAACAATCCGTCCGCCATACTGTTTTTTCCATTCCCAGGCGCGCTCCAGAAAGCCTTCCCGGCCGATATCCTCTTTGCTCAGGCCCTCTTTCTTCATCGCCTCGACGATTTTAGCCTCCGTCGCGATTGAGGCGTGGTCGGTTCCCGGTACCCAAAGCGCCGCATAACCCTGCATCCGCTTGGTCCGGATCAAAATATCCTGGAGAGTTTCGTCCAGTGCATGGCCCATATGAAGCTGCCCCGTGATGTTGGGGGGCGGGATCACGATGGTATAAGGTTTCTTTTCCGGGTCGCGCTCCGCTTTAAAATAGCCGCCCTCCATCCAGAATTGATAGATGCGGTCCTCAAAATTTTGAGGATCATAGGTTTTTTCCAATTGCTTTCGCATTCCTTCTGCTCCTTTCCTGCTAAACAAAACCGCCCTAAGCAATCTGCTTAGGGCGGAAATAATCCGTGTTACCACCTAAATTCGGGAAATCTCCCGCACTCTGCCGGCACAGCCATGCCGTTTCCCTATAACGGGAGAATCCCGTTGAAGCCTACTGGGAAGAATGCTCCCGTTCGGTTCAAGGCTCCGGGGCTACCTTCCAACGCTTTTCTTCCCAAGGCTTGCAGAAACCGCCTCTTCTCTGAAGGGATCCCAGCGCGTACTCCTCCCCATCACAGCCGTTTGGCTATTGCTGTTATTATAGCCTGTATTCCCCCGGTTTGTCAAGGGTTTTGCAGGAGATTTCCGGCTGGGGAACAGGGAACGCGGGGCCCCGCATTCGGATCACGGCCGGCGGGACAACTATGAAACGGGCATAGGGGTATCCAAAATATCCCTTGGCAAAAACCCGGAAGATATTGTATAATATCCCTAAAAGCATTGAAAGGATCCCCCATTCCAAGGGGAATCCGATAAAAGGAAAGAAAGCCATGAAAAAACAATGGATCCCAAAGGTTACACGATCGTTAGCCGCACTGCTGGCCGCCCTGGTCCTCTGGACACTCTGGGGAAATACGGCGCTGATGATCCATCGGACCACTATTTCCAGCGGCCGGATCCCCGCCGCCTTTTCCGGGTTCCGGATCGCTCAGATATCCGACCTGCACAATGCGGAATTCGGGGAAGAGAATGTCAAGCTGCTCCAGATGCTTTCTGAATGCCATCCCAGCCTGATCGCTGTTACCGGGGACTTGATCGACTCCCGGCGCACTGATCTGAAAGCCGCCCTGCATTTTGCCCGGGAAGCGACGCAGATCGCGCCGGTTTATTATGTGCCCGGCAACCACGAAGCCCTCTCTCCCCAATACAGCGAGCTTAAAGCAGGACTGGAGGAAGCCGGGGTTATCCTGCTGGAGGACAAAGCGGTACAGTTGGAACAGGAAGGGGAAAAAATCACCCTGATCGGCCTTTCAGATCCAAGTTTTACCATTCCGGATGACCGGTTCGGGGAAACCCCGGCCATGATCCGCACCAAGCTGGACCGTCTGGCTGACCCGGAAGGGGGCTATACCATCCTGCTTTCCCACCGGCCCGAGCTGTTTGATGTCTACGCCGCCAGCCAAATCGACCTGGTATTCAGCGGCCATGCACATGGAGGGCAATTCCGGCTCCCCTGGATCGGCGGCCTGGTGGCCCCCAACCAGGGGCTGTTCCCGCAATATGATGCGGGCCTGTATACCAGCGGCAATACCCAAATGTTCGTCAGCCGGGGAATTGGGAACAGCATCATCCCCCTGCGGTTCAACAACCGGCCGGAAATTGTCCTGGCCGAATTGATCTCCAAAAGAAACCCCTGACGCATCATTCCACCCGCAGCGCTTCTACCCGTGCAGCGTCCGGCGTTACGTAGGCCGTGGAATAATCGGTAAAAATCACCATGCCGGGCTTTGCCCCATTCGGCTTCTTGACATATTTCACCCGGGTATAATCCACCGCAACCTGGGCCGACGAACGCCCTTTGGAATTATAGGCCGCAATCATGGCCGCTTCGGTGATTGCCTGATCTGAAATTTCCCGTCCTTCTGACTGGATAATGACATGGGAGCCGGCCAAGCCCTGGGTATGCAGCCAAAGGTCATAATTCTTGGCGGTTTTCATTGTGAGCTGATCGTTCTGCTTATTATTCCGCCCGCATAAAATCGAAAAGCCATCGCTGGAGCGGTAACGCAAAGGCGGCTGTGCTTTTACCGAACGGCCTCTCCTGCTGGATGCCCGGATATAGCCTTGCTCCGCCAGCTCCTCCCGGATCTCCAGCAGCTCGCTCTCCCCTTGAGTGCGGGAAACCGCATCGAACACGCTGTCCAGATAATCCAGCTCCTGCCGGGATTTTTCCATCAATTCGCGCAGCATTTCCTCCGCCGTAGCGGCTTTGCGGTATTCCGCGTAATATTTCTGGGCATTCTGGGCAGGTGTCAGACGGGCATCCAGCTTAATTTCCAGTTCCGGATAATCTTCCTCATAAAAATTCTGCACCGTCACACTCCGGTCGCCTTTCTGCATGGCGTAGAGGTTCGCATTCAGCAAATCTCCATACATTTTTAAGCGGTTACGATCGGCGCACTGGCGGAGTTCCTCCTCCTGAAGGGCCAGCTTGCGGGTGATCCGGTCCGTCGTATTGACCAGCAGCTTGAGCAGATCATGAGAGCGCTGCTTCATCCGGCTTTGCTGATCGCGATCGGCATAAAAGCTGTCCAGCAGCCGGCTGGGCGATTCAAAAACCCGCTTCTCCACCCCGGAGCCATATTGGGCAATATCCATCAGGGTGAAGTCCCGGATATTCTGCTTTTCGCTGAATACAGCCGTCAGTACCGGCTTTTTCTCCAACAGGAGGGATTTCAGACCTGCCAGCTCCTCTTCGATTCGCGCCTTGTAATACGCTGACAGCCGGGCGGTTTCGATCTCCTGCCCTTTAAGGGCGCGGAACACCAATTCCCGTGCCAGCAGCGGGCTGACCCCTTCCAGCGCGCCCAATACGGCTTTAGAGGGATCCGGCGACCGGCTTTCCTCCATTTTGGCCCGGATTTCTTCCATCCCGGCTTCCAGCAGGCAGAGCTTTTCCTGCGGCGGGGGCGCCTGATAATGCAGCCCCGGCAATACCAGCCGCACGGAGGAAACCTCCCCGGAAACCCGCTTGATCGCGTCAATGATCCGGCCGTCCGGCTGGATCAGGATAATATTGGAATGCCGGCCCATGATCTCGATCACCAGCGACAGGACGACCCGATCCCCAAGTTCGTTCACGGTTTCAAAATCAAGTGCGAGCACCCGGTCCAGCCCGCTTTGCCGCACCGCTGTCAGCTTCCCGCCGTTGAGATGCTTCCGCATCAGCATACAGAACATGGGCGGAGCCGGCGGGTTTTCCAGGGAAAGCTCTGTAAAATGGATCCGCGGGCTGTTTGCATTGGCAGACAGCAGCAGCTTCCGGCTTCCCCCGCGGAACCGCATAGCCATCACGATTTCTTCACGGGAAGGCTGGGATATTTTTTCCACCCGTGCGTCCAGCAAAGCTTCCCGGATTTCCGCAGCCGTCAGATATAAAAAAGCTCCATCCAAAGCCATCCAATCACCTCGTTTTCTTTCTTGGTTTTATAGTCAACACTGCGGCATATCATGCCGCAGTGGGCCGCGAAGCGCCCATGCGGTAGGGCTTCATAGACGGCGCACAGCGCATTTTATGCGCGAACAGGCAAAGCCTGATCCTCAAATCGGGTATCGATTTGAGGGTGTGCCGACTATATTGTACACGAAATTCCCCTGTCCCGTCAAGGCGAAGGAACGGGGGAACGTAAAAAGTGCGTCAGCTGCATTCTGACGCACTTTTTAATCAATTTTATTTTGTTTATTTTGCTACGAAATCACGCGACTCGAGCCATCAATTGAACTTTCTGGCGGTCTCACTCCCATCTGATTATTTTTTCAGAATACGAGCATGGACTTTCATAGGCATCTTCCTCTCATTTTGCTTACGCAAACTGGCGCTTTGGTTTCCGTACATCGGAAACGCTGCTGGGAAGCAAACTATTTCATTGGACTCACCTTTTTATCCAAATTGAATATATCCTGATTCCAGCCTTTCGGCGACTACCTGTTCGGTGGTCTCACTCCTGTCTTATCATTTAGTTAGGATCCGGGTTCTGGCTTTCATAGGCATCTTCCTTTCCAGTCGTTGAACCGGTAGGCTACTGACTGCAGAAAAGAAATCATTTCATTGGACTCACTCTTTCATCTGTATTTCAAACTGCCGGATTTTGCAGAAGCAGCTTATCTCATCGGACTCACCTTTTCGTTGCAGGATAGTTTGTCGATCTACAGAAGTTCAGTGCTTAGTACATTGGATTCACCATATTCCCTTGTTGAAATTGAGGTTTTAATGCGAAGCTGAATAAAACATTGGACCGTCCTCTTTTCCTAGATTTGAGGATCTTAAACTGCTCGAATCATCTTCAAACCAATCACCTTATTTCATTTTTTGCTATTCAATTGTAAATTTTGACCCGTATGATCTGTTCATGTATTTTATACTAAAAACGCTGTTTTTTCTCTGCCTGGCTTTCCATGTAAAAACTTGTCATGTTCTGCAATAACAGTCTATAACCCTTCACAGCTTCTTTTTGGAGCACCGTATCCAGATTCCCTCTAAATCGTGTTGATTGATACCTGTCGGAATTTTCCCCGGTTCTGTCTGCCGGTCCCGATCCTTGGTACATCTTAGTTTTTCCGGGCAGCGCTCCCGCATGAACACATCATACAATGCTGGCCGATTGGATCTTCAGAATACATGGGGAACACCTCCTTACTGGTTATTGGGTTATTTATCTTGTGACTATAATATACCACACCTTCGTCAGGATGTCAATGCTTTTTCTCAAAAAAGTTGATAGAAATTAGGAATTTTTTATAAATCAAAAAGATTGATTGACATTTGCGCCAAAAATGGTTACAATCTTATTAGATTCACCGGAGACGCTGTTTTCCGGCCCATCTTTTCAGAAAGGAATCCCGCCTGTGCGGGACAGCGGTAAACCGTTATGCCGGAAGACCTGAACCAAAATTTCAATCCCGATATCTACACGCTGGTGGACGAAGAAAACGTTGAGCAGCAGTTTGAGCTGCTGGATATCATGGAGATGGACGACGAACGTTATTTCGCCCTGATCCCCTATTACGAAAACCCCGAGGAGATGCTCTCGGAGGATGAGGACGGCGACCTGATCATCCTGAAAAGCCAGATGGATGAAAACGGCGAGGAATTGATGGTTTCCATCGATGACGATGATGAATATCAGCGTGTCGGCAACATCTTCCTGGAAAAGCTTTCCCAGATGTTTGAGGAAGCGGAAAATATTGAGGAATAACCTCTTTTTATCGTTATTCGTATGTTCTGCCTTGTTAGTTAGCGCGGCTTTTATAATCCAACACTTTGTACTAGGGAACCGGAACTCTTCCGCCGGGTATGCAGACCTCCCGTTTTTACGGACGCTGGGAGCTCGAACGCGGAAGGAGGTGCCCACCTGCTGTTTGATGCGGGTTTTAGTATGCCGTTGCGACTTCAAGGCGGATCTTTTTTATTGAAAAAAGTACATTTGTATCTAACGAAAGGAGGGCTTGGATGACTTCCCATCCAGATTTCCGCACCCGCACCGCCTGCCTGCTGGGCGAAGAGGCCATGGAGCGGCTGGCCGAGGCCTCCGTTGCTGTTATCGGCCTGGGAGGGGTCGGCGGGGCCTGCGCGGAAGCTTTGGTACGTGCCGGAGTTGGGCGGCTGATCCTGATGGATCACGACCGGGTCGACCCCACCAACCTGAACCGCCAGCTTTTCGCTACCCAGGATACCGTCGGGCAGGTCAAGGTAGAAGCCGCACGCAGCCGGCTGCTTTCCATCCACCCTGGGCTAAAGCTTTGCCTGCTCCAGGAATTCTATGCGGAGGAAACCAAGGAGCACTTATTCTCCGCCGGACCGGAACTGATCGTGGATGCCATCGACACCGTGACCTCCAAGCTGAACCTCGCCGTAGAATGCCGGGCGCGGGGAATCCCCCTGATCCAAAGCCTGGGAACTGGGAACCGCCTGAACCCGGCCGCTTTCCGGGTTGGGAAGATTGAAGACACCGCGGGTTGTGGCTGCGGGCTGGCACGGGTCATGCGGCGGGAACTGAAAAAAAGAGGGCTGGCCGGCCAAACCGTCCTCTATTCAACCGAATTCCCCCGCCCGGTCCTTGTTTCCTCCGAGCATGGACGGCATTCCCCGGCCAGTATCAGCTTCTGCCCGCCGGCGGCCGGCTATATTATCGCAGGCTGGGTTGTGGAACAGCTGATTTCCGGCACGGCTCCAGCAGGCGTACCGGCTGATAAGCCAGCAGGATCCCTGCCATCCCGCAAAGCTCCAGCCAGATGATCGGATAATTAAACCAGGACAGAAATGGGAACAGGGCAACAATGTGGGCGGGCAGCTCCGTGGTCATAATATAATTCGTACCGCAGAATGCATTGAAAGCGGAAATCCCGGCAAAAAGCAGGTTCCCTGCCAGAAACGCCCGGCCTATATCCCGGAGATCCACCCGGTATTCCAGCACAAACAGGCAATACAGCCCCATCAGCAGAAGCAGATGATGGCTGATGAAAAAATGATAGGACAAAAACCGGTCCCAGCGCATGGGGGTATTCGGCATCAGCATAGCTGGGAGCGGGCCGATCCAGGTGAAAAAATAGACAATCCGAAACAGTCTCCGGCTGCCGGTCAGCAGGACCGCCATAAATGCAAACCCGCTGATAAAGCAGAGATGCAGCGGAAGATGGATCTTCCAATCATAAATCCCTTTAACCAGAAATACCCCGTAAAACACCAGCATATTGACGAAGAACAGCCCTGCCATCCAATACCGGAGCTGTTCCCGGTATTTCCATGCCCGGAGCCTGTCCCGGAAGTGATACAGCAGGATCCCAACTGTCAACGTCAGCCCCAGCAGGAAAAAATGCTCCCACCCAAACAGGTTGAGATGGTCGAGCATATCGCTTTCATCCTGAAAAAATTCCGTTAAAGACGGCATATACCATCATCCTTTCTGGGGAAAATGTCCCTGTTTATCCAACGAATCCGGACAGCGTATGTCTTCAAACAAGCGGAAAAATTTTTCAGGATTGACACGCCCCGCTCTGCATACCCTAAAAGCAACCCTTCCTGAAAGGAGCGCTTTTCATGAAACCTTCCCTGAAATCCGGCGGGCTGGGCTTCCTGGCCGGGATCCTGAACGGGCTTTTCGGCGCCGGAGGCGGGCTGCTGGTTGTCCCAATGCTGGAGGCCCAGGAGCTGCCTCCCCAAAAGGCGCACGCTACCTCAATCGCTGTGATCCTGCCCCTCTCCCTGCTGAGCGCGGCGCTGGCCCTGTTCCAAGGCCGGACACTGGACTGGCCCGCCGTATGGACGCTCCTGCCATTTGGGCTGGCAGGAGCCGCGGCAGGGGCTTTCCTCCTTTCCAGGATGAACCCGCTGCTGCTCAAGCGGCTGTTCGGCGCAGTGATGCTCATCGCCGCTGTCCGGCTCCTTCTGCGATGAGCACGCTTTTCGCGCTGGGCCTGGCCGGCTTTTTTTCCGGGGTCTGCGCTTCCCTCGGGATTGGCGGCGGCTTCGTCCTGCTCCTCTACCTCACGGCGATTGCCGGGACACCTCAGCTGGAAGCCCAGCTGGTCAATCTGATTTTTTTCCTTCCCATCGGCGGTTTTTCACTGGGATTTCACCTAAAAAACGGCCTGGTGGAAAAATCTGTCCTCCTCCCTTCCATCCTGGGAGGCGTGTTCGGGGTTGCCTGTGGGGCGATCCTGGCGGGATGGCTGTCCGACCGAGGTGTATCAAAATTATTCGCCCTATTGATCCTGGCTGTGGGGTTACGTGAGCTTTTCTTCTCCCACCCCAAGCAGGCAGGTTCCGGCTGGGAAGAATTCCTGCTGTATGGCCAGGAACCAGACAGGAAGCCCCGATAAAAGCCGGTTAACACCATCGATTGGCAAGGGGCAATATGGTTTTTCGAGGCTAAAATTGCCGCTGACATCGTTATCCTCGTTGCTGGGCTGATGCCCAGCAACGATTTAGGACGCTGGAAGGCGTGTTTCCCCTTGTTAATCGATGGTACTGTTTCTTGATAAAAATTTCGCGGCGTGATACGCCGCCGAACCGCATTCTGCGGCTTAATAAAACGACTGCATCGTTTTATTATAGTCAACGCGCTTGAAAAGAAGCATTGGCTTCTTTTCAACACTGCGGCATAATGCCGCCAGCGAAGCGGCCATGCGGTAGTGCTTCATAGACGGCGCACAGCGCATTTTATGTGCGGACAGGCAAAGCCTGACCCTCAAAGCGGGCACCGATTTGAGGGTGTGCCGACTATAAGAATTAGAACCTGTATGCACAACCATCGAACACGATCGGCCCGGTGCTTTTTCAGGCATCTGGCGGCATCCTCTGATTGTACATACAGGTTCTTAGTATAAAATGCCGCATACAACGTAAAAGCAGGCAACCCTATAGAAAGGGCTGTCTGCTTTTACGTTTCCCACGATATACTAAAATTTTATGAGCCGGATTTTCCTGGCTGCCAGCCCATCGTACTATATGAGCTGTGCAATGCTGACTTCTTCCAGCATTTGGCGTACTGTCCGGCTGATCTCAGCAAATACCTGCTGAGGTTTACAGCAGTCGCCGCTTGGCCGGGTACAGGAAGCCGGACGGCTGGGTTCCAGGCAGCGGCTGAACATATAAGGCCCTTCCACCACTTCCAGTAATTCCCGCAGGGTAATTTCCTGTGGGGCACGGTTCAGCTCATAGCCTCCCTGCGTCCCTTTAAAGGAGCGCACAAGCCCGCTCCCCACCAGATTACGCAGAATTTTCAGCGCAAACCGCAGGGAAACCCCCGTATTTTCAGAAATTGTATTGGCATCTACCCGACGGTTTTCCCGCGCCAAATAAATGACAATCCGTATAGCGTAGTCTGCCTCCATCGTAATATGCATCTTGATTCCCTCCAGAGGAAAACCTTTATCCATATTGCCCAAATTCAATACGGATTTTATAGTCAACGCACTTGAAAAGAAGCATTGGCTTCTTTTCAACACTGCGG
>CANAQK010000064.1 GCA_947363605.1 uncultured Clostridia bacterium | reverse complement strand
GAAGCCCTACCGCATGGCCGCTTCGCGGCCCACTGCGGCATATCATGCCGCAGTGTTGAAAAGAAGCATTGGCTTCTTTTCAAGTGCGTTGACTATAATTAAATTTTGATGATGCTGAATGCCTCCAGAATCGAGGTAATCAAAATGGCAATGATACAGATCGGGGCGATATACCGGATCATGATTAAATACATCTTTTTCCGGCGGAATTTGGAGGAAAGCTCCACTTCCTCCACAATGCTGCGGCTGCCCGCAAAAAATGCGACAAAGATGCAGGTGAGAAGCGCAACAACCGGCATAATTACGCTGTTCGAGATAAAATCGAAGAAGTCCAGAATGGATTTTCCAAGCAATGTGACCGGACTCCAAACACCGAACCCCAGCGAAGAGGGGACCGCAACCAGAATAGCCCCGGCCATTACGGCCAGGCAGGTTGCCTTCCGGCTCCAGTGGAAACGGTCCTGGAAGATGGAAACTACCGTTTCCATCAGTGAAATAGCGGAGGTCAGCGCGGCAAACAGCACTAAAATGAAGAACAGTGCGCCAATCAGCCCTCCGGCCGGCATACGGTCAAAGACCTTGGGCAGGGTATCGAACATCAGGCCGGGACCCTTTCCTAATGCGGCTTCGTCTCCGCCGGAAAAGACAAAAACTGAAGGGACGATCATTAAACCAGCTAAAAAGGCGATCCCGGTATCGAACAGCTCGATCATCCCGACAGAATGCTCTAAGTCCACTTCCCGTTTCATGTAGGACCCGTAGGTAATCATGATTCCCATAGCCAGTGACATGGAGTAAAAAAGCTGGCCTAAGGCCGCCAGGACGGTGGTACCCGAAAACCGGGAAAAATCCGGCATGAGGTAGTATTTGACGCCTTCCCATGCGCCAGGCTGTGTGATGGTATAAACGGCAATAACCATCGAAAGGATGACGAGGATCGGCATCAGCAGACGGCTGACCTTTTCAATCCCGCCTTCCACCCCGAATAAAACAACAGCTGCCGTAGCAAAAATAAACAGGCAGAGCCAGATAACCGGTTCGACAGGCTGCGTAATAAACTGATTGAAATAGTTCTCACCGGCCGCCTGGCTGCTTCGGCCGATGATAAAATCTGCACAATATTTGGTTACCCATCCGCCGATTACACTGTAATAGGGGAAAATAATCATGGGTACCAGGCTGGAAAGCTTGCCCAGAAAGGAGAAGCGCTTGTCTAATTTGGAAAAGGCGCCGGCTGCGCTCAGCCCGGTTTTGCGTCCCAGAGCGATTTCGGTAATCATCAGCGTAAAGCCGAATGTAACAGCCAGTATTAAATAAACCAACAGAAAAATCCCGCCGCCGTACTGAGCGGCCAGATAAGGGAAGCGCCAAATATTTCCCAAGCCGACTGCGGAACCCGCAGCCGCCAGAATAAAACCAATTTTTCCGGTAAAGCTGCTTCGGCTTTGTTTTTTGGTGTGATTCATGTTGAAAAAGCCCTCCTTGTGGGTATATTGGTTCTATTATGGCATGGGAGGGGAAAAATAGCAATATTTTTTTCATGAAACAGCGCATAAAAGCGGTAATGTGTGAAATAGCATGGCTTCCGGATAAAAGTCTTTTAGATGAATTGCCGGAAAAAGGCAGGTTTCTTTTCTCCCCTTTTCTTTGAGAGATCACAGAAAAGGGGACAGGGAGTCCCGCATTGGGACCGCGGCTTTGCCTGTTCGCGCATAAAATGCGCTGTGTGCCGTCTATGAAGCCCACCGCATGGACGCTTCGCTGCCCACTGCGGCATGATATGCCGCAGTATTGAAAAGAAGCCAATGCTTCTTTTCAAGTGCGTTGACTATAACCGCATCTTGATCTTTTCAAATACCTGTGATATAATACCAAAAGAACGAACACACTTTCGAAAACGGCAAAATATTTTTTCGAAGACCGTCGTTTTGTTTCTGTCCGCTTGAGATCCGGATGAAAACAGTTGGTTATCGTCGATGATTGTCTGCGGTTTCAGGCTATGGGCGTGTGTATAAAATTAAAAGTCGTTTTCTGCCCGTTTAAACTGCAGGCGGAGTTTGTCAGAGATCATCGCGATGAATTCGGAATTGGTCGGCTTTCCGCGGTTGTTGTTGATAGTAAAGCCAAAATAAGAGTTCAGAACGTCAATATCACCGCGGTCCCACGCGATTTCGATAGCATGGCGGATGGCGCGCTCAACACGTGAAGAAGTGGTGGAATATTTTTTCGCGATATCCGGGTAAAGCTGTTTGGTTACGGAATTGATCATGTCTGGATTCGCGACGCAGAGCATAATGGCTTCCCGTACATAGTGATACCCTTTGATATGGGCAGGGACACCGATCTGAAGGATGATATCGGTAACGCTGGACTCCAGGTCCGCTTCTTTAGCTTGGCGCAGCTGGCGTGTTGTGGCACGGAGCGCATTCCGCCGGCCCAGGTTCACGGTGATTTCTGCCAGCTCGTCCATACTGAAAGGGCGGAGCTTAAAATAATCGGCACCGGCTTGCGAACACATTTCTTCAATTTCCCCAGAATAGCCGCTGACAACGACAAACTTAGGTGTACGGACTTCCAGCTGTTTGGCAGCGGCGATCATTTTTGGTGCGTCCATCCCAGACATAAACGCTTCAATGACTACCACATCCGGCACAAGGCGTTCAATTTCTTTTAGAACCGTTTGACCGTTTTTCTCAGTTGTCCCTACTTCAATATTCGGTATTTTCAAAATCTGATCCTGAAGTAAAAGTCCAAAGCTGTCACTACGATCCCCAATGAGTATTTTTGTTTTCGTTTGCATTGTCAATCCCTCCAAGTTGTTAGTTCTTTTTGATATTACCATATATTTCCATAAAACGCAAGCATTTTTTTGTCTTACCCGATTATTTTTGGGGCGTGAAGATAAAATAAACGGATAATCCGGGTTTTAGCTGGCTTTTCCCAATTTATTGCTATAGTTTAACATATTTTCAATGAAGATTCCGTAACCTTTTGTCGGACTATTTACAAAGACATGGGTGACCGCTCCGACCAGCTTCCCATCCTGCAGGATCGGGCTGCCGCTCATCCCCTGCACAATCCCGCCGGTTTGAGCCAACAGCTCCTCGTCCGTCACACGGATCATCATATTTTTTGTCATCGTGCGGGGGTTGAGATCCACTTTTTCAATCAGGATGTCGTATTCTTCCAGCTTTCCGGAAGAAAGGGTGCAGAGGATTGTGGCAGGCCCGGTACAGACCTCCTGTTTCAGCTTGATCGGGACGGGGTCCAATTGGTTCGGCGCTTCTTCCAAGCTGCCGTAGATCCCGGCCTCATTGTTGAGGGTGAGGCTTCCAATCGGTGTGTTGGACGTAAAAGAACCGCGCAGTTCTCCAGGCGAGCCGATTTCGCCCCGCTTTACGCTGTTAATTTTGACGGGGCAGACATCCCCATTGGAAAGGGGCATAATTTCCCCGGTGTCGGTGTCGCAGATCCCGTGTCCCAGCCCGGCAAAGTTGCCGCTGGCTTGGTCGTAATAGGTGATCGTACCGATCCCGGCCGAAGAATCCCGCACCCAGATGCCTCCCCGGTAAATCCCATCCGATTTGGACGCTACCGGTGTGAGCTTGGTTTGCAGGGTCTGGCCGCCCCGGATATACCGGATATTGACCGGGTTCCCTCCGGATTGGGCGATAATTTCACCGATTTCCTCATTGGAAGTAATTGCTTTTCCGGCGACTGATTCAATGATGTCCCCTTTTTTGATATTGGCGGCTTCTGCCGGGCAGATGCTGCCAGACGCGGTTTCGATGGAGCTGACATCAATGACCAGTACGCCTTTGGTAAACAGCTTGATTCCAAACGGGGTTCCGCCTGGGGTGACAAGCTGGGTTTCCACCCGGCTGACATGCGCGGATTTAATCGGGATGACCCCAAAGAGCTTGAGATCAACCGTCCATCCGGCGGCGTGGCTCTCATTGGCTGCGGCGATCCGCTCATAGCCCTGCTGGGGTTGGCTGACCACCATTTTCTGGTTGGCGAAAACCAGTTCTTCCCCGGGGTTGACATAGAAGGTTTCCGCCATGGTATGTTCCAAATAGCCTGCAAGCCCCAGCAGGGAATAGGCCGCCACGCCGGCGGTAACAGCGATGGCCCGGATGATGCGCCGAAGCGGATTTTGCAGCATAAAAACATTCCTCCGTTTTTCCGTAATTCGTTTTAGTTTGGACTGGGACGGGGAATTTTAATCCGAAAAAACAACAGGAAATTTTTGAAATAATCTGAAAGGGGGGATACGCCAAATGAAAGTAGCGATCGTGGGTTCCCGCAACAGCAAGGGGCTGACAGCCGCGCGGATTGCAGAGGAAATCCCGCCGGAATGTGACGGGCTGATCAGCGGCGGCGCGCGGGGGGTCGATACCCTGGCCAGGCAGGCCGCCAAGCTGCTGGGCTTGCCGATTTGGGAGATTTATCCGCAGTATCAGCTTTACGGGCGTACAGCGCCGCTGATCCGGAACCAGCAGATTATACAGAATGCCGACCTTGTGCTGGCTTTTTGGGACCATTCTTCCCGCGGGACAAAACACGCCATTTATCTTGCGCTGAAAATGGAAAAGGAACTCCGCGTGATAGATTTGGATTAATACGGTTTCTTGATAAAAAGGTAAAAATCTTTTTATCGCGGCGCATCAAGAAAAGTATTGACAGTATTCTGCGGCTCAGCAAAACGACGGCATCGTTTTATTGGGAATTAGTATAAGATGGAAACCGAATAAGCATAGCGTATGGATTTTTTGGGCCCATTCACCCGCATGAAAAAGAGCCGTCCCCTCTTGGGGACGGCTCTTTTTACAAGAATCAAAGCTGGATTCCAAGAGTCAGTCGCTAATATAAGGCAGCAGTGCAACGTGTCTTGCACGTTTGATTGCCGCGGTCAGCTCACGCTGATGGCGTGCGCAGGTACCAGTAACCCGTCTGGGTACAATTTTTGCACGCTCAGAAAGATAACGGCGCAGTTTTGCAATATCTTTGTAATCGATATGCTCGGCTTTATCCATGCAGAAAGCGCAGACCTTTTTCCGGGGTCTTCTCGGAGCGCCCGAACGGCGTTCCGGTCTTTCAGGACGATTATTTCTTTCCATTGAATTACCCTCCTTCTTGGGCTGTTAAAACGGCAGATCGCTGTCATCCGTGTCGATTTCCTCAAAATCACCCACCGAGAAGCTGGTGTTCCGAGCCGGTTCCTGGAAGGTTTCCGGGGTCGGAAAATTCTGAGAAGCCGCCGTACGCGGGCCGCTGTCCGACTTGCTGTCCGCAAAGTAGACCTGGTCGGCGACCACTTCAAACGCTGTACGGGGATTGCCGTTTTTATCTTCATATTTTCTGGTCTGAATGGAACCTTCAATCGCAATCATGCGCCCTTTGGTGAAATACCGGCAGACGAAATCGGCCGTTTGCCTCCAGGCGACAATATTGATGAAGTCTGTTGTACGGCTGCCATTTTTATCCGCATAGTTACGGTCAACAGCAACCGAAAAGCTGGTAACAGAAATACCGTTGGGTGTTTGCTTATGCTCCGGGTCCGCAGTCAGGCGGCCCATCAGGATCACTTTATTCAGCATAACGCGTCCCCTTCCTGCTTTTATTCGGAAACTTTTTCAGCGGCTTTGGGAGCTTCGGCTTCCGGCAGCTGCAGGGTTACCAAAGAACGCAGGACACCGTCAGTAATGTTCAGAACACGTTCCAGTTCAGCCGGGAAAGACGGGTTGGAAGTAAAGTGGAACAGGACATAATAGCCCTCTGTTTCATCTTCAATTTCATACGCCAGTCTGCGCTTGCCCCATTCGTCTACATTATCAAGAGCAGCATTATCGGAAATCAGCTTCTTCACTTTTTCGATCAGCGCTTTGATTTCATCTTCGCCTTTCTTGGTGTTGAGAACGATGAGGGACTCGTATTTTTCAGTCAGTTTTGCCATCGTTAGATGCACCTCCTTTTGGACGTTTGGCTCTGTCAAAGCAGAGCAAGGATGAGCCGGTAAACGGCTGCAGCAGAACAGATTGCCTGCATACGAATGGTATTATATCAGGAAGGGAAATGCTTGTCAAGCATTTCCCAATGGAATTTCAGGGCTGTTTCATATAGTCGGCACACCCTCGAATCCGATACCCGATTTGAGGGTCAGGCTTTGCCTGGCATAAAATGCGCTGTGCGCCGTCTATGAAGCCCTACCGCATGGCCGCTTCGCGGCCCACTGCGGCATGATATGCCGCAGTGTTGAAAAGAAACATTGGCTTCTTTTCAAGTGCGTTGACTATAAAAAGAAAAACCGGCGGTTTAAAAGCCGCCGGTCAAAATCAGCACATACATCGCGACCAGGTTCAGGGTGGCGTAGGCAATCAGCAGCCCTGTGATCAGCCGGACAGCCACCGAGCCTTTCCGTGAAAGGGCCGCCTGATACTCCTCTTCGCTGGAAGTATGGGATTTTACCTGTACAATTTTGCGCTCGCAGTGTTTTTTATAGAGCGGGTTGGCCATGAAGCCGCAGAAGAAACGGATTCCCAATGTCAGGAAGCTGCAAACCACGCTGACCACCGAGAGGGTACTCAGGTTGGAGGAAGCGGCCAGTGTTCCTCCCGCTGACAGATTGTAGTAAGTCAGCAGCAGGTTCGGTACAGACAGCAGCAGGTCGAACAAGAAGATGAACACCGCTGGAAGGTACATTTTCCGGTACAGGAAATAACCGCCCTGAAAGAAAAATCCAGACCAGTTCAAAATATGTGTTTTATTCTTGGAAATTTCCTTGAAGCGGGGCAGGAAGTACTGGGCGTTCCGTCCGATAAAGGCAGCATAGTCCTTTGCTGGGATCCCGTCGATCTCTTCGTCGGGGGCAACCCCGCCCAATGGGGAAGTTCCTGTACCGGGGAATCCGAAGCCAAAACCGAACGGCATCCCTCCAAAAGGCGGCGCGCCGTTTTCCGGCTGGGAAGAATCGGAAGACGGGTTGTGCTGCTGGGACTGGTTTTGCCCGGGAGCACCGTAAAAACCGTAATTCTGGCCGAAAGGAGGGGGGACGGAAGGGTCGGCCTCTTCGTTCAGGCGGACGCCGCAGGATTGGCAGAACAGCCCGTAAGGCGGATTGGCTGTCCCGCAGGCCGGGCAGCGGAGCTTGGCGGATTCCTGCTCAGAGGCCGCTTTTTTGGGAGCTTCCCAGGATTTTCCGGCAGCGTGCAGTTCGGGATAAATGCACATTCCCTCTTTCAGATAGCAGGGGCGGTGATAGGGCGCTCCACAGTCGGGGCAGACTACAATTTCTTCTCCGTTTTCCAGCGGCTTTCCGCAGATCGGGCAGTCAACAGAAGCATATCGGCTCATAAATCAGGTTCCTCTCGTTCGGATCATCGACCTGTCTTGGATCAACGATCCCTATAGTGGGAAAAAATCGGGCAAATGTCCATACAGCGCGGACTCCAGGAGTCTGCCGGGCAGTTTTGCCTACGGGATTTTCAGCTTTGTTGTTTATTTTACATTATACCATTCTTTAAAGGGAGGAGTAAAGGCCAAACTGTAAATTTTCTGTTCCCCGCGGATTTTTTATTTTGCTGGATTGCGGCGCAGAATCAGATGTGATATACTGAAAAATATAGTCGGCACACGTTGACTATAAAAAGGAGGGGGAAGGATGACGAAAAAAGAGCGGGCGGCTTTAACGGAGCAGGCGCTTGCCGCACGGTATCCGGATGCACTTTGCTCGTTAGTCTATCATCCGGATAAACCGTATGAACTGCTGATTGCAACCCGGCTTTCGGCCCAGTGTACGGATGCACGGGTAAATTTGGTAACGGGTCCGCTGTTTGAGAAATACCAGTCTTTGGAGGATTTTGCCAACGCGGAGCTGTCGGATGTAGAAGAAATCATCAAATCCTGCGGTTTTTTCCGGGTCAAGGCCAAGGATACCATTGAGATGTGCCGGCAGCTTTTGGAACGGCATGGCGGGGCCCTGCCGGATACCATGGAAGAACTGACGGCCCTTTCGGGGATCGGCCGGAAAACGGCGAATCTGATCCTGGGGGATATCTTCCATCAGCCGGCGGTAGTAACGGATACCCATTGCATCCGGATCTGCGGGCGGATTGGGCTGACCAGCGGGTCAGAGGATCCCAAAACGGTGGAAACCGAGCTGCGGAAAATTCTCGATCCCCAGGGTTCCAGTGATTTTTGCCATCGCCTGGTTTTATTCGGCCGGGATATTTGCACGGCACGCAATCCCAAGTGCGGGGAGTGCGAACTGCATGGGTTCTGTAAATCGGCCGGGAAACCGGACAGCTGGAAAAAGAAGCCTAAAATCATCCGTGAGGAATAAAAAAACTAAGAACCTGTATGTACAATCAGAGGATGCCGTATGCCCGAGGGGTTTTTTCGGGCAGGCAAGGTCATTTTTTGCAGGCATACTTGCCGTATGGCAAGGAAAATGAATGCAGTCTGCCTGAAAAAGCACCCGGCAGATCGTGTTCGATGGTTGTGCATACAGGTTCTAAGGTACTTTATAGAATCCGCCGCATATCAAAGGGCAAGACAGACCGTTACGGTTTGTCTTGCCCTGAATTTTTTGGGAGTGTCCTCCCGCACATTTTATACTAATTCTCGATAAAACGATGCAGTCGTTTTATCGTCAACGCGCTTGAAAAGAAGCATTGGCTTCTTTTCAACACTGCGGCATAATGCCGCCAGCGAAGCGGCCATGCGGTAGTGCTTCATAGACGGCGCACAGCGCATTTTATGTGCGGACAGGCAAAGCCTGACCCTCAAAGCGGGCACCGATTTGAGGGTGTGCCGACTATATCAGGCCGCAGAATGCGGTCCAGCGGCGCAGCCGCCAAGAATGTTGTTCAATATTTTTCTTAGAACCTGTATTCATAGCCGGGGATGCCGGATGGCTGAGGGATTTTCCCGGCAGACAAGGCCCGGTTAGATGGCGTTTTCTGGTTGTGAATACAGGTTCTTAGTCGTTCATCCAAACTTTTTCGTTTTCATGCCGGCGGGGACGCCCCATCAGGTCCTGCAGAGCCTGGGCGGCAGGTTTCCCTTCGGTCAGCACCAGGTAAAGCTCGGCGGTGATCGGCATTTCCACGTTATATTTGCGGCTGAGGGCGTAAGCAGCTTTGTCTGCGCTGCAGCCTTCTACCGTCATACCGACCCGGCGGACGGCTTCCTCGGCGGAAAGCCCTTCCCCAATCAGGATGCCGGCCCGGCGGTTGCGGGAGTGCATACTTGTACAGGTGACGATTAAATCCCCCATGCCAGTCAGGCCGGTAAAGGTTTCCGGCTGGGCACCCATTTTTACACCGAGCCGCGCGATCTCTGCCAGGCCGCGGGTCATCAGCGCTGCCTTGGAATTATCACCCAAGCCCATCCCGTCACAGATCCCGGCGCAGACGGCAATGATATTTTTCAGCGCGCCGCCCAGTTCAACCCCGATAATATCGTCGTTGACATAGACCCGGAGGTTGGTGTTCATCAATACATCCTGGACATATTCGGCGCTGGCACGGTTTTCACAGGCGGCTACGATAGTGGTAGGAACATTGCGCGCAATCTCCTCAGCGTGGGAGGGTCCGGACAGGACGACGATCGGGTGCTCGGGCAGCTCTTCCGTCAAGACCTGGCTCAGCCGGAGCTGGGTGCCTTCTTCAAAGCCTTTGGCGACATTGGCTACTACTGCGCCCGGCTTCAGATGGGGCGCAATCGCATGGGCGGTTTCCCGTACAGCGAAAGAGGGAGGGGCCATCAATACCAGGTCTGCGGATGCGGCGTCGGCCAGGTCAGTCGTCAGATGGATGGAGGAATCCACCGCGATGCCGGGGAGGAGCCTCCGGTTTTCCCCATGCAGGCGGATCTCCTCAATCTCCTCTTTGAATTTGGACCACATACAGACCTCGTGCCCGGATTTGTGCAGCATGACGGCCAGCGCTGTCCCAAAGCCGCAGCCCGCAATGAAAATAGATGCCATATCATTTTTCCTTTCTATTTTTTCTTGAATGAAACCTTGCTCTCTGTGTGCTGGATCAGGCGCTGAATGTTGGCCCGGTGCAGCCCGATCACCAGGATGGAGATCGGGAGCGCCATTAAAGCAGGAGTCCAATCCAGCGCGCCCGTCTGGATCAGGCGTACAACCAGCAAAGCCAATGGATATGCCACTCCGGCGGCGATTGAACCAACCGAAATATACCGGGTCACGGCGGCAAAGGCCAGGAATACCACCAGGCAGATCAACAGGGACCAGGGGCTGAGGATCAGCATGGCCCCGGCAGACACCAGGATCCCTTTCCCACCTTTGAACCCATAATAGAGCGGGAACACGTGCCCCAGCAGGGCGGCGTAAGCAACCAGGAATTCCATTTCGATCGGGGCAGGAGCCTGGAACAGAAGAGGAAAGATCAGGCGCAGTACCAGCACGGAGATGATCCCCTTGGAAAAATCGCCGAGCAGGGTCAGCACAGCCGCCGCCTTGCCTACTGTGCGGAGGACATTGGTCATTCCGGCGTTCCCACTGCCATAGGAGCGGATATCCCCCTTCCCAAAGAGCCGGGTGACGATAATTGCAAAATTGACGCTCCCCAGCAAATAGCCGAACAGGATACAGGCGCCAAGGAACAACAGGGAATAAGGGGTCCAGATCATAACGTTGATGTCCTTTCCAATATTAGTCAAGTGGTTTAATGGTAAAAACTTATTTGGTGTCCTTGTCGTCGCGTTCCCGGACGACAAACTGGATCGGGGTCCCGATTAACTGGAAGGTTTCCCGGATCTGGTTTTCCAGATAGCGGCGGTAGCTGAAGTGGAACAGCTCTGCCCGGTTGACGAAGCAGACAAATACCGGCGGCTTGGTCGAGGCCTGGGTCATATAGTAAATTTTCAGCCGTTTCCCTTTGTCCGACGGGGGCTGTACCCGGGCGGTGGCGTAGGCGAGCAGATCGTTGAGCTTGCCGGTGGTAATCCGGACAGCATTGTTCCGCGCGGTTTCGTTGATCGCCTCATACAGCTTGGGGATCCGCTGGCCGGTCAGCGCCGAAATAAAGAGGATCGGGGCATAGGACATAAAGCTGAAATCCTGTTCCAGCTTTTTGCGGAATTCCTGCATGGTTTTGTCGTCCTTTTCAACCGCGTCCCATTTGTTGACCGCGATGACGCAGGCTTTACCGGCCTCGTGGGCATATCCGGCGATTTTGGAATCCTGTTCCGTGAAGCCCTCGGCTGCATCGATCATGATGACGCAGACATCTGCGCGGTCTACGGCCATATAGGCGCGCAGCACGCTGTAATGCTCGATTTTCTCCAGGATTTTGGATTTCCGCCGGATACCGGCTGTATCGATAAAGACATATTTCCCATATTCGTTTTCAATGATGGTGTCGGTCGCGTCCCGGGTGGTGCCCGCAATGTGGGATACAATCATCCGTTCATCCCCAGCCAGCCGGTTGACCAGGGAGGATTTCCCGGCGTTCGGCCGCCCGATGATGGCGACTTTGGTATATTCGTCGCTGTAGTTTTCGTCCTCCTCCTGCTGGATATGGGAGAATACCCCATCCAGCAGGTCGCCGGTGCCGTGCCCGTGTGCGGCGGAAACCGGGAAGATCTCCCCCAGGCCCAGATTATAGAATTCATAGAACTCCGGCGGGGGATCCCCGACAGAATCGCACTTGTTGACACAGACCACTACGGGTTTCCCACTTTTTTGCAGGATGAGGGCGACATCCTGGTCGGTGGCGGTAACGCCGTCCCGCACATCGACGACCAGGATGATGACGTCGGCGCTTTCGATCGCGATTTCCGCCTGGCGCCGCATCTGCACCAGGATGATGTCGTCGCTGGCGGGCTCGATCCCGCCGGTATCCACCAGCAGGAAATGACGGTTCAGCCATTCACACTCCGCGAAGATCCGGTCCCGGGTGACACCGGGCGTATCCTCGACAATGGACAGGCGCTGGCCGATCAGTTTATTGAACAGGGTGGATTTGCCGACATTGGGCCGGCCGACCACTGCAACGGTAGGTTTTGGCATGGGATACCTCTTTCTTTTTTGTAAAATGGGGCCTTCTGTGCTTTCACACAGGATAGCTGTCCCGGAGAGGGCGGATTCCCCGGCGGGGATAAAGAAAAGGCCGCGCCTGTGCGCTTGGCCCGTCTTTTGGATTATAGTCAACGCGCTTGAAAAGAAGCCAATGCTTCTTTTCAACACTGCGGCATA
>CANAQK010000063.1 GCA_947363605.1 uncultured Clostridia bacterium | reverse complement strand
CAGGCAAAGCCTGACCCTCAAAGCGGGCACCGATTTGAGGGTGTGCCGACTATAATGCGGGAAATTCCTGTCTTACCCAAAACTCCCTGCGGCCTTCACTCCGCCGCGGTATCCAGAAAGGCTTTCATATGAAAACAAGTGATTTTTACTACGACCTTCCGGAGGAGCTGATCGCCCAGACCCCGGCCGAACCCCGGGACAGCTCCCGGCTGATGCAGCTGGACCGGCACAGCGGGTCACTGAAGCACAGCCGCTTTTCCCAGCTTACAGACTTCCTCCGCCCCGGCGACCTGCTGGTCATCAATAATTCCCGCGTCATCCCGGCCCGGCTCTACGGCAAACGGGAGGATACCGGAGCCAATGTCGAGCTGCTCCTGCTGGAGCAGAAGTCGGCGGATTGCTGGGAAACCCTGGTCAAGCCCGGCAAACGCGCCCGTGCCGGAGCCAAGCTCTGCTTTGGGGAGGGCCTGCTCCGGGGGGAAATTTTAGAAGTACAGGAGGACGGAAACCGGATCATCCGTTTTTCCTGCAAGGAGAATATTTTTTCCGTGCTGGACCGGATCGGCCAGATGCCCCTCCCGCCTTATATCACTCAAACCCTGGAGGATCAGGAGCGCTACCAGACCATTTACAGCAAAGATCTCGGTTCGGCTGCCGCCCCGACTGCCGGGCTGCATTTTACCGAAGAGCTGCTGGGGAAAATCCGGGGTATGGGGGTCGGGATTGCCGAAGTCACTCTTCATGTCGGGCTGGGGACCTTCCGCCCGGTCAAGGAGGACAACCTGCAAAACCATCGGATGCACTCCGAGCATTTTTTCCTCCCGGCTAAAACTGCGGAACAGATCAACCAAACGAAAAAAAACGGCGGCCGGGTCATCGCCGTCGGGACAACCTCCTGCCGTACGCTGGAAAGCGTCGCCTCCTTCCGCGGGAAAATCGAAGAGTGCAGCGGCTATACCGATATTTTCATTTACCCCGGTTATACCTTCAAGGTGCTGGACGGGCTGATTACCAACTTTCACCTGCCGGAAAGCACCCTGATTATGCTGGTTGCCGCCTTCTGCGGCTATGAAAATACCATGAATGCCTACCATACCGCCGTTCAGGAACAGTACCGCTTTTTCTCCTTTGGGGACGCCATGCTGATCTGCTGACCTTCCGGCTTACGCCCGCTTTGAACTTACACAGAAAGGATTTTTTCGATCATGTACCATCTCCTCAAACAGGAAGAAAAAGCCCGCCGGGGCGAGTTCCACACCGTCCACGGCATTGTACAGACACCGGCGTTCATGAACGTCGGAACCTCTGCCGCAATTAAAGGCGGCATTTCCTCCCACGATCTTGTGGATCTCAAGTGCCAAGTCGAGCTTTGCAATACCTATCATCTCCATGTGCGTCCCGGTGACGAGCTGATTTACCGGCGGGGAGGGCTGCGCCCCTTTATGGGATGGAGGGGCCCTGTCCTGACCGACAGCGGAGGGTTCCAGGTCTTTTCATTGGCAAAGCTGCGTAAAATCAAGGAGGAGGGCGTCCAGTTCCAGTCCCATGTAGACGGCCGGAGGATTTTCATGTCCCCGGAAATCAGTATGCAGATCCAGTCCCACCTGGGCTCCACCATTGCCATGGCGTTCGACGAGTGTGTCGAAAACCCGGCTCCCTACGCCTACTCCAAGGCCAGCTGCGAGCGGACCACCCGCTGGCTTTGGCGCTGCAAAAAGGAAATGGAGCGGCTGAATCAGCTTCCGGAAACCCTGAACCCGCACCAGCTTCTATTCGGCATCAACCAGGGCTGCACCTTTGAGGATCTCCGCATCCGGCATATGCAGGAGATTGCCGCGCTGGAGCTGGACGGCTACGCCATCGGCGGGCTGGCGGTCGGGGAACCCAAGGAGGAAATGTACCGCATCATCGAAGCGGTAGAGCCCCATATGCCGGCCGGCAAAATCCGCTACCTGATGGGGGTCGGGACCCCTTCCAACATCATCGAGGCCGTCGCGCGGGGCGTGGACCTGTTTGACTGCGTGATGCCCTCCCGGAACGCACGGCATGGGCATCTCAACACTTGGAGCGGGATCCGGAACATCTTCAACGCCAAATATGCCGAAGATGACCGCCCGCTGGACGAAGAATGTGACTGCCCGACCTGCCGGAACTATTCCAGAGCTTACCTCCGTCACCTGTTCAAGGCTAACGAGCTGCTGGCCATGCGCTTGGGCGTGATGCACAATCTTTGGTTCTACAACACGCTGATGGAAAGAATCCGGGACGCCCTGGATGAGGGACGCTTCGCCGCCTTCCGCGCGCGGTATTCCGAGCTTCTGGATCAGCGCATTTAGCAGGCTTTCCCGCAAAATTTAACGCAGATTGGAGAAAAACCGCATGAATTTTTTTGAAATCCTGCTGATCGGCATTGGCCTTTCCATGGATGCCTGCGCGGTATCCATGTCCGACGGGATGTGCTTCCGGCTGGACTGGAAAAAAAGCCTGGCTGTCGGGCTGGCCTTTGGTTTTTTCCAAGCCGCCATGCCCCTGGCCGGATACTTCGCCGGTTCCTTTTTTTCCGACCAGATTTCCGCTTTTGACCATTGGATTGCCCTGATTCTTCTGGCCTTTATCGGTGGGAAAATGGTCTGGGATGGGTTCCACCATGACGAAGAATGTTCTCTGAAGCCTTTTTCCGCCGGACTGCTGCTGATGCAGGCCGTCGCTACCAGCATCGATGCGCTGGCCGTCGGCGTCAGCTTCGCCGCCATGAATGTCAATATCTTTTTCGCCGTAGGGTTAATCGGGCTGACCACCTTCCTGATCAGCGTTCCCGCTGTCCAGATCGGGAGAAAAATAGGCACCAAGCTGAACGCCAAAGCCGAAATTTTCGGCGGTACCATCCTGATCCTGATCGGGCTGAAAATTTTTATCGAGCATATGTGGCTGGCCTGACCGGAGGTTCTAGGCTGCCCGTCCCTCCCCATATATCTGATTAAACACTGTTATAGTCGGCACACTTGAAAATCGGTGCCCGCTTTTCAAGTCAGGCTTTGCCTGTTCGCGCATAAAATGCGCGGTGCGCCGTCTATGAAGCCCTACCGCATGGCCGCTTCGCGGCCCACTGCGGCATGATATGCCGCAGTGGTGAAAAGAAGCATTGGCTTCTTTTCAAGTGCGTTGACTATAAAATCAGATGGAGGAGGTTATTCCATGAGGGTTTATGTGGTAAGGAAGCAGGGCCTGCTGCTGGCGGGGATGCTCACCGCCGTCCTGCTGCTCTGCGGGCTGGCCGCCCAATGGTTCCGGCTGGTTCCGGGTAATGCCGCGCCGGTTCCCTCCCGGCTGGTGATCCTGGACCCGGGGCATGGAGGAATTGACCCGGGCGCCATTGGGGTCAACAGCCAGGAAGAAAAGGAAATCAACCTGGCGATTTCGCTCTGCCTGCGGGATATCCTGCTGGCCAACGGGTATGAAGTCCTGATGACGCGGGAGGACGACAGGTCTGTTCACGACCCGAAGTACAAAAAAACGGCTCAAATCAAAACATCCGACCTGAAAAACCGGCTCAAGCTGATCCGGGAGCATCCCGACGCGCTGGTGATTTCCATTCATCAAAACAAGTTCCAACAGGAAAGCTCGCAGGGAGCCCAGATGTTCTACGGACGGAAAAACCCTGCAAGCAAGCAGCTGGCTGAATCCATCCAGCAATCCTTCCAAACCCGGCTTCAGCCGGACAATACCCGGGAAATCAAGGAGTCCACCAGCGCCGTTTACATCATCCATAACGCAGAAAACCCGATCGTTTTAGTAGAATGCGGCTTCTTGTCCAATTACAAAGACTGCGCCAACCTTTGCGACCCTGAATATCAAAAAAAAGCGGCGTTCACCATTTTCGCCGGGATCACAGAATACCAGTCCGGCGGGGCTCCAGAGCCTTCGCCGGATTAGGGCTTGTTTGAAAATAAAGGAGTTTTTATGGCCAAATCAAAAATAAGCTTTGTCTGCCGGGAATGCGGCTACCAGGCCCCAAAATGGATGGGACGCTGCCCGGAATGCGGGAACTGGAATTGCTTGGAAGAATTGGTTCAGAGCGCCCCTGCCCCCGCCGCCTCCACCAAAGTGAACCTGAACCGTCATGCTGCCAGCCTCCATACCCCGGTGCGGATCCGGGATATTGACGAACAGGATGAAATCCGCTTCCGAACCGGCTTGGAGGAATTGGACCGGGTGCTCGGGGGCGGTATTGTCAAAGGCTCGCTGGTCCTGCTGGGAGGCGATCCGGGGATCGGGAAATCCACCCTGCTGCTCCAAATCTGCCAATATTTAGGAAAACAGCTCCAGATCCTTTATGTTTCAGGGGAGGAATCAGCCCGGCAGCTCAAGCTGCGGGCAAACCGGCTCCAGGTGGATTCCGACCAGCTTTCCATCCTGGCCTCGACGGATGTGGAATCCATCTGCAATACCATCCTGCAAACCAAGCCCGATCTGGTGATGATTGATTCCATTCAGACCATGTGCATCAGCGCCATTGCCTCCTCTCCCGGAAGCGTCACCCAGGTGCGGGAAAGCACCAACGCATTCCTCCGGGTAGCCAAAGGCGAAGACGTCCCAATTTTTATTGTAGGGCATGTCAATAAAGACGGGGCAATCGCTGGGCCAAAAGTGATGGAACATATCGTGGACGCCGTACTCCATTTTGAGGGAGATCGGAACCTGACCTACCGGATCCTGCGGGCTGTGAAAAACCGTTACGGCTCTACCAATGAAATCGGGATGTTCGAAATGAACGACTCCGGGCTGAATGAGGTACAAAATCCTTCCATGATGTTTTTATCCGGGCGGCCGAGCGGGGTTTCCGGCAGTTGTGTCGCTTGTGTGATGGAGGGAACCCGGCCGATCCTGGCGGAAGTCCAAGCGCTGGTGACGAAAACCGGATTTGGACAGCCCCGCCGGACTGCCGCCGGATTCGACTATAACCGGATGAACCTCCTGCTGGCGGTGCTGGAAAAAAGGGCAGGTTATTATTTCGGTACCCTGGATGTCTATATCAACGCGGTCGGCGGCCTGCGGCTGGACGAACCCGCAGCCGACCTTTCCGTCGCTCTGGCCCTGGTTTCATCTCTTCAGGACAAGCCGCTGGAAGACGACTTGATCGCCTTTGGTGAAATCGGGCTGGGTGGTGAAATCCGGAACGTTACTGGGATTGCCAGCCGGGTCCGGGAGGCCCAGCGGCTTGGATTCCGCCGGGCACTGGTTCCCAAGCACGCGCTTCCCGCGGTGCAGGAACTAAAAAATCTCCAGATTGAAATCCTCCCGGCGGCTAGCCTGAAAGACGCTTTCCGGGTTCTGCGCTGACAAAACTCCCCGAACGCTTGAAACGCTCGGGGAGTTTTCAATCAAAGGAAAAGTTTCAGAATAGGAAGAAAGGCGTCATTTGGAGCAGTACCGCAAAGGCAGCACCAACCCCAACCGTCCAAAGGATTTGCCTGAACGATTGATAGAGAGCAGCGATCCCCCCGGCCAATACCAGCAGGTTGAGGATGGAGCCTCTCAGATGCAGATAAAACATTCCATAGGCAAACGTCGTATTGATCAGGACGCTGATGATCCCGGCGGAAAGCAGAAAAGCGAAAATCCCCTTCCCTCTTGCATACCAGCAGACCCAGGCCAAGAAAGGCGACAGGAAGGTAAACCCTACCCAGATCATCGCATAGCTTCGGGGAAAAAAGCCGGCAACATAATAGCAGTAAAGGTAATAGCTGGAAACCATCCCGGCAAAAAACAGGAATACCCGAACCGCAGACCAAAGAGGGGAGATACTGTAAACCGAAATCAAAACGGCTATCAGGATCCAGGGGCCGAATTCACCTAAAAAATTATGGAGGTCAACAGCAGAATCAATCACTTGCAAAAATCCCTGAAGCTCCGCCTGCCGATGATCCAGAAATTTGGAAAATACCCCCATAAAAATACCGAAAAGTAAAATACCAATTGTAATAAAAATCTGTTTTTTAACAGGAACCGGCTTTTCCGGTGTCCGTATCCTATTCAAAAATTCCATGACAGCCCTTTTTATCCCTGTTTTTACATCAGTCATCCCAGCCCAAAAATTCCAGTTGGTCTTCCAGCCAATCAATTTGATCGTCCAAACGATCCTCTGTTTGCTTCAAAGACGGATACTGCGCCAGGAAATCTGCTTCACTGACAGCCCCGCTGCGGAAATCCCGCTCCAAATTGTCCAGTGCCTGTTCAGCGGCAAACTCCTTTTGCTCTGCTTCCCGGAGATATCCCAACAGAGCCTGCAAGTCGCCGATTTTATCCTTCCACGCTGTCTCTGGTTCCGCACGGGGCACCTGATGCTCCAACAGATCCGCCTGATTGTCCAAAGCGTCTTTTTCCCGTTCCATATCCTGTTTTTGAGAAACCATTTCCTGACGGGTGATCTCCCCCCGCCGATGGCTCATCTCTAAAAGCTCAATCTTTTCATCCAGCAATTCCTCCTGTGCCAGCAAGGCATAATACTGCGCCGTAATATCACCGGAAACAGGCGGAACCAAAGGCATCGTGTCCCTGCTGCTGGCCGGTACGGAGGATGGATCCGATAAAACAGGAACTTCCGAAGAAGCCTCAGGCTGAGATGCCGCTTCTGAAGATGCTGCCGAAGGCACCGGCTCCGAAGACTCCACATTCGAGGATACTGGTTCTGAGGAAGGTGACGTATTGGAAGAAGGATAAACGTGCTCGACTATAATTCGCTGTGTCCCACATCCCGTAAAAAGAATACCTACCGTCAATAACATCGCCGCTGTACGAATCTTCATTTTATCTCATCCTTTCATGTCACTGAATTCCAGCTATTTCAGATCCTTCATTTTCAGGAGAAATTATACCCTTTTCTAGCCCTAAAGTCAACCTTTTTTCAAAGGGGCATCATTCTGTCCAGAATAAAATTGACAGTAATTTGAAGATCCGATATATTAAAATGAAAAATATCGCCGTCAAGTCCTGTATATCCCCTCTTGATGGGAAAATTTTTCGGATTTCGTATTGACAGCGACACGATGTCGTGCTTTATACTCAGGAATAAGGAGGTGAATGAATGGAGCACATGACCATTGGAGAAGTTTCTGCCAGATTTCAGATTTCCGCACGGATGCTGCGTTACTACGAAAAAGCAGGCTTGATTGAAAGCACCCGCAAAGAAAACTACGCTTACCGTATTTATCAGGAAGAGGAGGTTCGGAAAATACAGCAAATTATCCTGCTCCGAAAACTACAGCTTCCATTAAAACAAATCCGATCTATCCTGAACCGGGATAGAGCAGAAGCGGCCCGGATACTGAAAGCGCAGATTCAGAATATGGATGAAAACGAAAAAACGATACAGACCATGAAAAAAGCGCTGGAACGATTATTGGAAATCCTTTGTGAAAAGCCCTCTGAGCAAAATGATTGGGATTTTACCCAGGAAAGTTCAATTGTAAGTCTGACAGAATTTCTGCCTATGGAAAAGCATCATTTAACGAAAGGGGGAAAAAGAACCACCATGAAAGAAATGATCGAAAAAGGAAGCTGTGTCCGGATCGTTCTGCTGCCGCCCTGCACCGTAGCTGCCTGCCAGTTCACCGGGGAAAATCCGGAGGAAACCGTCGGAGGGATCCTGTCAGCATTCGTCCGTTCCAGCAGGTTATATGAAAAAAAGCCGGATGCCCGGATGTTCGGGTTTAACCATCCCGATCCGGAGCCAGGAAATGAGGCTCACGGCTACGAAATCTGGGCCACCATCCCTGACGATCTGGAAGTGCCGGAGCCTTTGGTTAAAAAGCACTTCGACGGCGGGATGTACGCGCCTTATACCATCCATTTCCCGGATTTCCATGAATGGAGCTTTTTGTCCGAATGGGTTCAGCGCAGCGATCTCTGGCAGGCAGATTACCATGATCCTTCCTTAAAAGATACGGACGGCTGCCTGGAAGAACACTTAAACTGGATCTATTCCGCTCATAAGGGATGGCCGGAAGACAATCCGGCAGATGGAAAGATTGACCTGCTTCTACCAATTAAAAGGAGAGAAACCGAATGACCGAAAGCCAAATTTACAGACAGCAGCTTTCTGAGCTAGGACTTTGCAGTGGGGATGTCGTCCTAGTCCACTCCTCCATGAAAGCCATACAGACAAAACGTACACCTGAAGAAGTGATTGGGGATATTCAAGCGGTGATCGGGAAAGAAGGGACGCTGCTCCTGCCTGCGCTGACCTATGAGAATGTCACCCCGGAAAATCCCGTTTTTGACAGTGGCAAAACAGAACCCTGCATCGGTTTGCTGCCCAAAACTTTTTGGCGTATGCCTGATGTAATCCGCAGTGTAAATCCTACGCATTCGGTCTGCGCATGGGGGAAGCTCGCTCATACTCTCACTGTCGGGCATATCATGGACAACACGGCTGTAGGGGTTCACTCGCCGTTTATGCTTCTTCCCTGTTATAAAGGGAAACTGCTGTTTATCGGTGATATCCTGAACACCTGCACCTTTATGCACGGCATTGAGGAAATTGTCAAACCGCCCTACATCCGTCCGGCTTCTGAAAAATATTATACCGTGAACGGGGAAACAAGAGCCTATTCCGCTGGGGACACCTTCGGCTGGGGATCAGAGTTCCAGCGCATTGAAGAGATCCTGGAAGAGCCGGATATCCGCAAGGGGAAACTTGGCGAAGCGAACGCTTACCTGATCGATACCCGCGCACTCCTCGCAGCCGCCCTGCTGAAAATGCGCGCAGACCCCTACGCTTTTATTACCGATATTTCCATGTGGATTTAGAGTCTGTTTGAAAAGGAAGAACCGTTATGATTCAATTTAAATTAGCGGAAAAAGAACAAGTGGAAGAACTCGTCCGGATTTCCAAAGCCGCATTTGAGTCGGATATTCAAGTGGGTAACACCGGCGTCGGCGGGCCTCCGGGTTATGATTCAGCGGACTGGCACCATCAAATGCAGGAATCCGGCCATCTTTATGTATTGCTGGACGACGAAACTATCCTAGGCGGAGCGGTCTTGTTTCAAGATGCGGAGAACCCTTGCATGATCCATATAGACCGGATTTTTGTTGCACCCCAGTATCACAGAAAAGGATATGGCATCAGGCTGATGGAGGAAATCACACGAGTATTTGAAAGACCCTGCCTGTTTCAATTGGATACGCCCATCTGGAATATCCGTACAAGTGCCTTTTATCAGAAATGCGGCTTCCAAGAAATATCCCGCAGCATTGAGTTTATCCATTTCAAAAAAATCCTGGAAAACTAGTCCTTGAATCAGGAAAGGGATGCCCTTTTTAATGGCCGCCAAGGGAAAGAACTGACCCGCTGCCCTCCCCTTCAATGAAAGCACGCACAGCACGAAAACAAGCGTAAAAATGGGCTTAAATACAAAAAACAAGTTCAAAAATGTCCACTTTTATTTGTTTATTTTTCCGAAATTCACCAGCAGGAATTGACAACCTGTATAGATGTATGCTAGGATATTTTCCAAAAGGAAGCCGGGAATACCGGCGGAATTTTTACATTTACTTACTTCATGTAAGAATATTTACAGGAGGCGTCCCTATATGGTTGAACATCGTGTGACATTGGATAATATCCAAAAAATCACCAAATTTGTACACATTATGTCAAATTCTGATTATCAAGCGGACTTAATCTGTGGGCACTCTGTAATCAATGCCCGCTCGCTGCTTGGCCTGCTGAGCTTGAATTTCGCCAGCCCGCTTACTATGCGGATCTACAGCGACGATGCATCGGATCTATTGCGTCATCTGGATGTCGTACTGGAAACTTGAAACAGCGCGTTCCATTTGACCTCCTTTATAATTTTTATCTCCGGCCATGGCTTCGGCTAAGCTGTAAGGGCTCCCGATTGGGAGCCCTTACAGCTTTATTTTTAAATACCTGTCCCCGATCCTGACCGCTGGCTTATCCAAACCATTTTACCTTCACCACAAAATTTTTCACGTTGTGATAAGCCGCTTTGCTATAGGCTGTTCGTCGCTGACAGCGTGAAGCTCAACACAAGCAGCTCCCTTTTCTTGTACGGCCCTCTCAAGCTCGCCCAAGAGAACGCTGCCAAACCCCTGATCCTGATACTCATACGCGATGACGATTTCTTCTAAGGTATAGCCGGTAATATCGTCATGCTTCAATAATCTGTTTTACGGCCGCATAACTGCCGGCTTCCTACACTGCCTAACCGTACACAAATCTGAAAAGGGACGGTTAAAATCCGCTTTTCCCTATTGATTTCCGGATAGGTTCATAGTATCCTACAAATAAGCTCCTTGTCAAATGAATAAAATGGAGGTACCCCCTATGAAGTTCAGAGCACCCGCAGTCCCCTTGATTACCATCGACCCCTACTTTTCCGTCTGGTCTTTTTCCGACCGGCTGAATGACTCCAACCCTGTCCACTGGACCGGAAAGCCTAACACCATCCAGGGCGTTCTCCAGATTGATGGGGAGGAATTCGCCTTCTGGGGCGTCCCGGACGGGATGCCCCGGCTGGAGCAAACCGGGCTGGAAATTGACGCCCTTTCCACCTGCTATACCTTTACCCATCCCAAGGTCAAGCTGACCACTCGTTTCCTCTCCCCCCTGCTGATGGAGGATCCGGCCCTGCTGAGCCGTCCGGTTTCCTTTTTAGAACTAACCGCAGAATCCCAGGACGGACAGCCGCACCAGATCTCTGCCCGGGTAGCCGCTTCCGAAGAACTCTGCCTGAATACCAAGGGTCAAAGCCCGGTAGAATCCCTCCCGCTGGCCTTGGGAGAGGGTCTCTCCGGCATGAAGCTGCAAAATACGGTTCAGCAGCCTTTGCACGAATCCGGCGACGATATCCGGATTGACTGGGGTGCTTTCTGCCTGACCGTCCAAAACGGGCAAATCCGCCCGATTGAGCTCGGAGGGATGTCCGCCATTGAGGCCTCGGTTGAGCTGTCCCAAGGGAACGCCCTATTTGCTTTCGGCTATGATGATGTGGAGAGCCTGGTTTATTTCGGCGCTCATTTGAAATCCTACTGGAATAAGGACGGCCAGCGGATTGAGAACGCCCTCACCGATGCGTTCGCAGAATATGAAACGCTCCGCGAAAGATGCCGCGAATTCTCCCGGAAATTGTCCGAGGACGCCGCAGCTGCCGGCGGGGAGCAGTATGCCGAGCTGTTAAGTTTGGCCTATCGTCAAGCGGTTGCGGCCCACAAGCTGGCCGTAGACGAAAATGGTGAGATCCTTTGGGTATCCAAGGAATGCTTCAGCAACGGCTGTGCTGCTACAGTAGATGTCAGCTACCCATCTATCCCTCTCTTCCTGCTCTATAATCCGGAGCTGGTCAAAGGGATGATGCGTCCCATTTTCCGGTATGCGGCAAGTGACGCCTGGCCCTTCGATTTTGCCCCTCATGATGCGGGACAGTTCCCCTTACTGAACGGGCAGGTCTACGCCAACGGAACCGATCCGAAAGATCAAATGCCCGTGGAAGAATGCGGCAATATGCTGGTGATGATGGCCGCCGTTTGCCTGGCGGAAAAGGATGCCTCCTTCGCCAAGGAGCATCTGGATACTCTGAAGCTTTGGGCGAAGTACCTCCTCCGCTATGGAGCTGATCCGGAAAACCAGCTCTGTACAGACGATTTTGCCGGCCATCTCGCCCATAATTGTAATCTTTCCCTCAAGGCTATTATGGGGATCGGCGGGCTTTCAATCCTGCTTTCCATGCTGGGCGAGACGGAGGAAGCCGCCGGGTATCTGGAATCCGCCCGTTCCATGGCAGCGCAGTGGATCCAAAACGCCGCCAACGGCGACGGCAGCTTCCGGCTGGCGTTCGATCAACCGAACAGCTTCAGCATGAAATACAACGCGGTCTGGGATAAGCTGTTCGGCTTGAACCTCTTCCCCGCGGAAACGCTCCGTTCCGAATTCCAGAGCTATTCCAGCCATACCAACCGCTATGGCCTGCCGCTGGATAACCGTGCAGATTACACCAAATCCGACTGGCTGGTATGGTGTGCATCCTATGCGGAATCGCCGGAGGAATTCGCCGCATTCATCGCACCGCTCTGGCAGGCTTACCATGAATCCGAATCCCGTGTACCGCTGACCGACTGGTACGACACCAAAACCGGCAAGCAAATCGGCTTCCAGAACCGGACCGTTCAGGGAGGTCTGTTCATCCGGCTGCTGGAAGGAAGGCTGGCATAGGTCTTGCGCCCTGTCGCGGCAGATCCGCGATCTGAATGCGAGGCTCATGCCGCCCCGCACCGGGCCCAGATCGGA
>CANAQK010000062.1 GCA_947363605.1 uncultured Clostridia bacterium | reverse complement strand
CCCGGCCATCTATATAATAAGCACGCTGTGCTTATTATAACATGAGCGCCCCGCGTGGAATGGTATAATCGGCACAGCGTGCTTATTATAACATGAAAAAAAGAGGCTCGTGTTTCTCTTTACGCATCCTCCATTTCCTTGGCCGCTCCGACTGCTTGGATCGCGGCTTCTACGATTTTCAGTTTTTCGTCAGGACGTTGACCCGGTAAAGATTCTTCCCTCCTAACGGTTTTCCGTTTGAGGAGAATTCCAGACTGAAGCCAAAATATCCTTCAACACCAGCATAGCGTCCAGATTACTGTAGCCGTATTGGTCCTGCAAACTGTTCAGCAGCTCCCTGAGTGGATTCGCATAAACTTCTGCCTGGACGCATTGCTGATACGTCGTCAGCACAGGGTATTTCTTTCCCCATACGTCCGTCCAATCCACCTTGGCCTGTGTTTCTTCACTGGTGTGTTCAATAAACTGCTCGATTTCGTGGACTTCAACATTAAATATGATATAGATTGGACAGTTTTTTCGATTGACGGATATTCGGAAGGGTTTCATCCAGCTCCCATTTTGAAATGGTCTGCCTGCCGACCCCCAGCCGCTCAGCAACCGCTTCCTGCGATAAGCCGCTCTTTGTCCGTGCCTGAAAAAGGCTGTTTCCAAAACCCATACTCAGAACCTCCTGTATTTGATGAAACCCAGTATATAGTCAACACGCCTGAAAACCGGTACCCGATGCCCGAGGTTTTTTTCGGGCAGGCATACTGCCGTATGGCAAGGAAAATGAACGCAGTCTGCCTGAAAAAGCACCGGGCAGATCGTGTTCGATGGTTGTGCATACAGGTTCTAAGGCAGGCCTTGCCCACCAGCGCATAAAATGGCGCGCTGCCTATGAAGCCCTACCGTATGGCCGCTTCTTTTCAACTGCGGTGACTATAAACGATACATCATCGAAAATCTACCAACAGAAAGTTCCGCTTTCACCCGTTTTTCCTTCCATTTCCTGCAAAAAAGCCCCGCAGAGAGGATTCTCTGCGGGGCAAGGCGCCTTTTAAATCAACATATCTAACCGATGGCCGAACGACGGTGCAGGTGCAGCTGCAGCCGTTACCGCCTGCAAGTTTTCCACCAAAGCCTGCGCCTGTGTTTCCTGCATTTCCATCACTTTTTTCAGCATTGTAATCTCAACAGCCTGTTGAGTCTGCGCCATACTGAAACTGGTGCTCCATGCAGCAATGTCCATTTATATCGCCTCCTGTCAGTGTGTTTTTTATTATAACACTTTCATTTGAAAAAAACAATTCCTTTTTACCTAAAAATTATACCGGGATCCGGATAGAACGTTCCAGGTGCAGGGAATACAGCAAGCACTCGCGCACTGGTATCCCAAACGCTTTTTCCACCGCATCTTTATAAATCCGAAGCTGGTCGTAATATTGGGCGATTAAAACAGATTCGTCACTGGTATAATCGGTTTTATAGTCTACAATGACAATTCCGCTTTCCTCAAAAATCAGGCAGTCGGCAATCCCCTGGATCAGGATCTCTTCTTCCGCAAAGTCAGGCGAAAGAGTGGGATCGACTTCGCCGGCTTTCAGGAAATACAGGAAAGGGTACTCCCGCTGAATCCGGAGCGCCGATTTCATCCGGGCATACAACGGCGAAGCGAAAAACGCTCGGATTTTTTTCCGGTTCAGCGCCTCCGCTTCAGCCTGCGTAAGATACTGCTTCTGAAGCAGACGGTTGATTTCCGCTTCCAGATCCTGTTCCGCCGCTTCATAATCCGCATACTGCATAAAGCTGTGCAGGATAGTCCCCCGCTGGGCAGGGGTCAGTCCTTTCGCCTGCAAAAAAGCCGGCCTGGTGTCCAGATGGATCCCGTCCTCCTGCGCCTTTTTAGCAATCTGCGTCACGGTCAATTTAGCGGGAAGCCGGGTCAGCTCCTCAAAAGGATACCGGTATTCAAACCTCTGCCGAAGCCTTTCCACCTGCACCGGATCCGGCTCCGAGAAAAAGACCCGATCCGGCTTGGATCCCTCTTCCCCCTCCGGCCCGGCAGGCACCCATACAGCACGCAAAGGGAAATCCGCGGGAACCGGCTTCAAATCCGGACGGCCAATCTGGGCGCGAAGCTCCCCACAGTCAGGATGCCGGAGCAAAACCGGCAGCAGCCAGCCTTCATACCCCCGCGCCAGATAGCTTTCAAAAGGTTCCAGCCGGCCGCCTGATGCCTGATAGGAAAGCTTCCGGAGCGTCTGCGCAGCATTCGGCAGGCTGGCCAGCAGGATCAGCTTTTCACGGGCCCGGGTCATCGCCACATACAGCACCCGCATTTCCTCGGCAATCAGTTCTTTTTCGCTCCGCAGGCGGATCGCCTCAAATGGCAGGCTGCTGTAGCTTTGAAGCGTTTCCCGCTGGGTAATTTTCATAGAAAATCCCAATGCCGCATTTTGCTGAAACGGACGGATCAGATCCATCTTATTGAAGCGCTTGCCGCAGTCCGCGACAATGCAGACCGGAAACTCCAGCCCCTTTGACGCATGGATGGACAGAATCTGCACAGCCCCCCCCGCCTCTGACGCCGGATTTGCCGCGGAGAAATCCTCGCCGCTTTCCTGCACCCGGTCCAGATAACGCAAAAAGCCGGCCAAACCGCCCTCTCCGAAGCTTTCATAGCGCTCCGCATAGGTCAGCAGCAGGCGGAGGTTCGCATCCTTCTGCACGCCATCCCCCATTGCATAGGCCAGCGCAGGGAAATCCGTTCGATCGTAGATTTCACGGATCAGCTCACTGCATCGGAGCAGGGCAGATTTCTCCCGAAGCTGCTGCAAAAAAAGCAGGAAGTCGGAAGCGTGCCGGCTGCCCTCCTCCGCATACTGCCGCATGGCCCGGTATAAAGGGACATTTTTCTGCGCCAAACGGATTTCCGTCACCTCATCTGCCGTAAACCCGCAAACCGGCGAAAGCAAAACGGACAGCAATGGAACATCCAGCAGCGGATTATCGATAATCCGAAGTAAATTCACTGCAATCAGGACTTCGTAGGAGTCAAAATATCCCTCCGAGCTGGCCGCGTGACAAGGGATATTCTGAGCTTTCAGCGCCTTGGCATAAACAGGGGCTTTACTGGTATGCGACCGCAGCAGGATCGCAAAATCCCCATAGCCGCACTGCCGCAGCCCCTGTTTCCCCTGCACCTGATAGCCCGAATCCACCATGCTGTGGATCAGCTCTGCTGCATAGGCTGCCTCCCGCAGGGTCCTGTCCGTTCCGGTTTCAGAGCCGCCGTCCAGAATATGCAGCTCCGGACAGGAGGGTGGATAGGCGTCATATACCGCCCCCGGAAGCAGTTTTTCCTCTTCCCCATAGGCAATCTCACCGATTTCCTCTGACATCAGCCGTTCAAACAGGAAATTGACCAACCCACAAACCTCCCGGCGGGAACGGAAATTCTGCCCGAGAATGATTTTTGCTCCCCCGTCCGGAAAGGGGGCCGCTGGGTCATAAGACGGGAAGCGCCGGCTTTTTTCGATAAAAAGCGCCGGCATGGCCTTACGGAATCGGTAAATTGACTGCTTGACATCCCCGACCATAAACAGGTTTTTGCCTTCGCAGGAAAGCAGGCTGAAGATCCGGTTCTGGATCTCGTTGATATCCTGGCATTCATCGACCATGATCTCGTCATACTGCGCCGAAAGCTCTTCTGCAACAGCCGACTTTTTCGGGCCATCCGGCGTTTGCTCCAGCAGCAGGCGCAGGGCATAATGCTCCAAATCAGCGTAATCCATCCGGCCGGCTTCCTGTTTTTTTTCCTCCAGCCGGAGATAAAGCTCCCGCACCAGGCCGAACAGAGCCGTAACCCGGGGCAGCAGGATCGCCCGGTCCTGCTGGTATTCCGCATTCGTAAACAGGTACCGGGAGGAAAGCTCCTCCAGCAAAGCCCACACTTCCCCCCGGCGCTGTTTTAGGGAATCCAGGAATTCGGCATCTTCGAATTTACGCACCGGCTTGAGGGACAGCTTTTTCATCGAACGGGAAAGCTCCGCCGCCTCGGAAAGCCGCCCCGAAACTCCCAGCGCGTACAACGCCTGCACCTGTTCAAGATCCGACGAAAAAGCCGGGCCGTATTTCTCCTGCACCGCCGGCTGGGAAGCCATTTCCTCCAGGCATTCGCCTAGCCTGCGCTCCCCATACCGGAGCGCAGAGCAGAGATGCCCCAGCACCTCGGGCGCCCAGGGGCAGAGCTCCACCGAATCCTCCCGACGGTAAAATTCCTCGGCCTGATCCAGGAATTCCAGCGGGAAGGAGAACGAGCGGATAAAATCATAGACCGATAGAATCAGTGAATGAAGCGGCCTGTCATCCCGGACGCAAACGGATTCCACCAGATCCCGGAACTCTTTTTCCGCCAAGGCATAATGCGCTTCCAGGATTTCTTCCAGCGCTTCCCGTTTCAGCACAGCCAGTTCCGCATCATCCGCAATGGAAATTTCCCCGGAAATCCCCAGCAGTTCAAAATGTTCCCGGATCAGGCTGGAACAAAGCGCGTGTATAGTCGAAATCCGGGCGGAGGGCAGCAGCATCTGCTGGTTTTGGAGCCATTCATTTTCCGGTTCCTGTTCAATCAGCTCTGCCAAACGGTCACCGATCCGGCGGCGCATTTCTTCTGCCGCTGCTACCGTAAAAGTTACGATAATCAAACGGTCAGCCGGAACCGGAACTTCCCCCGTCAGCATCCGGATCACCCGCTCCGTCAGGACCGCTGTTTTCCCGCTGCCTGCCGCAGCCGAAACCAGCAGGCTCCCGCCCGAGGCTTCAATCGCCTGAGTCTGATGGGCTGTAAATGATATCGCCGCCATCGGAATCCTTCCTCATTTCTTCAAAAATCTCTTCCCGCCGGCAGCTGAGATAGGGCCGGACTTTTCCTCCGGGCGTCCGTCCGCAGACAGCCCGATAAGAGCAGTAGTCGCAGCTGTCCGGCAGCGGGAGAGCTTCCACCCGGCCTTCGTGCAGCTCCCGCGCCATCTGAAGCACCAAACGGTCAATATAATGCCCGATCTGCCCCAGTTCCTCCAGCGTCACCAGGGAATTTTTGCTGGCCGCTGTAAAATCGCCGCCCTTGGTGTACTGCACCGGGATAAACAAGCCCTCCATCGAAGTATCCATGGCCCGCAGCAGCTCTGGATCCTGGAGTAAAAGCCCGCTCATGGTATAGCTTTTCCGCTGTTCCCGCTCAATCTCGTCCGGAGCCGCATCCCGGCCCAGCGAAGCACCGCCTTCTCCCGCCGGAAGATAGAGAATCCCCGCAGGCCGTGTGCCGGCATAAAACTCCCGGCCGCCCCTCCGGATGCATTCCTGATAGATCAGCATCTGGAGGTTCAGCCCGTATAAAACGTCATTCAGCTTAAATTGTTTCCGGCCGGATTTATAATCCACAATCCGGATACAGCGTTCCCCCGATCCATTGGTATACGCATCAATCCGGTCAATTTTCCCTGAAATCCGCACCACAGTGCCATCCTCATCCCGCAGGCAGAGAGGCGGGATTTCGGTATCCTCCCGGATTTCATATTCGAACCCGCAGGGCTGGAACAGGCTTTGCAGCAGTTCCTGATGGAGCTGCTCGGCCAATTTCAATACTGACCGTTCCAGCCGGTTATAAAGATAGAGAAAACGGCTGGTCTTATCCCGGCTTCCCCCCATCACACCTTCCAGATACTTCTCCAGCTCTGCCCGAACCAATGCACGAGCCTGACTTTCGTCATATCCTTCCCCCAAATCCAGTTCGCGGCAAAGGCAATACAGAATATGATGGATCAGCACGCCGGTTTCCAGCGGGTTCAGCTCGGCCTTTTTCAAGGGGTAGGCCCGCATCCCCTGCTCCATAAAATAGCGGAACGGGCATTGGCTGTAGACCTCCACCCGGGTTGGAGAAAGGTTCATTTCCCGGCCAAACAGCCGGACGGCGTTCGCCCGGTTTTCAATCCGGAAATCCCGCTCCTCCAGCACCCGGTCCAGCCCCGCCAGTTTCCCGGCATACTCCTCCTCCGGCAGAAGCGCCGCCTTCAGGGAAGCCGTGAGCGGGGTATCGTCCAGATAAGTCCGGGCCAGATAGGCAAACGCCGTTTCCCGGCTCCGGCAAAAAAATTCACCCGGAAGTGCAGAGGCTTCCATCCGGATCTCTTCCCCAAACATCCGCCGCAGCTGAGGGAACAGGATCGACGGGGTTTTCAGCTTCCCGGAAATATCCGCGCAGCGGGCGGTCAAAAACAACCGCTCACTAGGGGAAGTCAGGGTTTTATAAGCAACGAACCGTTCCTCCTTCAGCCGGTCCCGCGAGGACTTGGAAAGCTCCAGTTCGAAATGGGACAGGGCTTCGCGCTCCCGGTCAGTAAATACCCCGCTTTCCGCCGGAACACAGGGAAGAACATTTTCATTGACCCCCAGCACCAAAACTGCCCGTTTATCCATAATACGGATCCGGTCTGCGCTGCCGACGATCACGCTGTCTACCGCCTGAGGCAGACTCCCCAATTCACAGCCGGATGCCCCCAGTAAAAACAACTGCTCAAACCGTTCCGGGGAAAGCCGGCGCTCTCCGGCTGCCTGCACCAGCGTATTCAGCAAACCGATCAGCAGGTCCCAAACCTGGCCGTATTCCTGCGCTAACCCAAAGTCTTCTGCCGCCAGCGCTTCCGCGGCCAGCTGTTCGATCCGAACCGGGACCTCCAATTCCTCCAGCAGGGTGAATAACCCGCCGCAGGCCTCCTGGACGGTTCCCTGGCGCAAAATCTCCCGGAAGCGTTCCAGCGCCGGGATCAGCCCTTCCCTCAGACGGTTGACGCGGCCCAGCAGCGCCTCGTCCTCCTCGTTCAGCTCCTGCTGGAAGCCCCGGGGATGGGCGGTAAAAGGCTCCAGAAAACGGCTGCCGCTGATTTCCCAGATAAAAAGATAGTTTTCAAATTCGGCGATTTCCTCCACTGAAAAGACCGTCATGCCGGTTTTCAGCAGAGCCAGCACCCGTTCAGTCGAAAAGCCGCCTGCCCCGCAGCTCAGCACCTGGCGGACAAACCGGAACAGCGGCTTGGGCAGTACCGGGCTGGGCTGATCGCAGGTAAACGGGATCCCATATTTCGGGAAAGCGGCGTTCAGGATATCCTGATAGGCAGCCAGGTCCCGGGATACCAGCGCGATTTCCGCATAACGGAACCCCTCTTCCCGCACCAGCCGGGAAATTTCAGACAGGGCGGTATCCACCTCTTCATACTCGTGCTTGCAAAGCAGCGTCCGGATTTCCGAGACTTCCCCCGAAAAAGCAGGGATCGCCGAAGTGAGCAGATGCTGCTCCAGATGCCGCAGAGCTTCCGACCTGAAATACGTCCCATCCAGTTTCATTGGTGAGGCAACCCGTACCCCCAGTTTCCGGGCAGTCTGGATCAGCCGGAGGTAAACCTCCTGCACGCTGGAAAAGACGCTGGCCGGCGACCCGTTGGCCCGGTCCGGATCCAGGCAAAGGGAAAAGGTCACCTCTTTCGCTTCCGAAAGGATCCGTTGAATCAGCCGGTTTTCCCCCGCGGTAAAGGACTTGAACTCGTCAAAATAGACGGTATACCCGGCAAAATATCGCTTATCCTGAAGCAAAGCCAGCGCCCGGGACAGATTATCCAGCGGATCCCGGAAAGACCGTTCCAGCAGGGCTTGATAGGCAGCATAAATCAAGGCTGTTTCACTCAGCTTCTCCCGGAACCCACCCTCCTCCATCCGGGGCAGAACCTGGTTCAGCTCCTCGGGGGAAACGCCGGCATTTTTGAATTCCGCCACGGTTTGAAGCATGGAATTCACAAAATTCGGATACCGTGCCGACCGGGAATAGAGCTCCAGCCGGTCCCCCAGCTCCTCCAGCGCAAGGGACATCAATATGGCTTTGGCGGGATCCTCGGCATAACTGCCGGCGATCCCGCCGAATTCTTTGAATAAATTTTCTGCAAAACGGGTAAAGCTGGTTACTGTAACCCGCCGGAACGCCTCGCCGCCCAGCCGCCGGAACAGCTTTTTCTCCGTTTCAAAGGTAAACTGCTCCGGGACGATCAGCAGGATACGTTCCTCCGGCAAGGCCGTGCGCCATTCAATTTCTTCCAGTATCCGGCTGGTTTTCCCGGATCTCGCCGGGCCAAGAATAAAATGAAGCATAAGCCCTCCCCGTTGTCGTGAAAATGCCGAAGCTTTATCCGTCCTTCTGAAGCCAATTGCGGAGCGATTCAATCCATTCCACAGCGGCAAACTTCACCTGGATTTTTTCACCACCCTCCACCAGCTCCCGCTGCTCCGGCGTGAGGATGCTGTCCAGCGTTTCCCCGCTTTCCGCCGCCGGGAGGCAAAGCGGCGGATACAGCACGCACCACCAGTTTTTCCCTTCCCCGCTGCCAATGGTCAGACGGAGCGCCTCGTATTCGCCCGCGGGAAGAGTGAATCCCTCGTATTCCCGGGTGGGGAAATACATTTTCTTCACCTCCGCCCGGACAGGATAATCATATCCCTGACGGCGGATTTCCTCCTTTGCTTCCGCTTCGATCTGCTCCAGCTGGGCTTCGGCCGCCGCTTTTGCTTCCGGCACACTGTGTGCCGAATCGAACAGGCTGTAGTCTAATTCGAGGATGCGGTCCCTGACCGCCAGCTTCAACGCCTGGTCTTCCTCTGAGTCCGAGTTCGCCAGAATATGCAGCCGGAGCACGCTCCCCCGGATCTCCTCGATATCCTGGGCAAACCCCATCACCGAAGGCAGGCAGATGGAAAAAAGAAAGCCGATGACCAGGGCCAGCAGCCCTTTGTGTTGAATCCGTTTCCGCATGAAAAATGTCCTTTCTCCCGGCCCGATACAGTTCCCTGATCGGGCTTCTTCAATCTTGCTGAGAGTATGGACATTTCCCCCTGTTTTATTCAGCCGAAAGGATTTGGGGGCCTGTCCCGACAGGCTGGCAGAGGAAAACCTGTTTCCCCTTCCGGCGCAGCCGTTCCATCGAAGCACAGGCCGGGCCCTCCTCCCAGAACAGCCCATAAACTGCCGAGCCGCTCCCGGTCATCAGGGCCGCCGCCGCGCCGTCCTGTAAAAACCCCCGCTTCAAATCAGCCAGCTCCGGCAGCTCCACGACCTCCTCAAAAACATTGCAGAGCCCGGATGCCAGCCCCGTCCAATCCCCCGCCTGAAGGTCGGAAAGCAGCCTGGCATGATCCGGACGGCGGCGGATTTCCCCACGGTCTGAACGGGCGAACGCCGGGCCGGTAGGAATGGAAAGCTCCGGCTTGACCACAGCAAACCAGCATTCCGGCAAGGGAGGAAGGGAAAGAATCCGTTCCCCGATCCCCTCCACCAGCGCGAGCCCTCCGGTCAGGCAGAACGGGACATCCGCCCCGATCGTTTCACCAATCCGGCAAAGCTGCGGAGGCGGCAGGGCGGTTTCCAGAAGCTCGTTCAGCCCCCAAAGCACGGCCGCCCCATCCGCGCTTCCGCCCCCCATTCCGGCTCCGGAGGGCGTTTTCTTGTCCAGCCGGATCTCCAGCCCTGCGGAAAGGCCGGTTTCCGCTAAAAAACGCTTCGCCGCTATGACAGCAATGTTCTCCTCCCCTTCCGGAAGCGGGAAATTCACACAGGAAAAGCGGATCCCTGGCTCAGAGGTTCGCACGATTTCCAGCGTATCCCCCAGCGAAACCGTCTGCATCAGCATCCGAAGCAGATGGTACCCATCCTCCCGCTTTCCCAGGATATCCAGCGACAGGTTCAATTTAGCCGGGGCAAAGAGTGACAGCCGTTTCATCCCCTCAGCTCCTGAAGGAATTCGCCAATCCGCCGAAGCGCTTCCTGGATATGCTTGATCGAATACGAATAGGAAACCCGGACAAAGCCCTCTCCGCTCGCGCCGAACGCTGTACCCGGCACAACCGCCACCCGTTTGGAATAGAGCAGCTTTTCGCAGAATTCATCCGACGTCATGCCGGTGGACTGGATGGATGGGAAAATATAAAATGCCCCCTCCGGCTCAAAGCAGTCCAACCCCAGCTTGTTAAACCCATCCACGATATACCGGCGGCGGCGGTCATATTCCTGCACCATGGACTGGATGTTTTCCTCGCACCGCCGGAGCGCTTCGACCGCCGCGTGCTGGCTGGTAGTCGGCGCGCACATAATGGCAAACTGATGGATTTTGGTCATCTGGGCGATCACCGGAGCCGGCCCGCAGGCATAGCCCAGCCGCCAGCCGGTCATGGAAAAAGCCTTCGAAAACCCGTTTACCAGGATGGTGCGCTCCTTCATCCCCGGGATAGCCGCAAAGGAAACATGACGGCCGTTGTAGGTCAGTTCCGCGTAAATTTCATCGGAAAGCACCATGATATCAGTGTCCCGCAGCACCTCGGCGATGGCCTCCAGATGCTCCCTCCGCATGACGCCCCCGGTCGGGTTATTCGGGTAGGGCAGGATCAGCAGCTTGGTTTTGTCCGTAATATGAGCGCGAAGCTCTTCCGGGGTTAGACGGAAATGGTTTTCAGCTTTAGTCGGGATCGGGACAACCTTCCCGCCGGTCAGCTCGATAATCGGGGCATAGGCCACGTAGCAAGGCTCGACGATGAGCACCTCATCGCCCGGGTTCAGCAGGGCGCGGATGCAGATGTCAATCCCCTCCGACCCGCCGACGGTCACGACGACTTCTTTTTCCGGGTCATATTCCACGCCGAATTTGCTGCTCAGATAATGAGCAATCGCCTTCCGCAGCAGCTCCAGCCCGGAATTGGAGGTATAGCTGGTTTTTCCCTTTTCCAGCGTATCAATTGCGGCGGCGCGGACGATCCAGGGGGTCTTGAAATCCGGCTCCCCAACGCCCAGCGCGATGACGTCCTCCATGGAATTGGCGATGTCGAAATATTTGCGGATGCCGGAAGGCTTAATCTCCTGCACCCGGTCTGATAAAATCTTTGAATAGTCCATCAATACCACACGTTCCTTCTCTCGTCAGTCTGGCTGAAATGTACATCCAGCCCCTTTTCCTTATAACGGCAAAGCACAAAGTGGGTTGCCGTGGAAAGGACGGAATCCAGCGTTGCCAATCGCTGCGCCACAAACATCGCGATATCTTTAAAGGTTTCGCAGGAGATCAGCAGAGCCAGGTCATAGCCGCCCGACATCAGGTACAGGTCTTCTACTTCAGGATATTGAGTGATTTTCTCGGCGATTTCATCAAAGCCCAGATCCCGCTTCGGGGTAACTTTCAGTTCGATAATCGCTGAAACTACATTTTCCTTGAGCTTATCCCGGTCCACAATAACTTTATATCCCCGGATAATCCCTTCTTTTTCCAACTGCGCAACGATCTTTTCCACCTCGTCGGCGGGGATACCCAGCATCACACCCATCTCTTCATAGCTGTAACGAGCGTTTTCCTCCAATAACTGCAACACTTTATCTTTGTTCATTCAAAACAGCCTCCTATTCGATCGTTTCCCGATCCTCCCACTGATCCAGCGGAACCTGAACCGGGTTCCTTTTTTCATAATAAACAAAATGGGTAAATCCCGCTTCCCGGGCCATTTCAAGCCCCATTCCTGCCCCGGCGCCGATCCGGTCCGGCGTATGTGCATCGCTTCCAAAGGTCAGCAGTTCCCCGCCCAGGCCGCGGTACATCTCCAGATAGCGCCGGTTCAGCGCTACTTCCTCCATGGTCCGGAAGCTGGCCGTATTCAGTTCCAACGCTTTCTGGTTTCGGATCAGGGTAAGGAAAATCTGCTCTGCCAGCGGATCGAAGCTTTCCGGCCGAAGCAGGAATTCCCGTTTTCCCTTCTGTGCATAAAGGTAGCGGTAAGGATAGGTGATATGTGCCAGCGTATCAAAGCGGTTCCACTCCGCCAGCTCCAGCAACTCGGTGTAATACCGCCGGAACAGGAAGAAAAGCTCGTCGTCGCTCAGGGCGACATAGTCCATCCAATAAAAATCCTGCTCCCCTGCCAGGTTATGCAGCGAGCCGATCACAAAATCCAAGCCGGGCAGCGCCAGGATTTCCTCCGTCCGGGCGATATCCTGAAGCGGCTGCCCTAATTCTACGCCGGCCAGCAGCCGCAGCGGCGCGTGCTCCCGTGCAGTACGGATAGCCTTCAAACTGGCCGGGATCCGCTCGCCCAACCGCTGTTCAGCATATTCATTTACATCACAGTGATCCGTAACAGTAAATACGCCAATCCTTTTTTTGGCCGCTGCCGCTGCCATTTCTTCCACCGAACAAGAACCGTCAAACGAAAAAACAGAATGATTGTGACAGTCGATTTTCAATTGGATCCCCTCCCTTTGGAACCGCCGGCTGAAAACCCGGTCGATTATTTTCAGCGCACCTTTCTGCTTCATTCAGCGCTTTGCGCTTATTATAG
>CANAQK010000061.1 GCA_947363605.1 uncultured Clostridia bacterium | reverse complement strand
GCCTGTTCGCGCATAAAATGCGCTGTGCGCCGTCTAGGAAGCCCTACCGCATGGCTGCTTCTTTTCAAGTGCGTTGACTATAAACCGAGGGGAGAACAGACCAAGCATATCTGCCTGATTCCCCTCACTTGCGAAATAAGAAAAGCGCCCCTTGGGGGCGCTTTTCTATGAATAGGCAGCTAATTTATTCCTCCACTGGTTCAACGGGAGAAACACGGATCAAAAAAGAGGTAATACGCTGATCCTGCACATTTTCTACAACCACATGCAGATTTTCAAAATCAAAGGTCTCATTCGGCTCCGGAATATGCTCAAACACATCCAGTGCCCATCCGCTGACCGACTGGCTGCTTCCCTCATAATGAGAATCGTCAATTTCCAGCGTTTCAAACAGGTCATATACATTATAGTCGCCGTTAACGCGGTACACATCATTCGAAAGCTGCTCCAGGTCTTCCGTTACCTTATCACTTTCATCCCAGATTTCACCAACCAGCTCTTCAATAATATCTTCCAGCGTAATGATGCCGATTGTCCCGCCAAACGGGTCAGTCACTACCGCAATATGTAAACGGTTATGCTGGAGTTCCTTCATCAAGACGGAAATCCGCTTTTTCGGCGGGACATAGGTCACATTTTGAAGCAGGGAGCGCAGTTCTACCTGGGGGTTGGAGATATACGCCCGCATAAAATCTTTTTCGTTGATAACGCCAATAATATTGTCAATATTTTTTTCATAAACCGGAAGCCGTGTAAAGCCGGTTGCAAAAAAAGTTTCTTTCACACTTTCCGCATCCTGATGCTCCTCCACAGCGGCCACATCCACACGGGGGGTCAGGATTTCGTCCACTGTAATATCGTCAAAATCTATCGCCGACTGCACCAGTTCGCTTTCGTGCTCATTCAGAACGCCTTCGTCTTCGATTTCCTCAATAATGTATTTGAGCTCTTCTTCTGTCACAGTCGGCTGGGTTTTCCCACCCAGTTTTTTCGAAAACTGCTTGACAATCCCTTGAAGCACCCATACCAGCGGCAGAAACAGCTTCATCAGGAACAGCATGATCCCAGCAGAGAACATCGCAACCGATTCCGGATGCTGCTTTGCTAGGGATTTCGGTACCACCTCGCCAAAGATCAGCACAAAAACCGTCATGACAATGGTGGAAATACCCACTCCCGCATCACCTAATAAGCCGGTAAAAAAAACCGTACCTAATGAAGCCGCCGCAATATTCACGATATTGTTGCCGATGAGAATCGCAGAAAGCGCCGTATCAAAATTTTCCGATACTTTCAATGCCTTTTTGGCCCGTTTCCGGCCCATATTCACATAATTTTTCAGCCGGATCCGGCTCACGCAAGAAAATGCGGTTTCAGTCGCCGAAAAAAACGCAGAACAAGCTACTAACAAAATAATCGCGATGACATAAAATAAAATACTGCCTTCGTCCAAAGATCTACCAACTCCTTTTAAGAAGCTGTACCCGTCGCCAGGACGTCCCTGGTACTCTTGGTATAGCTTTTTTTATCATAGCAGAAAGGGATTTCATTGTCAAATACCAAAAATCCCTTTTGTCTCTTTTTATGGGAATAATTTGAAAATACCCTTCAAAAAAACAATTCAACTGAAAGAAAACCAACAAAAAACTTTTCTTTTTCTGCCTTGCTGCGCCACGAAGCCGCTTTTTTCTTCATTTTCCGCTGATCTGAAAGAATTCTGTCCGTTTTCCCGCACAGGGCTACTGTAAATTTTTTTTGCTTCCCTATTTAAGTCCCCCCTGCTTTTCAAGCATTTGAGAGGCCATTTACGGAATTCAGATAAGAGTAATTCCCCGGCCGCAGCCGGGGAATACTTTTTTGTTTAATAAAGCCCGCGATTTACATAAGAGGTATGCAAAATCCCATGCGCTTTATGGCTTCCCGGCTTCTCCAGATAGGTTTCATATAGCTCCTTGATAACCGGGTTTTCATGCGATTTACGATATTCCAGCTTGGTCAGATCCTCATCATAAAGCACGCTTGCACGAAGCGCCTGGATATCCGTATTATTCCGCACCGATGCCGGCTGAATCGGCTGGCCGCCGCCATTGACGCAGCCGCCTGGGCAGGCCATGACTTCGATAAAATGATAATCCGCTTTTCCAGCGCGGACATCCTCCAGCAGCTTCCGGGCATTAATCAAACCGGAAACTACGGCTACCTTGACGTTCAGATCGCCTACCTGGTAAGAGGCTTCTTTGATCCCTTTGGTACCGCGGACATCCACAAAGTCCAGCGCTTTGCCTTCCAGCTTGGTGTCTGTCAGCGTTTCTACCGCCGTACGGAGAGCCGCTTCCATCACGCCGCCGGTGGCGCCGAAGATCGCACCTGCGCCCGAACCGATCCCCAGTGGGAGGTCGAAGTCTTCATCCGGCAGGGAGGTAAAGAGCAGACCGGCTTTTTTAATCATACGGGCAAGCTCACGGGTGGTGAGAACTGCGTCGATGTCCGGCACGCCGGCTGCCGACTGATCCTCTCTTCCCCGTTCGAATTTCTTCGCTGTACAGGGCATTACACTGACCACAAAAATATCTTTAGGGTCGATATTATTCTTCTCTGCATAATAGGTTTTGACAATCGCGCCGAACATCTGCTGAGGCGATTTGCAGGTGGAGAGGTTCTCGATGAAGTCCCCATAGTAATGCTCACAGAATTTGACCCATCCCGGCGAACAGGAGGTAATCATCGGAAGCTTGCCGCCGTTTTTGACGCGCTCAATAAACTCGTTGGCCTCCTCCATAATGGTGAGGTCAGCGGAGAAATCGGTATCAAATACCTTGTCAAAGCCCAGGCGGCGGAGCGCCGCAACCATTTTGCCCTTAGCGTTCGTGCCAATCGGCAGGCCAAATTCCTCACCGATCGCTGCACGGACAGCCGGGGCAGTCTGTACAACTACGTGTTTCGACGGGTCGTTGATTGCCGCAAATACTTCTGCCGTAGCGTCTTTTTCATACAGTGCGCCGGTCGGGCAAGCGACGATGCACTGCCCGCAGGATACACAGGAAGTATCCGCCAGATCCATTTCAAATGGGGAGGCTACGTGCGCCTGGAAGCCGCGTTCCGTCACACCGATGACGCTGACGCCCTGCATATTGGCGCAAACAGCCGTACAACGGCGGCAGAGGATACATTTATTGTTATCCCGTACCATATGGGCTGCCGAGGCATCCGGCTCATAATGGTTCATCTCGCCGTCAAAACGATGTTCGTCCTCAACGCCATATTCCCGGGAGAGCCGCTGAAGCTCGCAATCGCCGCTTCTGGAGCAGGACAGGCACTTGCGGTCATGGGTGGAAAGCAGCAGTTCCAGGGTATTTTTCCGGCTTTTAATCAGCGCAGGGGTATTGGTGAAAACCTCCATCCCCTCGCCAACCGGCTGGACGCAGGCTGCCGCAAAGCTTCTGGCACCCTTGATCTCAACCAGGCACATCCGGCAGGCGCCGATCTCGTTATAACCTTTCAAATAACAAAGCGTCGGGATATTGATGCCCGCGATTCGTGCAGCTTCGAGAACAGTGGAGTTTTGCGGCACGGATACAGACATTCCGTTGATTTTTAAAGTTACGTTTTCCATATCTGCAATTTCTCCTATTCTACTTCTTAACAATCGCGTGGAAGTGGCACTTCTCCATACAAGCGCCGCACTTGATACATTTCGTCTTATCAATTATATGCGGCTGTTTTGCGGTACCGGAGATCGCCCCAGTCGGACAGTTGCGGGCGCAAAGGGTACAGCCTTTACATTTATCCGGCAGGATTTCAAAGGTAAGCAGGTCTTTACAGACGCCAGCCGGGCATCTCTTCTCTACCACATGTGCGATATACTCATCGCGGAAATATTTCAGGGTGGAGAGTACCGGGTTGGGCGCGCTCTGGCCCAGTGCGCAGAGAGAACCCGCTTTGATCTCATAGCAAAGATCCTCTAATTTATCAATATCCTCCAGCGACGCATTGCCTTTGCAGATTTTCGACAGCATCTCGTACATCCGCTTGGTCCCAACGCGGCAGGGGGTACATTTCCCACAGGATTCATCCACCGTAAATTCCAGGAAAAATTTGGCGATATCCACCATACAGGTATCTTCGTCCATAACGATCAGCCCGCCCGAACCCATCATCGAGCCGATAGCCAGCAGGTTGTCATAGTCAATCGGGGTATCCGCCAGGGATTCCGGAATGCAGCCGCCAGAGGGGCCGCCGGTCTGGGCCGCTTTGAATTTTTTGCCGCCTGGGATGCCGCCGCCGATTTCTTCGACGATTTCGCGCAGCGTCGTCCCCATCGGAACCTCAACCAGCCCGGTGTTGTTGATCTTGCCGCCCAGCGCAAAGACCTTGGTTCCCTTGGATTTCTCGGTACCCATAGACTTGAACCAGTCTGCGCCTTTGAGAATAATCTGGGGGATATTTGCCCAGGTTTCCACATTGTTCAGGATGGTCGGCTTGCCAAAGAGGCCTTTGACAGCCGGGAACGGAGGCCGGGGACGGGGTTCACCGCGATGCCCTTCGATCGAGGTCATCAGCGCAGTTTCCTCGCCGCAGACAAACGCGCCTGCACCCAGGCGGATCTCCAAGTCAAAGTCAAAGCCGCTCCCGAAGATATCCTTACCCAGCAGCCCGTATTCCCTCGCTTGGTCAATCGCGATCTGCAAACGGCTTACCGCGATCGGATATTCTGCACGGATGTAGACATAGCCCTGGGAGGCGCCGATCGCATAGCCGGCAATGGTCATAGCCTCGATAACGACATGGGGGTCGCCTTCCAGAATAGAACGGTCCATAAATGCACCGGGGTCACCCTCGTCCGCATTGCAGCAAACATATTTCTGATCTGCGTCGTTCGCTGCGGCAAACGCCCATTTACGGCCGGTCGGGAAGCCGCCGCCCCCTCTGCCCCGCAGGCCGGATTCGGTGATGACGTCAATAACCTCGCTGGGCTTCATCTCAGTCAGCACCTTGCCAAGCGCGGAATATCCGTTATAACCGATATATTCCTCAATATTTTCCGGGTCGATAACGCCGCAGTTTGCCAGCGCTACACGCTCCTGTTTTTTATAAAACTGGGTTTCGTTCAGGGACTTCACCCGGTCCTCCTGAACGGTTTCGGAATAAAGCAGGCGTTTGACAATACGCCCTTTCAGCAAATGCTCGGAAACGATCTCCGGAATATCCTCCGGTTTGACCATCGAGTAAAAGCTTCCCTCCGGGTAAATGACCATGATCGGGCCCAGCGCGCAAAGGCCGAAGCAGCCGGTACGAATGACTTTTACTTCCTGCTCCAGGCCGTTTTTCTTGATTTCCTGTTCCAGCGCGGCAATAATCTGATGGCTGCCCGAAGAGGTACAGCCGGTACCGCCGCAGACTAATACGTGAGAACGAACCATTCGATAACCTCCCCTTACTTCGCAACGCTGCCGATCGTAAATTCGGTGACGGGATTGCCGTTGACCAGATGGTCGTTCACGACCCGCACCGCTTTTTCAGCAGTCATTTTCACATAGGTTGTTTTCTTTCCGTCCGGGGTAAACACCTCGACCACCGGCTCATACTGGCAAATACCGATACACCCGGTCTGGGCTACGCTGACATTCCCCAGCCCGCGTTTCGCCACTTCCTCGCTGAAGCTGGCCAGCACCGGCCGTGCGCCCGCCGCAATCCCGCAGGTTGCCATGCCCACAACGACCCGGATCTTATCCTCGCCGTCGTCCCGGACATTGATGGAGTTTTTCATTTTATCCCGAATGGCTTGCAGTTCTGCCAAACTTTTCATATCTTTTTGTCCCCTTTAACTCAAATTCAGCGGCGTTTCCGCCAGGTTTTCCGGATACCGGTCGGTTTCGGCCTGGTTCTCCCGGATCATCTCCCCGATAAAGCCAAGCACCTCGTTGGAATTGACCGGAAGGCCCTCCAGCACGGCCTTGACCTCGCGGGTATCCATTGCGAACTGTTCTGTACCGCAGGCAAAAGAATAGATGAAGTCAATCTCCGGATTGACACTCACCAAAGAAACCATTGTCGCCGACATATCGCCCAGCGGCAGCATATCGATATGTCGATAGCAGTAATCCGCCGTCAATACAGTCCCTTCCCCAGGGGTGCTCCGGATGGAGAATTCCCCGCCCGTCATCTCGGCGGACATTTTGAAGAAAGGCACCCCCAGCCCGACCTTCCGGGTCGTGCGGGTGGTATAAAACGGGTCGATCACCTGCGCGACCTGTTCCGGCGTCATGCCGCACCCGTTATCCTCCACAGTGATGGAAAGCCGGCCCTCCGCAGGGCGGCGCGCCACCGAAATCCGGATCAGGCTGGCCCCGGCCTTGATGGAATTCTGCGCGATATCCAGAACATTCAGCGAAAGTTCCGTCATCATCAGCCCGTATATTTGGCGAGGATGGTGTCAATGTCGTCCACTGTCACCTTGCCGTAAACCTCATCATTCACCGTTAAAACCGGAGCCAGCCCGCAGGCGCCGATACAGCGGCAGGCATCCAGTGAAAAGCGGCCGTCCGGCGTACACTGTCCGCTTTGCAGGCCCAGCTTCTTACAGAGCTTATCAAATACGTCGCCCGCGCCTTTAACATAGCAGGCAGTACCCAGGCAGACGCTGATTTTATATTTCCCTTTGGGATACAGCGAGAATTGGGAGTAAAAAGTCGCAACCCCGTATACCTCCTGAAGCGGGACGGACAGCCCTTCTGCGATGATCGTCTGCACTTCGATCGGCAGATACCCGTAAATTTCCTGCGCTTTGTGCAAAACCGGCATCAGCGCGCCTTTTTCATCCTTATGTTCAGCAATAACTTTCCGAAGCTCCGCTTCCTGTTCGGGAGTCCCGGAAAACGGAAGATTCCCCGTAGCTTTAGCCATGCCAAAACCTCCTTCATAACTGTTCCTATTGTTTCTTTGACAGGGTAAACGACCGTACGGCAAAGCCGAAAAACGGCGAAGTTTACATTTATCTGTCATTATACCATGAAATCTACTTAAAATCTAGGTATCCAAGTGTGAAAACTAATACCTTTTTTTTAGTTAGATTACACAAAATATATTGTTAATAATTTAACATATTGCGCTTTCCTTTTTTATACGATATAATAGGGGCAGCAGAAAAATTCCGATTTTTACAAAAATTTTCCTGTTTTCTCTTTGGAAACCGGGAAAAGTAGAAAAATCATTTCTTGCCCTATTCTTTAATTGCCACGGATACGCTCAAACGGAATGCTTCGTGAATTTGACGAAGCATTCCCAAATGTCAGGAGGATTGGTTATTATGACTGTCAACGATATCAAAAACATTTTGGACTGCGAACTGATTTCCGGCGAAGGGTACCTTCAGCAGGAAGTGCTCACCGCCTGCGGGTCAGATATGATGAGCGATGTGCTTGCCTATGTAAAGGACCAGTCCATCCTGCTGACCGGGCTGGTCAACTGCCAAGTCATCCGCACCGCGGAAATGATGGATATGATCTGTGTGGTTTTTGTCCGGGGAAAGAAACCGGACGAGGACATGATTCAGCTGGCTGAATCCCGCGGGATTGCGCTGATGTCCACCAGCCACCGAATGTTTACCGCCTGCGGGCTTTTATGGGAAAACGGACTGCGAGGAGGAAACAGCCTGTCATGAGTATTTTAAAACTGCATTATGAAATCGACGGGGAGGACTTTACCCGTGCGGGCGAAGCCTCCGCCTCGGTGAAAAAACGGCTCCGACAGCTGGGTGTCAAGCCGGACGCAACGCGCAAAGTTTCCATCGCGCTTTACGAAGGGGAAATCAACATGGTCATTCACGCCCATGGAGGGGATATTGATGTGGAAATCTCCCCGGAAGCTGTCCGGATGGTGCTGGCTGACCGCGGCCCGGGAATCGAAAACATTGACCAAGCCATGAAAGAAGGGTGGTCCACTGCACCGGACGAAGTCCGTTCACTTGGCTTCGGGGCGGGGATGGGTTTGCCCAATATGAAGAAAAATTCAGACGAAATGCAGATCGAAACGGTTCTTGGCAAAGGCACCACTGTCACGATGGCGGTTTACTTATAAGGTCTGTGCTTCTCTGACGGCCAGCCCGCACAGAAAACCCCGGTTGCACTCCGCATCCGGTCGCCGCAGGCTCCCAAAAGGCTCGCCCAACCCTTTGGGAATGCTTGAATTATAACAGAAGTTTGGAGGGGATGATCCCATGAATACCTTTTTCCATTCGGTCCGGCTGGACCGGGAAAAATGCAAGGGGTGTATCAACTGTATTAAGCGCTGTCCGACCGAGGCGATCCGGGTCCGGGACGGCAAAGCGATGATTATTCCTGAACGCTGTATCGACTGCGGCGAGTGTATCCGCGTCTGTACCCATCATGCCAAAAAAGCGACCTACGACCATCTTGACGTTCTTCGTCAGTATGAATACACCATTGCCCTGCCTGCCCCGGCGCTCTACGCACAGTTCAACCATCTGGAAGATGTGGAAATCGTGCTGAATGCCCTGCTTGAAATTGGGTTCGATGCCGTATTCGAAGTGGCTAAGGCAGCCGAAATCGTTTCAGATGCCACCCGGCGCTATATGGCGCAGCCAGGAATCCCGAAGCCGATCATCAGTTCGGCCTGCCCGGCTGTTACCCGGCTGATCCGGGTCCGGTTCCCGAACCTGATTGACCAAATCCTTCCGCTGAACGCGCCAGTCGAAGTAGCTGCCCGGATTGCCCGAGAAGAAGCGGTCCAGAAAACCGGGCTGCCTCCGGAAAAAATCGGGACAGTGTTTATCTCCCCCTGCCCTGCCAAGGTCACGGCTGCCAAAATGCCGCTTGGAAGCAGTCACAGCGAGGTTTCTGCGGTTGTTGCTATCAGCGATGTATATCCACGGCTGCTCAAGGCCATGCATACCGACGGGGAAGTCTCTCCGCTGGCAGCCCCTCAGGCTGGAAAAATCGGTGTTTCCTGGGCCAGCAGTTCAGGCGAAGCCTCCGCCCTGCTCAATGACAATTATCTGGCGGCGGACGGAATCGAAAACGTGATTCGTGTACTGGAAGACTTGGAGGATGAGAAGTTTGAGCATTTGGATTTTATCGAACTCAACGCCTGCAACGCCGGCTGCATCGGCGGTGTCCTGACGGTTGAAAATCCCTATATTGCCCGCACCAAGCTGAAACGACTCCGGAAATACCTGCCGGTATCCTTGAACCATGCCTCCTGCCCGGAGCAGAAGCATCTGAAATGGGATGCCCCGCTGGAATATGCGCCTGTCATGAAGCTGGATGAGGACTTTGCTGCTGCAATGGAAAAAATGAGCGAAATGGAACGGATTGAAGCTTCGCTTCCAGGACTGGACTGTGGTTCCTGCGGCGCCCCGACCTGCCGCGCACTGGCGGAAGATGTCGTCCGCGGCAGTGCTTCACCGGATGCCTGCATCTATAAATTCCGGGAGAGCATCAGCTCCCTGATCGACAACCTGCAAAAATTGAATAACTGCATCCCCAGTACCCTCCGGGGAAGCTCCTCTGTCGAAGAAACACACTCGAAGAAAGGCGGCGAGTTGAAATGAGTCCGTTAGAATTAGCCCAAAAACTGAACCTTTCCATCCTTAATGAAGGTGAAGGCGCAGACCGGGAGCTGAAGGGTATCTACTGCTGCGACCTTCTCAGTATCGTAATGGGGCGCGCCAAGGCAGACGATGCCTGGATTACCGTAATGGGGAACCTGAACTCCATCGCGGTGGCTGTGCTGGCGGATACCGGCTGCATCATTCTTTCCGAAGGGATGCAGCTGGATGCGGAAGCGGCTTCGAAAGCCTCCGCACAAGGCGTTTGCGTACTCTCCAGCGATCTTCCCACCTTTGAACTGAGCCGGAAAATTGCGGAAGCGGCAGGGTTATGAAGCTGTCCTATGATCTGCATCTGCATTCCTGTCTCTCCCCCTGCGGGGATGCCGAGATGACTCCGAATAATATTGTCAATATGGCGGCTTTGCTGGGATTGGACTTGATTGCGGTCAGCGACCACAACTCCGCCTTAAATCTTCCTGCAGTATTCAAAGCCGTTTCATCTGTCGATTTACTGGTGGTTCCCGCCATCGAAGCCTGCTCCAGCGAAGAGGTTCATTTGCTCTGCCTTTTCGAAACACTGGATGGAGCGCTGGAATGCTCTTCTATTTTCCGGAAAGCCCTCCCCCCTATCCGGAATAAACCGGAATTTTTCGGGGAACAGCAGATCCTGAACGCCAATGACGAGTGGATTGGAAGTGAAGAGCTGCTTTTGATCAACGCGCTTTCCCTCAATATTAAACAGGTTCAGGATGCCGTGCAGTCCTGCGGCGGAATGGTGATCCCGGCCCATGTCAATAAAAAGGCGTATTCCCTGCTGGCTGTTTTGGGCAGCATCCCTGAAGAATACCGTTTCTCCTGTATCGAAGTCAATCCGCCGGATAATTCCCTTCCCTTCGCCGGACACCGGATCTCAGACTCGGATGCCCATACGCTGGAGCAAATGCAGGAACCGTCCCATTTTATCGAGCTTCCGGAACGCAGCACAAAAGCGCTGCTGGATACCCTTTGTGGTAGAATTTAAATGAAATCAGGGGCGAAAATAAAAAAGAAATCGTATAATTCAGAAAAAACAATATTTTTTCTGAATTATACTTGCTTTTTCAGAAATTTTCCTATATAATTCTTATTTGTAATGCCGGTGTGATGGAATTGGCAGACGTAGTGGACTCAAAATCCACCGGTGGCGACACCGTGCCGGTTCGAGTCCGGCCACCGGCACCAAACTTTAAAGTCCGTAAACCCTTGATATATCGGGGATTACGGGCTTTTCTTTATGCTCTGCACTTTTGTAGCGTCCCTCGCACATCAACAAGTTTGCCGTTTTCAAGCTTATTTTCGGAGGGACGCCACGCATTAAGCGGTATACGCCTAAAATTGCATTGACAGACGTAATCTTTGAGGTGAAATTCAAGTGTATGTAAATATTTAAGGTGATCGAAATATCGCTGTGCCCTAACCACTCCTGAATTTCTTTCAGGCTGACACCGTTTGCATACAACAGGCTTGCGCAACTATGCCGCAAATCGTGGAAACGAATCTTCCGCAACCCGTTCTTTTGCAGAATCAGCGGAAAATGCTGTGTGACATAGCCGGGTTTCACAAGCTCACCGATTTCGTTGACATAGATATAGTCGGTGTATTTCCTGCAATAAGATTTCCCACACAGCTTTCGGTTCAGTTCCTGTTCCGCTTTCAGACGGTGCAATAGTTCCTCAAACGGCGGGACAAAAGGTAGGCTGCGGTAGCTGGCCTTTGTCTTTGTCCGATCCTTTTGGATAATCTTGCTTTTACCGTCTATGGTCGCCTGTGTGACCGTGTGGCGAATGGTGATTGTTTTCTTTTATATTGTAGCAGAAAGAACCTCATAGGCCAAATGTGCAAACGAGGTTTTACGCCGTAGATTTTTCTATCAGTTCCAAGTATTCCAGAATGTTAAGTTTCGGAATTCGATAACGGCGACCGACAACGAAACTCTTAATTTTGCCTGACTTCAAAAGCCGATAAGCGGTTTTGTCGCAGATACCTCCGAGCATTTCACACATTTGCTCAACATTGACTACATCGGGATAATCCGTGAATAACAGTTTGTAGGCTATCTGTGATTCCATAGGCAGCCTCCTTAACAGTTCTTCGGGATAATCTCATAGTCATATCCTTTTCGGTGATTACAATAGGTGCAGGTGTCTTTCTCTGTCTGCTGCGGGTCGATCCTGCGTAAAGAATAAGAACCTGACCCGCCGGCGCAATCGGAGATTGCGAGCGGGTGCCCCAGAACCTTGTTACTATCGCAATAAGCGCCCGTACCGTAAAAGTTGTCGGCACAAGCGCTGCAAAGGCAAAGAATCAACTTTTTCGGCACGCTCTCGATCAGACCGATACTGACTGCCAGCACATGATTGATACCGTGTATATGCTTTTCGGACAAGTGACCGATAAAGTCCCCCAAACGGCGTTTATCCATGGTTCGCAGTTGCTCCAAAAGGACGATAGAGGGCAGTTCCAAGCCATTTTCGGCGTCAATGTAGTAATGGGTAGGTAATTTCGGCTTCGCGTCTTTTTTACTTGTAATAGAAGCGATGCCTGCGACGGCTCACGCACGAAAAACGCTTCAACGCTCGGACTGTGACTGAACAGGAGTATCATTGTCCCTATTGCCTGTCGTCGCCGTATCGGGAGCCGCCCGATACTCATAGCCGACCGTTAATCGCTCCTTGCGGGGAACGAAAGCCAAAGACCCTAAAAACATACAGGTGAAATCTCGTTGCTTTCTTTTCCGCAGATCGTGGCGCAACCGCTAATGTGGCTTATGCTCATCACAATAGCAATAGGAATGTGTTTGATGAATGGGTATTCGGTTGTCAAAGG
>CANAQK010000060.1 GCA_947363605.1 uncultured Clostridia bacterium | reverse complement strand
GCATCTCACGATGCCGCATCTCACGATGCCGCATCTCACGATGCCGCATCTCACGATGCGGCATCTTATTTTTGTCCTTCGGACTATCCTTTCCCTGCCTATAGTCAACGCACTTGAAAAGAAGCATTGGCTTCTTTTCAACACTGCGGCATACTGCCGCAGTGGGCCGCGAAGCGGCCATGCGGTAGGGCTTCATAGACGGCGCACAGCGCATTTTATGCGCGAACAGGCAAAGCCTGACCCTCAAATCGGGTATCGATTTGAGGGTGTGCCGACTATAACACAAGAATTTTCGGAACATTCTACGCTATATCACCATGGAGCAGGGGCGTCCGGCCTGGGGGTCCGGAGAAAAAACGCCGCGCATATTTTTTCAGGATGTTCATCCGGAAAATTGTGATATTATTTCCGAATTAAAAATTCGGAAATAATACATTTGATTTGAGCCGCAAAACATGGCAGATATTACTTCCGTCCTTTCAGTTCGGAAGTAATATTTTATAGTTTTTGCGATTGCATTTCCCATACAACTGTTGTATAATATAAAAAATTAGTATCAAAATGCCAGGGTTTTCCTGCGGCAAAGGAGGTTCTACTATGGAAAGCCAATTTGCTTGGCTGGAGGAGTACAACATCGGCGTACCCCAAATTGACAAGGAACATCAGCGGTTGTTCCGGATTATCAACAAGCTTTTTAGCCTCAAAGAAGAGGGAAAACAGCGCCAATGGGCCTGCCAGGAAGGCGTTAAATTCTTTAAGTCCCATGCCATAACCCATTTTGCGGATGAAGAGGCTTATTTGGAGTCTATCCACTGTGAGGGGCGGGAGCAGCACGCCAGACTGCATCAGGGATTCAGGGAGAATACCCTCCCGGCGTTGGAAAAGGAACTGGAGCAGGACGATTATTCCCCGGATGCAGTCGAACATTTTTTGGGCGTCTGTGCCGGATGGCTGATCGGCCATACCTTGACAGAGGATCTTGCTTTGATGGGAAAGAACAAACAGGATTCCAGCAAGTGGGACAGTCTTTTGATAGGGGAAAACCTGGCTGAGATCAAAAGGGTGATTGCCCAACTGGTGTTTGATATGTTCCATTTGGAATCCCAGGTTATCAGTGATGTGTACAGCGGGGAAAAGTTCGGGCAGGGCGTGTATTACCGTCTGGTCTACGGAGGCCCGGACGACGGCCAAAAGCAGGAAATCTTTTTGGTCTTTGAAGAAAAGCTGCTGGTCAATACAGTGGGTAAGGTGATGGGGATCCAAACCAATAAGCTGGATACGATGCTGGTTCATGCTACCCGGTACACCGCCCGGCAGTTTGTGGAACGGGTGATGAAATATCTTCCCGGGATGGCGTCCTACGAATTAAAGGAGGAGAACCTTTTAAATTACGACCAGTTCCAGAACGTGTTCAAAACAGTAAAGCTTCAGGTAAGCCTGCTGTTTGATACCGGGGAAGGCTATTTCTCCTACTGCATGATTGCGCCCCATCTGCTTGAGGAAGGTGTGGTCAAGCCGATTGAAGCCCGGAACGCCCTGTCCGAGGTGGAAGAGTACTTAGCGGAACGGGAGGTCCAGAAGCAGCAGGAATCCACCAAGCGCAAGGTGCTGATTGTGGACGATTCCATAACCATCCGGGAGGGGATGAAGCACTTGCTGGAGGCGGATTATGAGATCGCTTTGGCGGAATCCGGGGTGGCCGCGATCCGAACGATTACCTTAAACCGTCCGGACCTGGTTTTGCTGGATTATGAAATGCCTGTCTGCGACGGCCGGCAGACCCTGGAAATGCTCCGCTCTGAAAAGGCTTTCGAGGATATCCCTGTGATTTTCCTGACGGTCCGGCGGGACCCGGAAAGCATGATTAAGGTGATGCCCTTAAAGCCGGCAGGATACCTGTTCAAGGATTCCAAGCCTGGCGAGCTGAAAAAGTCGATCGACACTTTTTTTGAAAAGAATAAGGCTTAGGGACTTTGCCCGCTGTGGTACAATGGGCCGGGAAGGAAGGTTTTACCTTCCTTCCCGGCCCATTTGTTTTCTGGACAAGCAGCCCGGATTTAAGGGTTCATGAGCGGTACCAGCGCGCCTTGTGCAAAACGGAAAAACGCGGTTCCCTTAATGCAGGGATTACATCCCGGAAGCGGTACGGTTTATGAAGTCCTGGAGTTCGGACAGCTCTTTCCCTGTCAGCGCGTGATCCTCATAAAGGCTGGTGATCAAACGCACCGCCGACCCTCCGTACAGCTTTTCCAGGAAATACCGGCTTTCCTGGCGGAGATATTCCTCCTGCGAGATCTGAACGCTGTAGTAGTTGGTTTTGCCGATTTTTTCAACACTGAGAAATCCGCGATCAGTCAGCCGGGCCAAAAAGGTCAGGACGGTGGTCGCTGCCAAGGGCCGCTGCTGGTTGATCTGCGCTTCAATTTCCGCACGGGTCATCCGGCGGTTTTCCCTCCAGATGATGAGCATAATATCGAGTTCAGCTTCGGGGATCCTTTTTCGTTTGTTTAACATGATAAGACTCCTTATAGGTTCCGAAGAACCGGTGAACAGGTCGTGACGGCTTCCAATGGAACGGGACAGTACAGGATGTACGGAGAATCGATTGTAATCGACAGTTTGTATTTACCTTAATCTTATACTAGGAAAATAAGAATAGCAAGGGAAATCTTCGGTTTTCAGTCCGTTTGAGCGATTTTCTTCGGGAAATTTAGAAAAGCGCTTCCTTTGGGGAAAAACCGGTTGACTTCTCCGGCTGGGGATACTATACTATATTCTGTATTTTTCTATGCTCTTTTGGAAAAGAGCCGTTTTTTCAAACAGAACAATTCGATTTTAACAGTAAAGGGGTTTACAATCATGATGGACGATGTGGGGCGATATTGCTGGGGGGCGGCTGCTGTTTTGGCGTTGGCTTTTCTGGGAATGATCTTTTCCGCCGCCGAAGCCGCCATTGCTGCGTGCAGCGAAAGCCGGCTCCGCCGGCAGAGCGAGGAGGGGGACTCCCGTGCGGGCTTGCTGCTGGAAGCCAAGGAACGGCAGGCTGCCTTTTCGCTTTGGGCCCAGGTCAGCGCATCGGTCTGCCTGCTGTCAGCCGATGTGTTCGGTACCGTCTTTTTTGCTCCTGCGCTGCTTCCCTGGCTGGAAAGCTGGATCCCCAACCCGGTTTGGGCCAAGTGGGTTTCCTGGGGTGGTGTTTTCCTCCTGCTGAGCTTCCTGCTGCTGGTGCTGGGGGTGGCCCTTCCGAAAAAGCTGTCCCTTTATGCACCGGATAAAACAGCGTTTGGAATGCAGGGGGCCGTGAAAATCCTCAGCCGGATTTTCTGCCCGCTGACTTGGCTGATCCTCAAAACCACCCGGCTGCTGCTCCGGCTCCTCGGGAAAAACCCGGATCAGGAAACGGATGAGATCACGGAAGAAGAAATCCGGATGATGGTGGACGCCGGCAAGGAACAAGGCGCCATCGAATTGTCAGAACGGGAAATGATCAATAATATCTTTGAATTTGACGACCGTACCGTTGGCGAGGTAATGACCCACCGTACGGATATCAGCGCGGTCAGCCGCTCCGCCCCGCTTTCAGAGGTGCTGGCGCTGGTGCTGGAGGAGGGGTTTTCCCGGATCCCGGTCTATGACAGCGATATGGATGACATCGTGGGGCTGGTATATGCCAAAGACCTGCTTTCCCTGGTAGGGGAGGAACCAGCCGATGGGAAAACAGCCGGGGATTACCTCCGCACAGTCATTTATACGCCGGAGTCCACCCGCTGCCGGATGCTGTTCCGGCAGTTTAAAGAACAGAAGGTGCATATGGCCGTGATTGTGGATGAATACGGCGGCACCGCGGGGATTGCCACGATGGAGGACCTGATCGAATCCGTTATGGGGAATATCCAGGACGAATACGATCAGGAGGAGGACGAAGTCCTTCCGCTGGAAGAAGGCGGCTATTCCTTCGACGGAGGGGTACAGTTAGAATTGGTGGAACGTCTGCTGGAAACCGACCTGGAGGCGGACGAGGATACCGATACCCTGGGCGGTTTAATTGCGAACACGCTGGGGAGGATCCCGGGCGACGGTGAGAACCCCTCCGTTACGATTGCCGGGGTGGAATTTACCGTATTACTGGCAGAGGACCGTCGGATTATGCGGGTTCAGGCCCGCCGGGTCCCATTGCCGGCAGATGAGCCGGTGGAGGAAGAATCCTGAACGGGTTCCAGGAAAGGAGATCCTGCCCAGCCTGGGCAGGAAAGACAGAATGAATGTACTGATGATCGGTGATGTAGTCGCGCAGATAGGATGCAGCTTTCTGCGGCAGAAGCTGTATGCGCTGAAAAAGCAATGGCAGGCGGATCTCGTGATTGCCAATGGGGAGAATTCCGCGGTGGGGAACGGAATCCTTCCTCATTCTGCCAATTTCCTGCTGGACAGCGGGGTAAACCTGATTACGACGGGGAACCATGTGTTCCGCCGGCGGGAGATCTATTCCTATCTGGATGAAAGCCCGGTTGTCCTTCGGCCGGCGAACTATCCGGATTCCTGCCCCGGAAAGGGATATATTGTTTACGATCTGGGAAAATACCAGCTTCTTTTGATCAATCTGATGGGGCTGAGTTATCTGGAGCCTCTGGCCAGCCCGTTTGATGTGGCGGACATTCTGCTGAAGGAACATCCGGCCCGCTTTGTGCTGGTAGATTTTCATGCTGAGGCCACGGGGGAGAAAAAGGCGCTGGGCTATTATCTGGATGGCCGTGTCAGCGCAGTTGTTGGGACGCATACCCATGTCCAAACTGCTGACGCTCAGATCCTGCCTGGCGGTTCCGGCTATATTACGGACCTGGGCATGACCGGCCCGATCCATTCGGTGCTGGGGGTGAGGCCGGACTGCGTGATCCGCCGCCACCGTACAGCGCTCCCAACCCGCTTTGAAATCCCGGAAGAGGGGCCCTGCCAGATGGATGGGGTATTCCTGCGGCTGGATGATCAAACCGGCCGCTGCTTGGAGATTGAAGCCTTTCAGGTGCGTTAGGTTTTGCAGATTCTACAAAAATTGGCCTGAGAAAAACGGAATTTTCTTTGCAATTACCGGCTGTTTGGTGTATACTAAAAAGAAAAGGAGCGTGCGGTATGAACTATCCATGGGTGGATGATTACCTGTTGGCGAAGCCTGGCGTTTCCAAGGATTTCAAGACGGAATGGGGCTGGTTCCGCTATCTGCTGGGAGATAAAATGTTTGCCGCAGTTTGTTTGGACGAAGCCGGAAAACCCAGCCTGATTACACTGAAGCTGGAGCCTGCTGCGGGGGATTTCCTGCGCCGGCAATATCCGGATGATGTAATCCCGGGCTATTATATGAACAAGGTTCATTGGAATTCGGTACGGGCCTGCGGCAGGCTGCCGGAACAGGAGCTGCGCCAGGCACTCGACGAGTCTTACCGGCTGGTTCTGGCCGGGCTGACGAAAAAAAGCCGGGCCGCGCTGCTCGGCGGGGAGTAGTCCCGCGTTCCTAAGAACCTGTGTGTACAGCCAGGAAACGCCATCTGACCGGGCCTTTTCCCGGCATACTGCGTTCATTTTTCTTGCCATACGCCAGTATGCCTGCAAAAAATCGCCTTGTCTGCCGGTAAAATCCCTCGGCCATCCGGCATCCTCGGCTATACATACAGGTTCTTAGCAGGCAGGTCCGCGGCAGCCTTTTGCCGAAGCCGCGGGGATAGGAGCTTTTATTATGATTAAATTTGAGAACCATTTGGGCGTTATTGATATTTCCCACGATTATTTGGTCAATTTGGTGGGGAACACCGCTGCCAGCTGCTTCGGCGTGGCAGCCATGTCCAACGCCACCCCCAGGCAAAGCCTTATGGAGCGGCTTTTTGGCAGTGATCCGCTGGATAAGGGGATCCGTATCCGGGTAAAAAATCAAAAGCTGGTGATTGACCTGCACATTATTGTTACCTATGGCACCAATATTTCTGCTATTGTCAAAAGCATTATGCACAAAGTCCGTTTTACAGTGGAAGACTGTACCGGCTTTGTCGTTTCACGTGTAAACGTATTTATTGACGGGATGAAAACCCTGTGACCGGGCTGTTCCACCAGAATGAAGGAGATGTATCAAGTGATTCAAGGTAAGACACTGGCGCAGGCAATTATTTCCGGCGCCAATCATATCAGCAATAAAAAGCAGATGATTGACGAACTGAATGTATTCCCGGTTCCGGACGGCGATACGGGGACAAATATGTCCATGACGATCAACGCCGGGAAACGGGAACTGGAAATGCTCAAGGACCCTTCTGCGGAAAAAGCGGCGGAGGTTGCCGCCGCGGCATTGCTGCGGGGCGCCAGGGGCAACTCCGGCGTCATCCTTTCCCTGCTGTTCCGAGGGTTTGCCAAGGGGCTCAAGGGCAAGGAGGAGGTCAATGGCCCGGATATGGCCAATGCGTTGAGCTTGGGTGTCCAGGCGGCGTATAAGGCCGTGATGAAGCCGACCGAGGGCACCATTCTGACAGTGGCCCGGGAGGCAGCAGAAGCCGCGATGATCCTGGCGAACCAGACCAACGATGCAGAATTGATTTTTGATGAAATTGTGGAGAAGGCGAAGGAATCCCTTCAGCGTACCCCGGACCTGCTGCCCGTGCTCAAAAAGGCCGGTGTAGTTGACGCCGGCGGGATGGGGCTGGTCGTGATCCTGGAAGGGATGCAGACGGTTTTCCGTTCCGGAAAGCCGGTGGAATCCCTTTCCGGGGAGAAGCCGAAGGCCAAGGCAACCCCGATTCAAAACGTGGTGGCGGATATGGATACCGAGATCCAATTCGGTTACTGCACGGAATTTATTGTTGATAAAAAGAAAGACTGCCCGGATGCGATGAAGCTGCGGGCCTATCTGGAGAGTATTGGGGATAGTGTAGTCTGCGTGGATGACGATGAGATTATCAAGGTCCATGTACACACCAATAATCCCGGCCATGCGATCCAGGAAGGGCTGAAGTTCGGCCAGCTGATCAATATGAAGATCGATAATATGCGGGTACAGCATCAGAACAAGGTGGTTGAAGCGGAAAAAGCGGTAGAAAGCAGCGGCTATGTCCCGGTAGACCCTGAAAAAGCGTTTGGCTTTGTAGCTGTAGCGGCAGGAGCGGGTCTGCAGGAACTCTTTGCCGACCTGGGAGTTGACCAGATGGTCAGCGGCGGCCAGACTATGAACCCTTCGACTGACGATATCCTGCGCGCCATTGAAGCGACTCCGGCTGAAACGGTTTTTGTCCTGCCGAATAATAAGAATATCATCATGGCGGCGGAACAGGCGGTTAAATTGGCAGACCGTCGGGTTTGCGTACTCCAAACCCGGACGATCCCGCAGGGGATTTCCGCGATGCTGGCGTTTGACCCGGAAAAAACCTATTCGGAAAACCGGCTTGCCATGACCCGGCAGTTCGACCAGGTGCAGACCGGCTTGATTACCTTTGCGGCGCGCGACAGCGAATTTGATGGGCATTCGATTAAAAAAGGCGAGATCTTGGGCCTGGATAACGGCAAGTTGGCCTTTACTGAGCGGGATCTCAACAAGGCTATTGCCCGGCTGACCAAGCTGCTGGTGAAAAAATCGGATGGCAGCTTTATCACGGTGATCTACGGCAGCGATGTTACGGATGAGCAGGCGGAAAAGGCTTCTCAGGCGCTGAAGGAGAAGTATGGTGATGATTATGAAATCAGCCTGATTAACGGTGGACAGCCGGTCTACTATTATATGATATCAGTAGAATAACAAAGAAATATACAGAGAGTAGTTATGCCCTCGGCGGGGACCGTCGAGGGCATTTTTGTGGGGCGTCGCCCCGCCCGCTCAGGGGCGGATTCCAAGCTTGTCTTCTGCGATGCCCTGGAAGCAGGGTCTTCTACTGCCTGCAATCCGGTCGCTTACGCTGATTGGGGATCCAAGGGGACTCCCTTGGCGCATTTCTTTCCCCCATTTCTTTGGGCATCCAAAGAAATGGGGCGGGGTGTGGGGCGCGGAGCCCCACAAATCTGCTGTACATGAAAGGTGGGTTTGCGAGGCTTCGCCCCCGTGCTCCTTCGCGGCGGAGTCGCGATCCCAATGCGAGGCTCATGCCGCTCCGCGCCGGGCAGACGCCTTTCTTTGATCGCGCTCAAAGAAAGGGTCCAAAGAAACGCGCTCAGTGCCCTCAGGTAATCATAGTGCAGCACTTCAGTATAGCCAGAACCAGGCTTTTCAGACGATTGTCTGGGGGTTATCATTGTTCTTCTTCTGCCAGCTTAGGAAGTTATAGGGGAACGGCCATTGAGTCGCCGACGGTCAAAGAAAAGAGAGTGCGGAGCCCCACAAATATGAACCGCCCCATAAAAATTTCAAAGAATACTTGAAAAAACCTTTAGAATTTGCTATAGTAAATCCATATCCCGTTGAAAAATTGGATTTCGACACCAGAAAACGCACAGACTAAGGAAAGTAAGCCCCGATCCCCGCAAATCAGAGAAGGCTGCCGCCGGAACCTCCGGCTGGCTGGAAGCAGCCGCTGCGGGCCGGAACCGAAGTTCCCTTACGAGCGGCGCGGCTGAACCGGGACTTGCGGTTCCCCAGTAGGCGGCGACGGATTGGCCTCCGTTAACGGGCCGATGAGTGTTTGCTCGTGCAAAAATCAGGGTGGTACCGCGGAGTTGCTTCGTCCCTCAGTCCAGGTTGGGTTGAGTGTCGAAGTTTTTTATTTTCCTGGGAACCCTTATACCGAAAGGAGATTGCTTTTATGAAAGAAGCATTGGAAAAAATCCGGCAGGCCGCCGCAAACGAACTGGCTCGCTGTGCCGACATCAAGGAACTGGACCAGCTCCGCGTCAAATTCCTGGGAAAGAAGGGCGAATTGACCGCGATCCTCAAGGCGATGGGTAGCCTTTCTGCCGAAGAACGCCCCAAGATGGGCCAGCTTGCCAACGAAGTCCGGGGAGCGATTGAGGAATCGCTGTCCGAAAAGCTGGCTTCGCTGAAAGAGGCCAAGCTGGAACACCAGCTCCGTTCGGAACGGCTGGATGTGACCATGCCCGGCCGTCTGCCCGAGATGGGCAAGCCGCATCCGCTGACCCTGGTTATGGATGAAATCAAGGAAATCTTCCTGGGAATGGGGTTCAGCGTCGTCAGCGGTCCCGAGGTGGAAACCGATCACTATAATTTTGAGATGCTGAACATCCCCAAGGAACATCCGGCGCGGGATACACAGGATACCTTCTATATTAACGAAAACGTCATCCTCCGGACCCAGACCTCCCCGGTACAGATCCGTACCATGGAGAAACAGTCCCCGCCCATCCGGGTGATCTCGCCCGGCCGGGTTTACCGTTCCGACGCGATTGACGCGACCCATTCCCCACTGTTCCATCAGATTGAAGGGCTGGTGGTGGATAAGGGCGTGACCATGGCGGACCTGAAAGGCACGCTGGAGATTTTCGTGAAGCGGCTTTATGGGGAGGACGCCGTCGTCCGTTTCCGCCCGCATCATTTCCCTTTCACCGAGCCTTCTGCCGAAGTGGATGTCATGTGCTTTTCCTGCCATGGCGAAGGCTGCCGGCTCTGCAAAGGGGAGGGCTGGATCGAGATCCTGGGCTGTGGGATGGTACATCCCAAGGTGCTTCAAAACTGCGGTATCGACCCGGAGGAATACAGCGGGTTCGCGTTTGGGATGGGTCTGGAACGGGTAGTTATGCGCCGTTTTAATATTGACGACCTGCGCCTGTTCTTCGAGAACGACCTGCGTTTTTTGGATCAGTTTTAATCCTGTTTCCGGATAAAAAGGTTTTGTAATCTTTTTATTGCGGCGTGATATGCCGCCGTGCCTGTGGCGCGTCAAGAACAGGATTGACAACATTCTTGGCGGCAGTTCCGCCGGGCCGCCTATTGCGGCCCCCCTAAAACGGTGAACCTGTTTTAGGAAGAATTCGTATAAGCTGAATTTGACTGGAGGTATACGAAAATGGATTTATCCATGAGATGGCTGAATGATTATGTGAAAATAGAGACCGAGCCCCGCCGTTTTGCCCAGGCTTTGACCATGTCGGGTTCCAAGGTAGAGGGCTGGACCGTCGAGGGGGACGGGATTGACCGGGTTGTGGTTGGGAAGGTGCTGGAGGTCACTCCTCACGAGGATTCCGATCATCTGGTAGTCTGTAAAATTGATGTTGGTGGCGAAACCCCTCTTCAGATCGTTACCGGGGCGAGCAACGTGGTCCCGGGGGCTTGGGTTCCGGCTGCACTGGATGGCTCGACTCTCCCAGGAGGGAAGAAGATCAAAAAAGGGAAACTCCGCGGTGTCGTCAGCGAAGGGATGCTCTGTTCTCTGGGTGAGCTGGGGCTGACCCAGCATGACTTCCCCTATGCAGTTGAGGATGGGATCTTCCTGCTGGAGGAGGAATGCCATGCCGGGCAGGAAATCCGGGAAGCGCTGGGCTATAACGACACCTGCGTCGAGTTTGAGATCACCCCGAACCGCCCCGACTGCCTGAGCGTGCTGGGTTTGGCGCGGGAAGCTGCCGCAACCTACGGCCTGCCCTTTGCCGTGCGGGAACCAGTGGTGAAGGGCTGCGGGGATGGCTCCCGGATTGAGGATTCCCTGTCGGTTGAGGTACAAAACCCTACCCTTTGCCCTCGTTATACGGCCAAGATGATTAAAAATGTCCAGGTGGGGCCTTCTCCGCGCTGGATGCGGGAACGGCTCCGCGCAAGCGGTGTCCGCCCGATCAACAATCTGGTAGATATTACCAACTATGTCATGCTGGAATACGGCCAGCCGCTTCACGCTTTTGATGCCAGCCAGATCCGAGGCGGGCGGATCATCGTCCGGAATGCCCAGCCGGGAGAAAGCATCGAAACGCTGGACGGCAATCCGCGCCGCCTGAATGAGGCCATGCTGGTGATTGCCGACCCGGAACGCGCGGTAGCCGTCGCTGGGGTCATGGGAGGCGGGAACTCCGCGATCACGGATGAAACCCACACGGTCGTCCTGGAATCCGCCAACTTTTTAGGCAGCTCTGTCCGGATCACCGCCCGGAACCTCGGGATGCGTACCGATGCTTCCGCCCGGTATGAGAAAGGGTTGGACCCCAAGAATACCATGGGTGCCGTCCTGCGGGCCTGCGAGCTGGTCGAGCTCCTCGGCGTGGGCGAGGTAGTCGATGGCGTGATTGATGTGGATCATTCCCCGGCAGAACCCACCCGGATCCCCTTCGACCCGGATTGGATCAACCGTTTCCTGGGGATTGAAGTCCCTCGTGCGGAGATGGAACGGATCCTGCTCAGCTTGGAATTCAAGCTGGAGGGGGACGAGGTGATTGTGCCTTCCTTCCGCGCCGATGTGGAGCATAAAGCCGATATTGCAGAGGAAATCGCCCGCTTCTACGGCTATGACAAGATCCCGACTACGGTGATCCGGGGAGCCGCGAAAGCCTCCCTCACACCGGAGCAAAAGTTCGAGCGGGAGATCCACCGTACCCTTCAGGCGGCTGGCTGCTACGAGGTCGTGACCTATTCCTTCATCAGCCCGAAGTTTTACGACCAGATCGGCCTTCCCGAAAATTCCCCGCTTCGCCAAAGCGTGAAGATTTCCAACCCGCTGGGGGAGGATACCAGCGTAATGCGTACCACCACCCTGCCTTCGATGCTGGAAGTGCTTTCCCACAACTATGCGCATAAAAACGCCGTTTTCTATGGCTATGAGATCGGGAATGAATATATCCCGCACGAGGGGCAGGAACTGCCGGATGAGAACCCGCAGGTGACGGTCGGGCTCTATGGCGGCGGAAGCGATTTCTATACCCTGAAAGGGATGGTCGAGCTGCTGCTGGAACGGCTCCATGTTCGGGGCTGGGATATCCGTCCGGTTAAGAATCATCCGACTTTCCATCCGGGGCGCTGCGCGGAGCTGCTGAAGGATGGCCGGCAGATCGGCCTGCTGGGAGAGGTCCATCCCTCTGTGCTGGAGAATTATTCCATCGGGGCCAAGGCTTATCTGGCCAAGCTGGATGTCCAAGCGCTTTTTGCCGGGGCCGATTTCCAGATCGAGTATAAAGCGACTCCGCGTTATCCGGCATCTACCCGGGATTTGAGCCTGCTCTGCGACGAGGAGCTGCCGATTATCGAAATTGAAAAGGTGATCCGTGCTTCCGCCGGGAACTGCCTGGAGGATGTCAAGCTGTTCGACGTTTATAAGGGGGAGCAGGTAGCCGAATCGCAAAAGAGTGTTTCCTATTCATTGGTGATGCGTTCCCCAAATGGGACGATGACTGACGGGGAAGCGGATGCCGCTGTAAAACGTGTTTTAAAAGCGCTGGAAAAAATAAATGTCTTCCTTCGTGTATAAAATAGTTGTACATCGGCCCGGAATAGTGTATAATGAATCTTATCGAGTAACTATTTTGACATAGGGAGGTTCTCACGATGTTTGATAAAACCATGACCTTTTCGGTTAACGATGAAAAAGACTTGGAGATGAAAAAAATTCTGACCACGGTTTATGATGCGTTAAGCCATAAGGGTTACAATCCGGTCAGCCAGATCGTTGGGTATATCCTTTCGGAAGACCCGACCTATATTACAACCTATAACAACGCCCGCAGCCTGATCCGTCATATTGACCGGGACGAGCTGCTCCAAGCCATGGTAAAGGCGTATCTGACCGACTAAAATATTACTTCCGAACTAGGGGCTGTTTGAAAAATCGAAATTTTCGTCTTTTTCTACAAGCAACGGTGA
>CANAQK010000059.1 GCA_947363605.1 uncultured Clostridia bacterium | reverse complement strand
ATGCCGCAGTGTTGAAAAGAAGCCAATGCTTCTTTTCAAGTGCGTTGACTATAGACAGAAAGGAAGAACCACTATGGAAAAAATCAAACAGCAGTTAAAAGCACTCTGCGAAGCGGACGGCGTTTCCGGGAATGAATGGGAAGCCGCCGCGCTGGCAGCAGAGTTTTTACGGGAATATGCGCCTGACGCCCGGGTTGATCACTTCGGCAATGCGGTCGGGCGGATCGCTTCGGCCGACCCGGAGGCAGAAACCCTCCTGCTTGACGCGCACATCGACGAAATCGGGATGATCGTGACCTCAATTGACGACAAAGGCTTCCTCAAGGTGTCCAAATGCGGCGGGATTGACCGCCGTTTGCTGCCCGCCCAGATGGTCACTGTCCATGGGAAAGAGAAGCTGACGGGGATTATCGGCTCCAAGCCGCCCCATCTGGAAAAAGCGGACGAGCGCTCCAAGGTGCCGGAGCTGGACGACATTTATATTGACATCGGCTTGAATAAAGAGCAGGCTGAGGAGAAGGTTTCCCTGGGGGATCGGGTGACCTTCCGGGGTCCTTTTACGGAGCTGCTGGGCGGCCGGGTTACTGCCAAGGCGATTGACGACCGGGCTGGCGTCGCGGCGATCCTGCACGCACTGGAGCTGCTGAAAGGGGAGGATCTGGGGCTGAATTTGGCTGTCCAGTTTACTTCACGGGAGGAAATCGGCGGCCAGGGCGCGACGATCGCTGCCTATAACGCCGGGAATGAAGGCCGGGTAGATTGCTCGATCGCGGTAGACGTCAGCTTTGCCTATACGCCGGACGCGGAAAAGCATCGCTGCGGGAAGCTGGGAGGCGGCGCGATGATCGGCTATGCGGCGGCGCTGGACAAGTCTATGTCGGACCGGCTGGTTTCCGTAGCGAAGGAAAAGGAGATCCCCTACAGCGTCGAGGCTATGGGAGGCCGCTCAACCGGCACGAATTCGGACGAGATTTACATCGTGCGGGAGGGCGCGCGCGCCGGCTTGATCTCCATCCCGCTGCGGTATATGCACACTCCGGTGGAAACAGTCCAGCTTTCAGATATCGAGGCCGTAGGGCGGCTGATTGCGGAATTTGTACGGGCAGCCGGGAAATAGGCGGAAAGGGACAGGATTATGTTTGACAATATCAAAAAGCTTTGTGAAATCAACGGTATTTCCGGCCGGGAGGATCGGGTCGCAGAGGAGATCCTGGCGCAGGCGAAGCCCTACGCCGATGATCTTTACCGGGATAATTTGGGCAGTGTGATCGCCTTCAAAAAGGGGAAGCAGACCCCGAAAAATAAGCTGATGTTCTGTGCCCATATGGACGAGGTCGGTTTTCTGATTACCGACATCACTGACGATGGTTATCTGCGGTTTTCCCCTTTGGGCATTACCCCCAAGGTCATCCTGGGGCGTCAGGTGCGGGTTGGGGAGCAGGATATCCCTGGCGTGATCGCAACTAAAGCGATCCATATGTATGAGGAGGATGAGTTCAAAGCCTCGCTCAAGCATCCGGAAAAATGGCTGATTGATATCGGGGCAGATTCCCGCGAGGAGGCAGAAAAGTTCGTTTCGCTGGGGGACAGCGCCCATTTTGTTGGGGATTATACCGAATACGGCGACAGGATGGTCGTGGCGAAGGCGATTGACGACCGCGCCGGCTGTGCAATCCTGCTGGAACTGATGAAAACCGAGCTGGAATTTGATACCTATTTTGTCTTTACCGTCCAGGAGGAGATCGGCGGCCGGGGAGCCCGGGCAGCCACCTTCGCCGTAGATCCGGATATTGCGGTTGTGGTGGAATCTACCGCCAGTGGGGATGTTTCCGGTGTGACGGGCTCGGAGCGGGTGACCGTTGTCGGGGAAGGCGCCGTCATCACCTATATGGACAACGGCACGATTTATGACCGGGAGCTGTACCGGCTGGGATTTGAGCTGGCGGAAAAGGCCGGGGTCAAGTGCCAGACCAAGACCAAGATCGCAGGCGGGAATGACGCCGGTGTGATTCATACTTCCCGCGGCGGGGTACGCTGTGCCGCGGTATCCATCCCCAGCCGGTATATCCATTCTGCGTCGGACGCGGCCTGCAAAGCGGATATTGAAGCCGTCTATGCCGTGGTGAAGGGCTACGCGGATACTGCCGGGAACCTGTGATCCGGAGGCTTGAACCGGGAGAGAGGGCCTGCCTTTCCCGGTTTTCCGGCTGGAGCGGCTTGGAACTCCGCGCGCTGGCGAACGCCTATGGGCTGGGAAGAGGCTTCCTCCCTTTTTATGGGGATGAGAAGGCGGTGTTCTGCCTGAAAGGCGGGCAGGCGGTACTGGCCCTGGAAGGAAAGCCTTCCAAAGCTTCCCGGGAGGAGCTGGCGGCCTTATTGCCTTTGCTGGCAGAAGAGGTCTGGTCGGAATATCCCTTGGAGGGGATCCTGCCGGGATTTGCTCGGGAAGCCGGCCGGGTTTATCGGGCAGAGGGGCTGGAACCGCTGCTTTTGCCTGGGGTATCGGAGCGGATCGCCGAGGGCTATGAGGTGCTGGATGCCGTATTCCCGGACAGGGAGTTGGTACCGGGGTCGGAAAGCTTCAATCAGGCTTACTGCGACCTTTCCCATCGGATTCGGCATGGGACTGCCCAGATTTTCACCCTGCCCGGCCGCGCCACCTTGACGGCTGCTTTTCTGGAGCCGGGCCGGATGCTGGTTTCGGATTTAGCCGTTCATCCGGATTTTCGCCGGCAGGGGCTGGCAAAGTCACTGCTGCGGCATTCGCTGGCGGCCTGTGGGAATCGGGAGCTGCTTTTACTGAGCCGGCAGGATGGTTTTTATGATCGGCTGGGATTCGCCCCTTCCGGGAAATGGTTTCAGTATAGTCGGCACACTTGAAAATCAATACCCGATTGGAGGGTCAGGCTTTGCCTGGCATAAAATGCGCTGTGCGCCGTCTATGAAGCCCTACCGTATGGCCGCTTCGCGGCCCACTGCGGCATATCATGCCGCAGTGGTGAAAAGAAGCATTGGCTATATCAACACAGGACAGAAAAAGTGCTGGAGGAGAACAATGGAAAATCCTTTTTATCAATTTGACCCGCGGCTTTCCGCCTATTTTGAGGAGGCGGAAAAGCGTTGTGCGCCGGTTTACGCCCGGATTGACGAAATTGCCGCTTATAACGAGGCCAAGGTGCTTCATGCATTCGGGGAAGCCCGGGTCAGCGAGAGCCACTTCGCAGGCAGTACCGGCTATGGCTACGGCGATCGGGGCCGCGAAGTGCTCGACGCCGTGTTTGCCCAGGCGATGGATGCAGAGGATGCGTTGGTGCGTCATAACTTTGTGTCGGGTACCCATGCGCTGACGGTAGCGCTGTTCGGCGTGCTCCGCACTGGGGACCGGATGCTTTCCCTGACCGGGGCCCCCTATGATACGATGGAGGAAGTCATCGGGATCCGGGGAGAGGGCAGCGGTTCGCTCCGGGATTTTGGGGTGGAGTATGAGCAGGTGGATCTTCTGCCGGATGGGACCCCGGACCTGGAGGGCATCCGGTCGCGGGTGGCTGGGGCGAAGGTAGCCTATATCCAGCGTTCGCGTGGGTATTCCCTGCGGGAATCCCTGAGCATTGCTTCGATTGCGGAGCTGGTACGGATTGTGCGGGAAGCGGATCCCTCCGTCCGGATTATCGTGGATAACTGCTACGGTGAATTTGTGGAAAAGCAGGAGCCGACTTCGGTTGGGGCGGATTTGATCGTTGGTTCCCTGATTAAGAACCCGGGTGGCGGGATTGCGAAAACCGGGGGTTATATTGCCGGCAAAAAGGAACTGGTTGAACTTTGCTCCTACCGGCTGACCTGCGTCGGGATGGGGAAGGAGGTTGGCTGTACCCTGAACGAAAGCCGGGAACTGTTTATGGGGTTGTTCTTTGCGCCCAGCGTGGTCGCCAGCGCGGTTAAGACCTCAGTATTTGCGTTGGCGCTCTTTGATTTACTGGGCTTCCGGGTATATCCAGCCTATGGTTCACATCGCACCGATATTATTGCGGCGATAGAGCTGAATACCCGGGAGGGGCTGGTGGCCTTCTGCCAGGGGATTCAGAAGGGTTCCCCGGTGGACAGCTTTGTCCTTCCCGAGCCCTGGGATATGCCGGGCTATGAAAATGAGGTCATTATGGCGGCAGGAGCGTTTACGCTGGGTGCTTCAATTGAGCTTTCGGCAGACGGGCCGCTGCGCGAGCCCTATGCAGTCTACCTTCAGGGCGGGCTGACGGCGAATACAGGCAAAACCGGCGTCATGCTTGCGGCGCAGGCTATGCTGGAGCAGGGTGCGCTGAAGCTTTAACCCGCCTTTATACATAAAAAAGGATTCCCGGGAAGATCCCCAGGAATCCTTTTTTATGCCATTGCAGCAATTTTTATTTTTCATAATCGCGGTAAAGTGCAACTAAAACACCGAGAATTACCGCGCTGTCGGAGAAAATCGGTTCCATGCTGCTGTTTTCCGGCTGAAGGCGGAACCGGCCGTCCTCTTTGTAAAAACGCTTGAGGGTGGCTTCATCTTCATGAACCATAGCGGCGACAATCTGCCCGTTTTCGGCTGTTGGCGTGCTCCGCAGGATGGCAATATCGCCGTTCAGGATGCCGGCCTCAATCATGCTTTCGCCATGGACCTTTAGCGCAAAGAGCTCGCGCGCTTCTCCCCGGAAATTGGATACCGGCACATACCCGTCGATATTTTCCACAGCGGTGATCGGCTGGCCTGCCGGAATGGTGCCGTAAATCGGCACCAGGACAGCTTTGTCCTGCGTCAGGGAAATATACCGGTGTTTATCGTTGGAACGGGTGATCAAACCTTCCTTTTCCAGCTCGTTGAGATAACGGTGTACGGTGGAAGGGGACTTAATCCCCAATGCAGTGCAGATATCCCGGACGCTTGGCGTGCCGGCATAGGATGCGACATCACGCACATAATCATAAATCATTTTGCTTTTTTCGTTCATAGCGGTGTCCTTTCTTCCATATATTCGGGCGGCCGCTGGCCGGAACCCGGATGGTGCTTCCGGCACTATGGGCGGCATACTTCTGCCAGGCACACAAAGGGAAAACAAATCCACTTTGATTTTTACATTTTTATTATATGGGACAAACGTCGGTTCTGTCAAGTAGAATCTGGGATTTGACCCATGATTTTTAATTATTTGAAACCCCCCAGAATTTATGAAGAAAGAATCACAAAAAATACCCTCTTTTTTCATGGTATCTTCACAGGGCATTCACACTATTTCCCGGAAGCCGTGTTATACTAAAACCATACTTTTAAGGCAAGCATAAAAGTATATTTTCACCCCTCCTCAATGAATACCGATTGAAACAAACGCAGAAAAGCAGGGATTTTAATCCCTGCTTTTCTGTCCGTATTTTTCGGCCGGCTTCAGGTTTTCCGGATGAATTGGAGGTAAGAGATGTTCCAAAAATACCAATGCCGCTTTGAAGCCTGGGGGCTGTTTTTGTTCCTGGCAATTATGGTTCCTAATTTTATTTGGTTTGCGGTTCCCGCACCTCATGACGTTCTGAGGGAAGGTTCGGCAGCAGGGGTTCTGGGGGTAATTGCCTCTGTATGCCAGGTGTGGATGGTGGCCGCCCTATGCGCTTTTAAGAATCGGAAATGCAGAAAAATAGGGATTACTCCTCTTACTGTTCTGGTGGTTGGTTGCTGTCTGCTGTACTTTGCCTGTTGGATCTTCTATTATACCGGCGTTATTCATCCGCTTGTCCTGCTGGGATTGATGGTTCCTCCCTGCCTTGCGTTTTTGTTTTTCGCCATAGACCGGAAAAATGGGATAGCGGTGCTCCCGATTTTGATTTTTACGGTTTGCCATTTGGTTGATGGAATGATTTCTTTTATCATGTGATACTGCCTGGCCGTATGTTTTCCGATAAAGGCTCCAGGAAACTGCCGGCCGCGGTGCAAAACAGCCCTGACATTAAAAGTGTCAGGGCTGTTTTATAAAAAGGCAGTATATTGTACAGCCCGGATATTGGCGGCTTCCACTTTCCTTTCAATACAGCGTCTGCATACACGGTTCCCCAAAGAGACGATCAGCGAAACATACAAAAATATTTGTAAGCAGACTTGCTTTTTTCAGCATATTTCGGTATACTGAATTCGTTAGGAACTTTTTAATAACAGGGAGGGTACAGTATGAGAATTTTAGCGCTGGATATCGGCGGGACAGCCATCAAATCTGCCATTGCCAATGAAAAAGGCGAGATTTCCGAACTGAAAGAGCACGATACAAATGCGAAAAACGGCGGTCCTTATGTGGTGGAGCGGGCCTTGGAAATCGCGCACGGTTATCAGGATTTTGAATGTATCGGCATTTCAACCACAGGCCAAGTGGATCCCAAAGAAGGATCCATCGTTTACGCGAATGAAAATGTCCCTCAATATTCCGGGATGCAGGTGAAGAAGCTTTTTGAACAGGAATTCCAAAAGCTGACTTGTGTGGAAAACGACGTCAACTGTGCAGCGATCGGGGAAACGCATTACGGTGCAGGGAAAGATTTTCAGGATATGCTCTGCGTGACTTATGGTACGGGTGTAGGCGGGGCTATTATGATTAAGCGTCAGATTTACGGCGGAAGCAAAGGCTTGGCCGGCGAATTCGGCCATATCATCACCCATCCGAACGGGAAAGAGTGCGGCTGCGGGCAGCACGGCTGCTATGAGCAGTATGCGTCCACTACCGCGCTGGTGCGGGAGGCCCGGAAGATCGACCCCAAATTTTATAATGGGCGGATTATTTTTGAAGAGTGGGAAAAAGGCAATGTTGCGGTCCGTATGGTAGTGGATGATTGGATCAACGAGATCGTTTTCGGCCTGGTGACCCTGATCCATATCTTTAACCCGAACGGCTTAGTGCTTGGCGGGGGGATCCTTTCCGAGCCTTATATTGAAAAAGAAATCAACAAGCGGATCTATAAGCGTGTAATGCAAAGCTATTCTGATTTTAAGATTGTCAAAGCCCAGCTGAAAAATACCGCGGGCTTGCTGGGCGCTTCCGTCATCGCTTTCAAGCACAAAATCGGGATGTATGACCCTTTTGACCGCTGATCCGGTGCTCCGGCTTCCGGAAAAAATACGCTCTTTTCTACAGGTGCTGGAGGAATCCGGGTTTGAGGCCTGGGCGGTCGGCGGCAGTGTCCGGGACTTGCTGCGCGGGAAAATGCCGAAAGACTGGGATTTTACGACAAACGCTGCTCCGAGGGATATCGAAGCAGCGTTTTTGTCCCACGGATATCCTGCCGTCCCTACCGGAGGGGGATATGGTACGGTAACCGTGCGGTTTGAAGGGCAGCCGATGGAGGTAACTCCTTACCGGGTAGATGGAAGTTCCCTGGATCACCGGCATCCGGAAGAAGTGCGGCTGGCCCGAAGTCTGGAGGAGGATCTCTGCCGGCGGGATTTTACCATCAATGGGATGGCTTGTTCGCGGGAAGGCCGGGTCGTGGATCTCTTCGGAGGTCTGTCGGATCTTCATGCGGGGGTTCTGCGTCCGATCGGCGCGGGGGAACGGCGTTTCTTTGAAGATGCGCTCCGGATCCTGCGGGGGTTCCGTTTTTCGGCCCAGCTGGGGTTCCGTATGACCGGCGGTGCGCTGGATGCGGCAGAGGCTTGCGGGGAATATTTGAGGCAGGTTTCTGCCGAGCGTATTTGGGGGGAACTAAAAAAAATGCTGGCGGCGGAACCGGCGGAGCCGTTGTCCCAAATGGGTGCGCGCGGGATCCTGCATTGGATTCTCCCGGCGTATTCCGGGAAAGTGCGGGAAGGGATCCGGCGTGTATCCGGCCTGAACCTGGGGCCGCAGGAACGGGTGACCCTGCGGCTGGCGATCCTGTTTGCCCAGATGCCGTTCCCTCAGGCGGAGGAACGGCTGGAAAGGCTCCGGCTGGAAGGACGGGTTCGGGAATCTGTGCTCCGTTTGCTGAGGGCACGGGAACTTCCCTTCCCCACGGGGCAGGCAGAACTCAAGCGCCGGATGGACCGGCAGACTCCAGAAGGGCTTTTGCGCTGGCTTTATTTTCAGGAGTGCCGGGGGTTTTCCGGATGTCGGGTACTGCGGAGGGAATGCCGGCAGATTCTGGACAACGGGGAATGCTGGTCGGTTCGGATGCTGGCGATTGGCGGCCGGGAATTGGCGGCCCGGGGCTTGCGGGGAGCCGAGATTGGGCATACGCTGGCGCTTCTGCTGGAGGAGGTTCGGACGGGCCGGGTGGAGAATCAGGCGGAGGAACTGATCCGGTTTTTGGAGAAGTGAGAAGGTTTGTGCAGAATGAAAATTATCCCCTATGAGGCATCTTATCGGGATGATCTGATGTTTATGGTACAGGAAGCCAGGAATGCTTTGGGCCGTGTTCCACACTTGAATGAAGACTTGTTGGCTATTCCCCAATATTATCTTTCCTCCGGGGATCGGTTTTGGCTTGCTGCCGATGCTCAGAGGGTAGTTGGAGGTATTGGATGCAACCGGTATGGCCCGGATACGGCAAAGCTGCATCGTTTTTATGTGAAGTGTACGATGAAGAGGCAAGGGATTGGAACCAGGCTCCTTGAAACCGCAGAACAGGTTCTCCGAGAGGCGGGATATCGCTTCGTAGTGGTACATCTTGGCGGGAAGGGGTATGAGGAATCCGGGCAGTTTTATCCGAAACGAGGATATAAGGAGTTCGGAACCGATCTCCTGCGTAAAGAACTCTAACCGCGGGAGGGCGGAAAAATTCCAGCGGGGCAGGATATCCTGCCCCGCTGTGCTGACGGGGGATTTACAGAAGCAGTTCGAATGGAACCTGATCCAGCATCCCGCCGCTCAGGGCGTTCAGCAGGTCACGATTGGCTTGGGCTTTCCACTGTCCCTCCTGCTTTGTCCAATCCAGTTGAATCGGAAATTCTACCGTTTTCATTGGGGCTTCCTGCAATTGCTGGAGGAATACATCCGGCAGGGAGTCCAGGTCTTCCTCTTGGGCCAGGCGGGCCGGGATTTCACTGAAATCCTGGTTCCGGAGGAGGAGCTGTGCGGCGGCATGATCCTCCTGCGCCAAATCCCAGGATACCAGGGTATATTCGAACCCCGCTGTAAGTTCTTTCCAGGCAGCGGATATTTTCTCCTTTGTTTCTGCGGGAAGGGAGCCGAAGGTTTCGGAAAGCGTTCCCAGGGAGTCCGGAAGCTTGTCCAGGGAAACCAATGCCCGGATTTGTTCCGGATCGCCCTCTTTCAGTGCATAGAGCAGGAGATCCAGCTCTTCTTCCGGCGCGGAAGTCTCCGGAATTTCAGAGGAAACGGGGGCAGGGGAAGAAGAGGGCGGTTGTATCGGGTCAGGTTTACAGGCAGCGAATGAAAGCGGCAGGATCGCGGCGATCAGAAGTGCGGGAATGCGGATTTTCATTGATTTCCTCCTTGCTTGAGCGGAATAAGTCTATGTTTTGGAAAAAGAATGTCTTTATTCAGCAGCGGCTGGTTTCTGAGTGATATGATGGTTTAGATGGTATTTTCTGCGTAAAAGTGCTTGGGATTATCATAACATTTCCGGAGCCGCAGTGCAAGCGCACAGGGCAAGGAAAGTTTTTCAGCGCGGCAGGATATCCTGCCGCGCTGAAAAGCTTAAAAAGGGGGGGATTAGGGGCTGTTTGAAAAATCGAAATTTTCGTCTTTTTCTACAAGCAACGGTGAATGCTGCGTTAAAAATACTCGGAATCCGGCAAGGATTCCTGCGTTTTTTGCCTTGCATTCTCCTGCTGTTTGCGAAAAAACAGGTCATTTCTCTATTTTCAAACAAGCCCTAGTAATTTTGTGAACAATGGCAGCGGTTGCAGCAGCAACAGCTATTCCATCTGTTTGCACCGCAGCACCGGCAGCAGGGGCACTGAGAAGGCCAGCTGAAGCTGGGATCGTCGTCGGGCAGTTCCTGAACGAAAGCCGGCACATCTCCACCGACCGTTCCGCAGAAAGTTCCGGCAGCACTGTCGCAGCGCCGGCAGGCATTGTTAAAGACATAACGGTTTGTTTGCAGTTCCATAGTTCGCATCCTTTTCTTTTTTAGAGTCAAAGCACTTCAAAAGAGCTCAAAAAGCTTCCCTTGAGGTCTGCGGCAGCCTTTTGCCGCAAGAGGATTTGGACTTCGCAGCCAGCGGGACGGCGAATCTCCGATACGCTGGCTATCGTATAGAAGGGCGCGCCTTGTTTGAATGATCCGGACATTAACAGTATATGCCGCAGCCTGCGGAGGGTGACATTTACAAAAAATCCTGCGGGCGTTTACCCACAGGATCAGGATGGATGAAAATGGTTAGGGCCGTTGGCGGTAGCGCCGTTCCCGCATCATGCGGCGGCGTTTGATGCGGTTGTAGCGGACTGTGGCGAAGATATACAGCAGGAGCAGGATTCCAAGCCCGATCAGGATAGCTTGGGCAAACGACTGCTCGAAGAACCGGCCCGTGGCGTCCAGCAGATAAAGCGGAAGGCTGCGGTCTACGTTTTCCCGCGCGACCAAGTCCACTGTATCAATCACATCGTCGGCCTGCTTCAGGATCAGCTTTCCAAGGACATCACCCTTCTGGATAGGGGCCTGCACATTTTCGGCCAATTCGATAATTTCCTGGACAGAGGTGGTATCTGTTTCAGAGGGGAGCAGGATGGTGACATCCCGTGCGGAATCCAGGATGACATGGTCCTGATCCCCGCTCAGCCGGACCTTTATTTCTGCCTTGGATTCCCCTTCCTTCAGCATTTTTTGCAGGGAGAAGGAGGAAAACGCCCAATCGTAAAGTGCTTTGGCATCGTCAAAATGATTACGGGAATAAGCCTGGCCCTCGCGGTTGACGTCCGGCGCGCTCAAGGTCACCAGCAGGTAATTGTAGCCGTTGTCAGACGCCATGCTGACCAGGTTCTTTCCGACCTCCGGCAGGGAACCGGTTTTGATCCCCCGTACCCGCTTGTCATAATAGGTGCCGCCCCGGTTTTTGCTGAGCATATAATTGCTGTGGCTGATGTAATACGGCTCGGCGTGGATGTTGGTTGCCGGCATTTGGTAATCCACCGTTGTGCAGATCTGTTCAAACAGATCCAGGGACAGCGCATATTTGGTAATTAAATACATATCCTTGGCCGTGGTGACCTGGTTTTCGTGATATAATCCATGTGCATTTTCAAAGTGTGTATTTACCGCCCCCAGCTCTCGCGCTTTGGCGTTCATCATATCCACAAAAACGGAGATCTGCCCGTTTCCGATATAATCAGCAAGGCTGCTGCTGGCTTCACAGGCGGAGGGCAGCATGATGGCATAGAGCAGGTCGATCATCCGGACGCGTTCGTTCCGGTAAATATCTGCATGGGAAACGGACAGCCCCTGGAATTCATCGTAGATATAGGAAGGCGTGGTAACGACTGTGTTTTCCAGATATTCCATCAGGCTGACCCCGCTGGACTTTGCCGCTTTTTCCGCATATTCAATCGCGATAGCCGTTGTCATGATTTTCGTCAGGGAAGCGGGATAAAATGGTTCATCCGGGTTTTTTTCATAAATCACCGTTCCGGTATCCGTGTTGATCATATAGGCCGCGCGGCTCATGATTTCAAAGTTGGTTTTATAAGCGGCGTCCGCCCCATAGGAAGGGAAGCAGAGGAATAGAGTAAAAGTCAACGCCAACAGGACAGCGGAAAATTTTTTCAGTATTTTCATAGACGAACCTCCGTCTTTGTATTATAATAAAACTCGGAATTTCTTCCGGGATTGTCTTTATAGTTGAAACACATCAAAAGAATCATTTTGATTCTTTTGATGCCTGCGGCGCTTCTCTGCCGCAGGAGAGCGCAGAAGCGGCCTTGGTTCAGACTTCATAGTCAACATAGGTGTGTGGAGCACACAGCCAGCGGGCTATGCCCGCTGGCTGAAAAAACGCAATTTGCGTTTTTTCAAGTGTGTTGATTATATAATGAAGAGATACTTTTTCATTATATCAGGTTTTTGTCAGATTGCAAAGGGCGATTCCGGCAGAAGATGTGAAAAGTACGTTAATTTTAAAAGGAGCGACCACCGGTGATTTATCTAACAGGGGATTTACATGGGGATCTTTCCCGTTTCAAAGAAATTGAGCGGAGTGGAATCAAAAAAGGGGATACACTGATTGTCTGTGGGGATTTCGGTTTCCTTTGGGAAGGGGGCCGCTCGGAGCAGAAAGCGCTTCAATGGATTGGGAAACGGAAGTACCAGGTGCTGTTTGTAGACGGCTGCCATGAAAACCACCGCCTGCTGAACGAATATCCGGAAACCGAATTTGCCCAGGGCCGTGCGCGCAGGATTTCGGGCGGGCTGACCATGCTGCTCCGGGGGGAGATTTATGAGCTTGAAGGGAACCGTGTTTTCGCCATGGGCGGCGGGGATTCTATAGAACAGTTTGAACAGGGAAAGGAGGAAGCGGAGTTTCTCCCTTCGGAGGAAGAAATAGCCCGTGCCCGCCAAAACCTGGAGCAGGCGGGGAACCGGGTGGATTTGATTGTCACCCACGACGCCCCGGGGAAGATCCGGGAATTTATTGATATTGAAAGCCGCGAGGAGTGGACCCGGCTGCATACCTTTTTTGATGAGCTTTCCCGGACGGTCCAGTTCCGGGGATGGTATTTAGGCAAATATCATCTGAATAAACGGGTTCCGCCGTATTATTATCTTTTGTTTACGCAAGTAGTCCGTTTTGAATCGGATTAGGACGGTGCGGCAGCTTTCCTTTAAAAGAGCAGGGATGTGATCCGACGCGGAACAATTCAAGATGATATAGGGCTTTTTAGCAGTTTATTCCAGGCTGCGGCGCGTTATGCGCCGCAGCCTTTTGCATGGGGTTTTAAAATCCGATTTTATACTAGGCCTTGTTTGAAAAATAGCGAGGAGTAGGCTAAATCAACAAAA
>CANAQK010000058.1 GCA_947363605.1 uncultured Clostridia bacterium | reverse complement strand
TCTCCTGCTGTTTGCGAAAAAACAGGTCATTTCTCTATTTTCAAACAAGCCCTAACAATTGATCCGTTCTTCTTCAATGACCAGCGGCCTGTTGATCATCCTAGTGTTCATACTCATGATATATTCTCCAAGCAGCCCAATAAAGAACATCTGCAAACCGCCCAGGAAAAATACACCGATCAAAATAGGCGCATTGCCTAAAGGGAAAGCGTCCCAGTTCAACAGCTTATAGACCAAATAAAAAACAGCAATGACAAAGCTGACCGCAGAAATGGCAAACCCTCCAAAGGTAGCAAAGCGCAGCCCTCCTTTGGTATAGCTGGTAAAACTCAGCATCGCGGCGTCAAACAGGGTAAAAAATCTGTTTTTGGATTTACCGGCTTTACGCTTTTGCTGTTCATAGGGGATCTCTAAATGATCCGGCGCGTATTCCGCAACAATGCCCCGGAAAAACGGCGTCGGATCCTTTAAGCTGCGCAATACATCAATAAAACTGCGGTCATAAAGCCCAAACCCAGTAAAATGCTCGATCTGCTGTACATCGCTCATGGCCTTGATGGTCTTATAATAGAAACTGCGCAGGCTGTACATGATTTTATTTTCCTTGCTGGTCGTTTTGATCATGCAAACGACCTTATGGCCCCTCTCCCACTCATGGACCATTTGAGGAAGCAGATCGATAGGATCCTGGAAATCCGCACACAATAAAATGGTACAGTCTCCAGTGGTTTGATATAAACCATAGTAAGGGCTGTTGAACTGCCCGAAATTTTTCATATTAAAAATCGCTTTTACCTGAAGGTCCTCTGCGCATAATTCCCGTAAAATGGTTCGGGTATTATCCGTGGATTTATTGTCTATAAATAAAATTTCATAATCATATTCCGGCAGCTCCATTTGCAGCAATGTGCGAACAGACTCGCATAACGGCCGCACATTATCCTGCTCATTGTAACAAGGCACCATAACCGATATCTTTTTCATAAGCCCCTCCTTTATCTGCGAAAAACCCAAAACTTATTGAGCAAAAAATTCAGCGGGACGGTCAGCAGCAGATTCAGCAGCGGGCTTATAGATGCTGGCCACTGCCAAAGATCCACTTCCAGATATAGAAGCAGGGTACTCAATAAAAAGGTAGCCCCATAGCTGCAGTAAGTTTTCAGCAGCTTCTTTAATGTTGACGCAAGCGAAGCCTTTTCACTGACAAAGACATATTTTTGGCTCCAGAAAAAAGCATTTGCCACGCTGACCAGCCAACCCGCAATATTCCCCACAAGATACAGGTCTGCGTTTATCCATAAAAAAATATAATATACGGCCAACGACAGGAGGGTATTCGAAACACCCACCAAACCGAATTTGATAAATTGCTTGATCGACTTCCCCATAAGCTCCATATCCAAAAAATTTATTTTGTTTCCAGTTACCGTTCTGAAAAAACCGTTTTTCACTGACGTTTTTACCTGCCATCCCAAGAAATTCAGCTTTCTCTCATCTGTGCCGGCCCTTTTTCCGCTGCCCATTCCAAATAGCGGTCCTTGCCGCCTGTTTCTCCGGATCACTGAAGGACAGAATTATCTGTCTAACCTGGAACTATTTCCCCAATGCTTTAAAATTGACAAAATCCCCTGTTCAAATGAAACCTCTGGCATCCAATGGACTTCCCTTTTTAACTTTTCTACATCCGGCCAAAGGGAAACCATACCCGTTTCAGCATAGGGAACCGCCCCGAAGCATAATTCGCTTCGGCTCTGCGTAATCCGCGCCATTTCCTCGATATATTGGCGTAAGGTACGAACATCGCCGCTTCCAAAATTATAGGCCCCGTCGGCGCAGTCCTCGACACATAAACGATACAAAGCCTTTATGGCATCATCAATATGTAAGTAGTCCCACATCTGCGTCCCTGCGGTAAACGGGCAGCTTTCACCGGACAACATTTTCTGCAATGTCGCCATAATCATGGTATTAGCAGCATCCCCCGGACCATATAGGCTAAAAAATCTAGCAGTTTTGTAAGCAGTCCCTCTTGTTTGCATCTTTTTGATTAGTTCCGTATGTAATTTCAACTTGGCCTTTCCATATTCCGTATTGGGAACGCATTCCGTTTCCTCAGTGATTTTTTCAGAATGCGGGCCATATTCCGCCTGTGAACCGGCCAAAACAACCCTCCCGCAGCCCTTTTCCAAAACGGAATCTATCCCCTTTAAGGAGCCGTTCAAATCCTCTTTTTGCATAGCTGCATCCATACGGTCCGAACCGCGAGTCCCTTGCCAAGCCAGGTGTACCAAACAATCGCAAGAGCCTGCCTCCTGCCCCAGACGATCATACTCCGCCATGTCCATCCGGAGGATCTTTACCCCTGCAGGTATCCCCTCTATATCCGACTGCCTGCGCACAACGGCAGTAATCTCCCACAGGTCTTTCGCATAGTTCATCAGATTCCGGCCAATAAAACTGCTGGCACCGGTAATTACAACCTTCTTCATATGGCCAATAATACTCCTTAAAAATAATCCGTTTCAATTAGAAACCGCAAATCCGGTCCAATTCCTGCAAAAGCCCTTTGGGCAATGCCGGTTCCTGCTCGTGAATCGGCTTATTCAGCCCCAACTTGGGGAAAACGTAGGTTGACTGCGGCAAGCTGCATTCTATAAAGGCAGGCTCCATATCGGCAAATACATCGGCCAATTTATCAAAACTGTCTGCATGGAATGACCGCAATCCATAAGCCTTTGCAATAGCTGTAAAATCCGGTACGGTAAAACCTTTCGAAGCATCCGTCTGCATATAGTTGCCTGCAAAATACATTTCCTGAAAATGATGGATCATTCCCAACGCCCGATTATTCATCAAGACAATCTTCACCGGCAGGTTTTCACGCACCACAAACTGAAGCTCCTGCAAATTCATCTGGAATCCGCCGTCCCCACAGACGCATACAACAGGGCGCTTTGTCGCTAAAGCGGCTCCAATCGCGGCCGGAAGACTGTATCCCATAGCGCCATGCCCACCTGAAAACAATACCCTCTGTCTTTCTTTTATTCCCATACTTTGAGCAATCCAAACCTGATTTTGCCCGACGTCGGTCGTCACAGTGATATTCTCCGGTAAAATCTGTCCCAATTTTTCGGCGAGTAAGTTCCCTGGCTCTTTATTGCCTACAGCCTCTAGCTGATAGCGTACCCGATTACAGCATTGCAGCCATTCGCTAAAATCCCACGATGTTTCGGAAGCTTGCCGCAGCAATTCCGGCAGCAATGCTTCCAAGGGAAGCGGATAGCCCGCTTCCTTGTCATGGATCCGGTTCTCCAGTTCCCCCGAATCAATATCGACGCGCAGGATCTTTGCGTCCGGTGCGAAAAGGGCTTTGTTTACGCCCGTCTGCCGGCAATCCATCCGGCTTCCAAGTGCTACTATACAATCACTGTGATTCAACAGATAGTTCGCCCATCGCAGCCCATACGCCCCGATCATTCCGAAGGAATAGGGCGATTTGCCCGGCAGCAGATCAACGGCAATCATACTGGTTACGACCGGCACACCCACAGCATCCACAAGGCCTCGGAATAAATCCCGGCATCCTGAAACAGAAATACCATGTCCAGCCAAAATAACAGGCCTTTTTGCGCGGCGCAGTTCCGCCATGATTTGCCTTGTGCTCTCCTGCACCCTTTTACCGCTGCATTCCTGCCGCACTTTTACTTTTTTCGGAACCGCCGGGATCTCTCCCCGGGAAACATCCATGGGAATGTCCAGCAAAACAGGCCCTTTACGGCCAGACATCGCCATGCGGTAAGCCCCTTCCAACACCTCCGGAAGCTCAGCAGCCGTTTGAACCCGGTACGCTGCTTTGGTCACCGGCTTTGCCATAGACACAATATCGGTTTCCTGAAAGCCTTTTTGCCGGACCCCTAGGGCACCCTTTTGCTCATAGGTATTCACCTGCCCGGTGATAAAAATCCCTGGCAGTGATTCAAAATACGCGCAGGCAATCCCTGTAATTAAATTCGTAGCCCCTGGGCCGCTGGTGGCATAGGCCACACCGGGCAGGCCGGTAATCTCTGCCCAGCCGCAAGCAGCCATTGCACTGGCCTGTTCATGGTAATTGGCATGAGCGCTGATTTCCGCACTGTATTGATCCAAGGAATCCATAAAATGGGTAATCATCCCTCCCGGATAGCCAAAAATGTCATGGATCCCCTGCTTGATTAAAAACGCTACGATATAATCAGAAGTTTTCATTCAGCGCACCCTTAATCGTTTCCGCCATATAGTCCACCATCTCGTCGGTCATCCCGGGGTAAACCCCTACCCAAAAGGTATCCCGCATAATCCGCTCCGTGTTTTCCAGGCTTCCTACTATCCGGTACCCTTCCCCGGAACTCCGAAGCTCATCAAAGCAGGGATGTTTCATCAGGTTCCCGGCGAAAAGCATCCGGGTTTGGATTCCCCTTTTTTCCACATACTGCACTACCTTATTCCGATCGACACCCTCCCGACAAGTCAGCAGGAACCCGAACCAACTCGGGCAGCTATTCGGAGCAGCTTCTGGCAGGATCAACTTGTCCTTCACCGGCTCCAGTCCTGCCCGTAGCCGTTTCCAATTTTGACGCCGGCGCTCAATGAAACCCGGAAATTTTTTCAGCTGCTCGCACCCAATAGCCGCCTGCATATCTGTTACCTTCAGGTTGTATCCAAAATGGCTGTAAACATACTTATGATCGTATCCCGCCGGAAGCTCCCCATATTGTCCATCGAAGCGATGTCCGCAAAGATTATCCCTGCCGGACGGGCATACACAGTCCCGACCCCAATCCCGATACGAATTGACCAACCGGTGAAGAAGGGGATCGTCCGTATAAACGCAGCCGCCCTCCCCCATTGTCATATGGTGGGGCGGATAAAAGCTGGAGGTTCCGATATCCCCAATAGTGCCAGTCAACCGCTCCTCGCCATCTATGGCATAGGTACTCCCGAGGGCATCACAGTTGTCCTCTACCAGCCAAAGGCCGTGCCGGCCGCAGAAGCCCTTTACCTCCGCCAGGTCGAAAGGATTTCCCAATGTATGGGCAATCATCACCGCTTTAGTTTTAGGAGACAGCGCCTCTTCCAGCATAGAAACGTCAATGTTGTATTGAGGGATCGTCACATCCACAAAAACCGGAACTGCGCCATATTGAATAATTGGAGATACTGTAGTGGGGAAGCCCGCAGCCACCGTAATGACTTCGTCCCCTCTCCGGATCCGCCGTTCCCCCAGTTCGGGGGCAGTCAGGGCCATGAAGGCCAGAAGATTGGCGGAAGAACCGCTGTTGACCAAGCTGGCATATTTTACGCCCAGCCACTGGGCAAATTCCCGTTCGAATTCCTCTGCGTACCGGCCGGTAGTCAGCCAAAAATCCAGGGCGGATTCCACCAGGCTGCACATTTCCTTTTCATCGTAAACCCGGCCCGCATAAGAAATCCGGTCGCCCGGCTGAAAATCCTTCTCCTGTTTTTTATAGGTACGATAATAAGCGGTCACGGCAGAGAGAATCTCCTGACGGGCCTCTTGTTCGTTTTTCCATGTATACGCCATTATTCTTCCTCCCAAAATGCTTGAATCTGCTTGTCCATGACGGCTGCTATGTCCTGCCCCCGAAGCCAGGCCCGGCTCCATTCCACGGTCCTTCCAACCGCTTCCTCAATATTCCATCGGGGCTTCCAGCCGAATGTCCCTTTCAGCTTGGCACAATCTAATTTCAGGAAGCTGGCCTCATGAGGGGCGTTTTTCTCAGCCTGGTTCAGCCAGGTAAATCCCTCGCCCCACTTCTTTTGGAAAAGCTCCACCAGTTCCCCGGTCGTGACGCAGTCGCAATCATCCGGACCGACATTGTACCACCCGGCATAGCCTTTGTCCTCATACTGCCGTTTGGCAATCATCAAATAGGCAAAGAGAGGTTCCAGCACATGCTGGTACGGCCTTGTTGAATGAGGGTTCCGCACGCCCAGCGGTTTCCCAGCCTGTACCGCACGGACACAATCCGGAATAATCCGGTCCGCCGCAAAATCCCCGCCTCCGATCACATTCCCTGCCCGGGCGGTAGATACAGCGGGAGCATCTTTATCGCCAAAAAAGCTGTTCACATAACTGTGAGTTACCAGCTCTGAACAGGACTTTGAATTGGAATAAGGATCATATCCGTCCAGCGGTTCACTTTCCCGGTATCCCCAAACCCATTCCCGGTTGTCATAGACTTTATCTGTGGTGATATTCACCACAGACCTCACAGGTTCCTGTGAGGTACGGACACATTCCAGCAAATTGACCGTCCCCATAACATTGGTTTCATAGGTATCTGCAGGTTCCCGATAGCTGGTACGAACAATCGGCTGAGCCGCCAGATGAAAAACAATCTCCGGCCGGGCTTCCCCGAAAGCAGCCATAAGGCGTTCCCGATCCCGAATATCCGCAATCACAGAGGTGATCCCCTTCTCCAATCCCGCCAGGGAAAAAAGGCTGGGTTCTGTAGGTGCCGGCAGGGAATATCCCGTAACCTCCGCACCTGCTCCCGTCAGGATCCTACAGAGCCAGCTTCCTTTGAATCCGGTGTGCCCGGTAACAAAGACCCGCTTCCCGCGATAAAAATCCAGATCCATCCATTCCATTTCTACTCCCACACTTTCCAGGGCGCTTGTCCCTTTGCCCACATTGCTTCAAGCTGCTGCATCTCCCGAACTGTATCCATGCATTGCCAGAATCCCTCATGCTTATAGGCCATCAGCTGTCCCCTTTTTGCCACAGTTTCCAACGGCGCTTTTTCCAAAATACTGGTATCGCCGTCAATGCAGTCTATAAACTCCGGCTGGCAAACCATGAACCCGATATTGATCATATTGCCGTCACCCTGCGTTTTCTCCCGGAATTCCGTTACCATACCGTCTTCCGCAACATCCAAAACCCCAAAACGTTGACCCGCATTATAAGTAGACATCGTTACCATTTTTCCATGGGATTGATGGAACTTCATCAATTCCGGGATATTCAAATTGGATACGCCGTCCCCATAAGTCAGCATAAACGGCTCATTGCCAATATAGTCTTTGACGCGCTTTACCCGGCCGCCGGTCATGGTATTCAGCCCCGTGTCTACCACGGTTACCTTCCAAGGTTCGGAGGAGTTGCGATGGATGGTCATTTCGTTTTTCCCATGAGTAAAATCGTAAGTAATATCCGAAGTATGCAGGAAATAATCCGCAAAATACTCCTTGATCACATGCTGTTTATACCCGGCCAGGATGATAAAGTCGTTGAATCCGTAATGTCCATACAGCTTCATAATATGCCATAAAATCGGCATTCCGCCCAATTCTACCATCGGTTTGGGCTTAAACTGGCTTTCTTCTGAGATACGGGTGCCGAAACCTCCTGCTAATATCAATACTTTCATCTCATTCTATCCTCCTGCGGTCTACCGTTTTTAGTGTGTTTTTCATGATAAAGAATTACACTCCCAAGCAGTACCAATCCCAAACAGCTCAGCACAATCCCTATTGTCAAGCCCGGCGTCCAATACTTGAGCTCAATCTCATGTGTGCCAGCCTCAAGTTCTACCGCCATCAAGCCGATATTTGCCTGCACCAGCTCTTGCTTTTCCCCATCCACATAGACAGACCATCCCGTTTCATAGGGAATACCGAAACACATCATTTTATTCTTGGATAAATCCACCGTACCGGTCAGCCCTCTCCAATTGGTTTCGATGTTCTCTAACGGCTCGGCACGCAGTGTTTCGATATGGGAAGTATAATTGTCCATCGGCTGACACCAGATTTCCAAATCATCTAAGATAAACATGCCTTTCTGTGGAAAGGTCAGGGTGCAGGTAGTGTAACCCTCCGGGGAATTGCCCAAGTAGAGCACCTGATTTTTGGCCCCGTGAGAATATAGCCAGCCGTCTGCAGTAAAACGTGCGTTGGTTGATGTTTCTCCAGTCTCTGCTGTAAGAAGCCAATTTCTTTTACTACTCCCGCTGGTCAAATCCAGATTGATTGTCCTCAGATAGGTATCCGCACCCGCCAGCCCATCAAAAGACAGGGTCATGGAAGCATTTTCCTTGTTCACCTTCAGCTTTCCATCCTTCCAACTCAGGCCGTCCGCAGCCGTCACCTTCACCGGCATTTTCTGCGATAACAAATCCGGGTTTTCGCAAAGCCGCACTGTATCTGATTTATCCTCCAGCACTAGCGCTTGTAGCATGGCTTCCTGTTTTTCTATAGGCGACAATTGTTCAAAAGCAGCTTGGTCCATATAAGCATCATAGGTATATCCGACCGGAAGAAAATACCGGTTTTCCAAGATGATATCCTTGTTGACATTATCGACCTCTTCAAAGCCATAAGGAATAGGGGCGTTTTTCCGGACAGCAGTATATTTCACATTAAATAAAGATAATATCGGAGCTCGGCCATCGATTCCACATTGCCAAATGTTCATCTTTTTATGTAATATTTCTAATTCCGAATGCATCTTTTTATAAGAATTATTAATATTACTCGTATAAAAAGATAAGCCTTTCAAATCCCAATAAAAAGATGCAGCAGCATCATTAATACTTAAATTGCTCGCTGAAACTCTGAAAAAGCTCCCATCTTTTTCCACAACACCGCTTTCTCCCAATGAAGCATACTGCCCAGCCTCATATGTAGAATAAACTTTATCTTGACTCACAAATTCCTTAACATAATTCCCCGCAGACGGATCATAGCGCCAAAAAGCACTATAGCTTGCAGACACGCAGGTAAGGACCAGGCAAATTGTTAAAATAGATTTTCTTCCTCTCCTGCTGACGAAATAGCAGCAAACGAACAATAAAAATGTAATCAGTAGAAAGACAACGGATTCCTCATGATAGAATTTCTTTTGAATAAAGAAATAACAAACCAGGATATAAACTAACGAAGCTGCTCCGGCAAAAATCAAATACCGCCGGTTGGTGTTTTCCAGCTTCGGAAGTTCAAACATCACTATTGCTGCAACACAAAGGGCATAGGCATAGCACCATCGATTGGAGGTGTCGTTTAATCCGGAAAAAATATAGGCCGCAGCTGGTATACACATCATAACCGTAAGCGAAATGAACAAAACCCGTAGAGGTTTTCTTTCCGGATATTGTTTGGCACGAAAAAACAGCAGCGCAACAGCAGGGACAGCTAAGGCAGAAAATCCTAAATATGTCCAGTTTAATATGTCACCGGGCGCCATTGCAAAAGAGGATATAAGGTTTTCATAATAGGATTTTGAATAACACCACAACTGCCCAGTCTCCCGGCCGATACGCCCGGTTCCCAGCATCTGCAGCAGCGTGGGGATCACGACAATTCCGCTTAATGCAGCGCCAAGCCCACCCCATAAAAGTGCTCTTGCAGCCGTTTGGAAAAAATGTTTGATACTCTTGTTGTATGAACAAAAATAGCGCACCAAAAAATAAACAACAATCAAAATCGCCAGCATATAAGAATGATATAGGCTGCCAATCAAGGATAAAAAGACTATCGCAGTAAAAATGAAGCCCTGTTTCCCCCGCAGTATATGCTCCAGCCCAATAATAAGCAGCGGCAAAAAGATCGCCGGTATCAGAAAGGGGGAATGGGTAATACCGGTATACAGAAAATCTGCTGAAAAGGTATATGTAACCGCTCCAATCAAAATGGCAATGGGTTTTTGCTTAAAATAAAACCCCATAGCAGAAAAAGACAACCCAAGTAAATAAAAACGGAAGATTACTAGGATATCATTTAATACATCTACCTGGTCCCAAGGCCAGAGTACCGCAAGCCAATAAAGTAAACCAACCTGAAAATCAAGTTTTACTGGCCCCACCCTAAAATCATAAAGAGGGATTGTCCATCCATCCCCGGCTAGAAGATCTTGTATGCCATCGCGCAGCGTCTGACTGATATACATCAATTTGGGAATCCAGTTGCCTGTACCGTCAACACTCCATATAAAGCTTTTATCCGCTTTATAAAAAGCAGCGAATACAAAATACTGAAGAATAATAAACAGCAGCGTATAATGCAGGCTATAAAATAAAAACAATCTCCAGCCGGATAGGTTATGCCATAGATCACAATACTTTGTCCAAATCTTTTTTTGATTAAAAGCGGTCATCGTAATTCCTTTCTATTTTCTCAAGGTTCATTCCTATCATTCGACAATCCTTTCACCGCTTCATAGACCCTCTTGCAGTTGTCCTGGTCATTGAACGCGAAGAAATTATCAATGCGCTCGCGGTATACATCTTTTAACTGACAACCAGTTTCCATATACTCTATAATCCTGTCTATGGTACTTTCCAGGTCGTATTCCACCTCGCCAAAGCCGTCTTTTTCTATACTAAAATAGCCTTCTTGATACCCATGATTCAGATAAAATTCGTCTTTATCAAACTGGGCATATATCAGTGGCTTTCTGAGATATGCAAAGTCAAACGCAATTGAAGAATAATCAGTAATAAGAAGATCACTATAATTAAAGATATCCCGATATCGAACTTCCGTTCCGAACATATTAACCTCTTTGCGGACTTCAAATTGATCAATATATGGAAAAAATACTGAATGCGGTACAAAATATATAGAATAATTATATTTTTGTGCAGCTGAAATAAGTCTTTCATTGTTTACTAAATACATTATTGACTTATAGAAATTCGAGTTGTTAAATTCAGGCTTTAACACCCAACGGTCTTCTTTCGGAATAAACCCATTAAACAGATACCTTCTCCATGTTGGAGCAATCGAAATAATCCTTTTCGGAGAGCTCTTCAGAAAATCATACCTTGGAAATCCAGCAAGGCAAATATTCTTTTCCGTATATCCATATCTGGGTGAAATAAATGCTTCCTTCTCTGCCGGTGAACTTGCAACAATCAACTTTATATTTCTTTTATATTTCCCGATGGACTTCGATATATCGTTATATGTTACACCATGTTGCAAAAAAACAAACGACTTTTCAGAGAGTATATCTTTATATGGAAAATGATACCCATAGAATGGGTTTGTAACCTCCACATGTGAATATGCAGAAATGATTTGGTCAGATAGTAAAACGGCTAATTTATGTCTCCACGACAGATGGGGAATGACTTTTCCCATTTTTCTTATCCTGTGATAATCCGCACTCGTTTTAGAGATTACAAAATAGCATTTTATATTTTTTGAAGCATGTGACGCTAAATAAGTAAAAAAAGCTTCCCCGTTATCATCGGCACGATTAGCTTTATCGGATATTAACCATAGTTCCTTCCGCTTAAATGATTTTAATATCCAATAAATCCCCCTTAGAACGATTGCCTTCTTTTTGTATTTTTCCTTTGAATGATATAATTCTTTTAACAATTTGTATTCAAAGTTAATTCTTTCAAATAAGCTGCATTTTTTTACAGCTAATATCCCTTTATCATGAGTCAAACACCAATTTTCATTTTTATAGTAAGAAGATTTAATAACATTATCTATAGGAGAATAATTTTTAAAAACAATTTTCGGTTTTTTACAAATGTTTCCGTCAACATCAAAGTGAAAAGAAATATTATATTGTTCACAATCATCTGTAAGTGGAACCCCAACTTTAAATATAAGTTTAAGGCAAATTGTTTCACCAATAAACTGTGTGCTATCCTGCGTATTTTGAATATCGCAATTAAGAAACCTATCATTTACTTTAAGAATTATTTTAAGATCTTTATAATTAAACGGAAGAACCGATACAGAACCTGTAATATATAAATGGGAATGCTTTATTGAGATAAAATCAATGGAAATTCCCAATTCTGAATTCCAGCAAATATTTGTATTATCGAGATGAAATAAAATATCATTGTGCATATAGAGCGCTTGGATTTCTTTCCCATATTTACAGGAGAGAAAGAACAATTTGTGCTCCAAAAAAAGATTTTTCTGTTCCAAGATAATTCTATTATCCAAGAATTTTGAATAGTTCGTCAGCAGCTCTCTATATTCATAAATCTCTGAAGGTGAAAGTACACCCGATGGAATAGAGTCTTGACATAGTTTTGATTGCAGGTCATACATAACGGTATATTGAGCAAATAGTGGGAAATATCCTATATTCGTTTCAAAATATTCTTTTGCCCAATAGGAAAAATGCTGCAAATATTTTATATACCATGCTGATTTTTGGGGACCTGATGTAACTTGTGAGCCAATCCTTCTTCTGTACCAATACTTGCAATTGCTTACAACTCCAAGTGCAAATTTGATACCCAAAATCTTCAGAATTTCTTTAGCATCTTCAGCAATTACTAATTCTGAGTCAAAACAAAGATTAACAGCAAGCCCTTTTTTGATAAATGCAGAAGCTGCACTTAATTGGATTTGAGAATACTCTTTGTGTAAGTTTATAATTCTCGTTCCCCTTTTAAATTTATAATTTAAAAGATGGCCTCCAGAAAAATCCCCAAACACATACAATGGAATCGATACAATATCAATTTCGTTATCATGTGCCGAAAAAAAGTTATAAACATTTCGTAATGTATTCAATGACAGCCGGTCATCCGGGTCAAAGAAGTTGACATACCGGCCTTCTACATGCTTTAAGCCTTCGTTGCGGGCAGAAGAAAGCCCGCCGTTCTCCTTATGGATGACAACAATATTTTGAGGGAAACGTTCCCGATATTCCTCACATATTTCTCCCGAACGATCCTGGGACCCGTCGTCTACGAATACAATTTGTACATTGTCTTCAAACCCGATATTTTGATTTATAATGCTGTCAACCGCTTCGTTTATATATTCCTCCACATTGTAAACAGACATCATAATCGAAAACTTATAGGGAAAACCGAATTCCTCCCGGTTCCGCTCCCGGAAATCGGATTCCGGGAGCGGTATTGCTGCAAGCTGCTCTGTCATAAATACCCTTCTCCTTATCTATTCATAATGTTCTTCCATGCCTCAGTTTGTATAACCGTCCAATCAGGCTGGCCGCCCGAAAGGCCCATCCCGACGGATAGGGGACCAGCCGGG
>CANAQK010000057.1 GCA_947363605.1 uncultured Clostridia bacterium | reverse complement strand
GCATTTTATGCGCGAACAGGCAAAGCCTGACCCTCCAATCGGGTATCGATTTGAGAGTGTGCCGACTATACACGTAAAAAGGAGAAAGCTATCGCTTTCTCCTTTTTGTGCATTTCCATTTCAATCCATGGGGGTGTTTTTCCGCGGCTTATGGGTGCGGGGGAACACAGTCAAGGCGTTGTTGTTGTCCGCTGTGGCCAGGATAATCTCATGGATACTGGAAAAATGCTGCTTTTTCAGCTCCTGCTTGAGCCAATCCTCGTTGAGGCCGGCATTTTGAAGGTTTTCCCTCATCACCTTCCCATCAATGATAACATTGGCGACTAAGCCTTCCTGCTTTTTCTGGATCCCAAGATCCTCCAACAGGGGAGGGCTTTTTTCCTCTTTGGGAAGGAAGCTGAGTTTCCCGTTGGTTTCCATCACGGCATATTCAATGTCGCTGATATTAAAATAACCGGAATTCCGTGCTTCGGCAAGGAGGTCGTTGATGTCATACCGTACTTTGGTCAGATTTTCTTCCAGGATTTTGCCTTTGTCAATCAGGATGAAGGCACGGCCAGTGAAAAACCGGCGGGCCCAAAGCCTTTTATTGGTTAAAACCGAGATCAGGATGGCGATAACCCCGTAAATAGCGACAGCGATCAGCCCATGGGAATAGGGGATATCATTGTTAAAAGCCAGCTCCGCAGAGATGGACCCAATTGAAATCCCGATCACATAGTCAAAGAAGGTCAGCTGGGAAATCTGTTTTTTACCCATCATCCGGGTGATCATAAAAAGGACGGCCAGGGAAATCACCGAGCGCAGCGCGATATCCCCCAAATCCCAGACGATAGAACCAATATCGTTCATAGAATACCTCCGATTTTCAAGTGTGCCGACTATATTTTGCACCCGGCTGTGCAGAATATTCTGGACGAAAGAGAAAACCCAGTGGAATTTCCACCGGGTTTTCCGTTTACAGGATGATGCAGATCAGGCCGCCGCAGCCTTCATTGATAATCCGTTCAATGGTTTCCTGAAGCTTTTGCCGGGCTTCCTGCGGCATCCGGTAGAGCTTGTTATGCAGCCCCTCGTTGACCAGAGCGTGCAGGGATTTCCCGAAGATATTGGAGTCCCAGATTTTTTTGGGATTTTCTTCGAATTCTTTTAAAAGGTACATCACCAGTTCTTCGGATTGTTTTTCCGAGCCGACAATGGGGGAAACCTCGGTGTTGATATCGGCTTTCATCATATGGATGCTGGGGGCGCTGGCTTTCAGTTTGACGCCGTATTTTCCTCCCTGTTTGACAATTTCCGGTTCTTCCAGGCTGAGTTCCTCCAGGCTTGGCATGACAATTCCATAACCGGTTGCTTCCACTTCCTGAAGCGCCCCTTCGATTTTGGCGTATTTCCGTTTGATATCAGCCAGTTCAATCATGCAGGGCATTAGTCCGGCTTCCCCATCAATTTCGATCCCGGTTACCTCGCCCAGCACACGGTAGAACAGATCTGCCTGAAGATTGACGCAAAGATGGGCGCTGCCGGACCCCAGGCTGATATTGTCGGTTTCACACCGGGTGATATATTCGCACTGGCAGATTTTATGGGAAATTCCCCGGATATCCGCGATATGGGAAATCCCTTCGGCACTTTCCCGTATTGCTGAGAAAACAGCGGATTTCAGCCAATGGTTCTTCTCCAACGCCTGGATCCATTTCGGCATATCGACGGAAATTTCTTTCACCGGGAACTCAAATAAAATCTCCTGGATAATCGAACGGATATCGTTGGTCGTCAATTCCAGCGCGTCGATCGGGAGCACTGGGACACCGTATTCTTCGGACATCTGCCCGGCCAGCTCCTGTGTCCGGTCGCTTTTGGGGCTGATGCTGTTGAGCAGGACGACAAAGGGCTTTTTCAGCTCTTTTAATTCTTCAATAACCCGCTGTTCGGCTTCGGCATATTCTTCACGGGGGATATCCGTAATGCTGCCGTCTGTTGTGATGACAATTCCCACCGTGGAATGCTCGGTAATCACCTTGCGTGTCCCGACCTCTGCCGCCATGTTGAAGGGGACTTCCCCTTCGAACCAGGGGGTTTTGACCATACGGGGCGCTTCCTCTTCAAAATATCCCAGGGAGCTGGGGACAATATAGCCCACACAGTCGATCATCCGGACATTCAGTTCCGCATTGCCCTCCAGTGTTATACGCACGGCTTCCTCCGGGATGAATTTTGGTTCGGTGGTCATGATGGTTTTTCCGGCGGCGGACTGCGGAAGCTCATCAATTGCACGTTCCCGGCGGAATTCACTCTCGATATTGGGAATGACTAAGGTTTCCATGAATTTCTGAATAAAAGTCGACTTCCCTGAACGCACGGGGCCGACAATACCGATATAGATGTCGCCGTCGGTTCGTTTGGCGATATCTGCATAGAGATTGGATTGTTCCATAAACATACCCTCTTTTTCATCCCTGCCGATGAAAATTTTCCTTTCGTTCCAAGATAAATTCGGTTTAGTCGATCATCGGGATCAGGATCATCCCGGCGTTTGCCAGATATTCCCCGTCCAGATTGTTTTCGGATAAAATAGAGTCCACCGATGTATTAAACCGCTTGGCAATTTCCCAAACAGATTCTCCTCCGGCGGCGAAATAGAGCTGGAGCACTGCGTCGGCGCGGCGCTTCTTTTTGCCGTTTTCGTCGATGCTGATCGATTGGACAATATCATAAAATTGATATTGATAAAGGTTCCCGCAAATTTTGATTTCTGCCCGGACTTCAACCTCATTCGCTGAAATCAAGCTATAGGATACAGATGTAATCGTGATGCGCGGGGAAAAGAGAAGATCTTTTTCATCGCAATGAAGATCGATCTGTACTTCGCAAGGCTCGCTTTTTTCAAATAGAATTGGCATATTGTCGCTGTCCCGAGCCAGCACACTGATTTCCAGGTTGCCGGTCAGAATGAGGATGCCGGATTCCAATTTACAGTTTTCATTGGTGAACTCGCAGCCAATATCATAAATGCAGGAAAATTCCTCCTGAGGCAGCCGGACGGTCTGCTTGCAGATGCAGCTTTCTTGTACAATGCTCAGCAGGTGCTCGATTTTTACCTGGGATGAATTGGACTGCAATTCATAACCGGTGGAGTAAGCGTCGTTGATCAGCGCCGTCTGCGCGTTTTTATCTGCCTCGCAGCAAGCGCGCAGGGTGAATTCTGCGTCGAACCCTTTGCAGCCCTCTTCGTCACTGGAATGGAGGAACAGGTCGGCGCTGTTTACGCAGAAGGAAACCATGCACTGGTATTCCTCCGTAATGCCGGGAAGATCCATAATCTGGCTGATCGGCAGTGTGCAGTCCATAATTTCTGGACCGGTGGTTTCCCCTTCCGGAAGATAAAGGGTATGCAGGAGGATTTCCCCTTTCAGTACGACCTTATTGGCGATGATCTTATAATCCGTTAGGGAGGCGCTCGCAGTATGGTCGAGGATTTCAGCGATGGAGGGCTTGCCGTAAGCCAGCTCGACTTCTTCCTTAATGGTGAACTCTTTTCCTGCGCTGAGCTTGCGGTCCAGCGCTGTGACATTTTTGTTGCAGACCTGTACGCCCATCCCGGATGCGCCGGAGAGGATTTCCAGCTGGCGTACGGCTGAAACCGAGGCTTTGATAGTAACGGCGCCCCGGATATCCAGCCGGCGCGGATTCACTACCCGGCAGTTGGTGTAATCACATTGGATCGAAGTCCGTACAGTGCTGTTTTCATAGTTTTCTTTCAGCTCGACCGATTTGGAGAAAACCTGTTTTTGTGTAACGGAACGGATCTGGTAATTTTCTTCCGTTACATAGAGCACCTTAATCAGCGCTACACCGTCGATCATCAGCTTGCCGCCGGATATCCGCTCCGATGTGACTTTGGGGAGAATCCGGCATTTGAGGATCTTAAAGACGCTGGAGCAATAGTCCGGAAGCAGGTAATCCAGTTCGATTGACTGCTCCAGCGTGCCGTCGAAAACAACCTCGTTCAGGCAGATGGACTCATGGGAAAGTTGTAATTCCATAGTAGTTAACCATGACCTTTCATCAGAAGATAGTGGGGAACCAGAACGGAGGATGTTCTGGATTTGCCTTATCCCATTGTTATGAATGGCGGACAGAGGTTATGCCAGGAGATCCGAATTTGTAGTGGAATTTAAAAAAGCAGGAAGAAAAAAGAAAAAAACTTGACCAATATCCCTTTACCTTTTCCGGAATATATGGTAAACTGTAAACAAATAAACCTTTGAAGGGGCGGTCTTTTGAATGAAAGTGATCAAATGTAAAGATTATACAGAGATGTCCAAAAAAGCGGCAGGTCTGTTTGCAGCACAGATTACGATGAAACCGGACTGCGTTCTCGGCCTGGCTACCGGTTCGACTCCTATCGGCACCTATAAACGCCTGATTGAGCTTTATCAGGCTGGCGATCTGGATTTCAGCAGGGTGAAAACAGTTAATTTGGATGAATACGTCGGTCTGGACGGCAGCAGTGATCAGAGCTACCGTTATTTCATGAACGAAAATTTATTTAACCATGTCAATATCAATAAAAATGATACCCATGTTCCAAATGGGAAGGCAGCAAACCTGGCAGCGGAAGGTGAGAATTATGAAGCGCTGATCCGCAGCCTGGGCGGTATTGATATGCAGCTTTTGGGCATCGGCAATAATGGACATATCGGTTTTAATGAGCCGAATGAATTCTTTGATAAAACAACGCATGAGGTTCAGCTGACAGAATCCACTATCACGGCTAATGCGCGCTTTTTTGCAAGCATGGATGAAGTTCCGAAAACAGCGATCTCGATGGGGATCGGCACGATTATGCAGGCAAAAAAAATTGTTTTGGTTGCAAATGGCTCTTCGAAAGCGGAAACCATTTATAATACGGTTTATGGGCCGATTACACCTCAGGTTCCGGCTTCCGCTCTTCAGCTTCATCCGGATGTTACAATTATTGTAGATGAAGAAGCGTATGCCGCAATTGCAGAAAAATGCGGGAAATAAGCCTGTAATTTTAGTATGAAGCGGGGGATTCCCGGTTTATAAAACAGGTAAAGCAAAGACAGCGCCCGGTAACGAAAGAGATCGTTATCGGGCGTTTTTCTTTTATTACGTGTAAAATATCAGGAGGATGAACATCATGTTTTTATTTACAGAGGCGTTTTGGCACGATTTGCTGCTCACTATTTCGAATATTGCGATTTTGCTTTTTGAATTTGTCGGGGTTGGCGTATTGATTGTTTCCGGAATCAAGGGCATGATTGGATATATCCGGAGGGACCCGATGACCATGCTCAATCTGGCCAAAGGGATGGCGATGGGGCTGGAATTCAAATTGGGAAGCGAGATCCTGCGTACGGTTGTCGTGCGGGAAGCCAAGGAGATTTTACTGGTTGCGGGGATCATTGTCCTGCGGGCGGCTTTGACTTTCCTGATCCATTGGGAAATCAAGCAGGAAGAAAAAAGCCATATCGAGCAGGGGAAAAATATCCCAGCGGGGAAACCGGAAAACTGAGGGCTGGATTTTTCCATCTGATAAAAATAGCCGGGTAAAGAAATTCTTTGCCCGGTTGTTTTTTGCCGGCTCAATAAGATTTCATTTTTTGTTCACACAAAATTGTAACCGATATGTTACAATTTGTAATATATTGCGGCGGAGAGATGAAAATGTCGAAGTATTTGGCGTAAATTATGATTTATACTTGCAAATATACGTGGAATTCGGTAAAATAAGTAATAAATAGTTTCATTTGTATAATCCAAATTCGACGATATTGAGAGGAGAATTATTCATGTCTAATCGACTGTTTCAGGGCGTGGTTCATCAAATGCGGGATACAATCAACCGAGTGATTGGCGTAGTGGATGATACAGCCACGATTATTGCATGCAGTGAACTGTCTAAAATTGGGACAACGAACGAATATATCGCATTGGATTTAGTGGAAAATAACGACGTCTTTGTTCGGGACGGCTATACCTATAAGCCTTTTGGCTCTCATACCAAGCCGGAATATGCGGTTTTTGTGGAAGGGATCGACGAGCAGGCTTCCAAGTTTGCCCAGCTGATTGCCATCTCATTGTCGAGTATCAAGCAATACTATGACGAGAAATACGATAAAAATAATTTCATTAAAAATATTGTTTTGGACAATATCCTCCCTGGCGATGTTTATGTGAAGGCGCGCGAGCTGCATTTTTCCAATGACGTCAGCCGCGTTGCGCTGCTGATCCGCATTTTATCGACCAATGAGGTTTCGGCGTATGATGTCATTCAGAACCTTTTCCCGGATAAGCAGAAGGATTATGTGTTCAGCATCAATGAAAGCGATATCGTTTTAATTAAGGAAACGAAAGCAGGAATTGAAGCGCGGGATCTGGAAAAGCTGGCCGGCTCAATTGTGGATACGCTCAGCAGCGAATTTTACACCAAAGCTTCAGTCGGTATTGGGACAACCGTCATGGGCCTGAAGGACTTGGCGCGCTCCTTTAAAGAAGCACAGGTTGCTTTGGAGGTAGGAAAGGTCTTCGATACGGAAGAAACGATCGTTTGCTATGACAATCTGGGGATTGCCCGCCTGATTTATCAGCTGCCGACTACTCTTTGCGAAACCTTCCTGCGTGAAATTTTCCGTCAGGGTTCTATTGAATCTTTGGATCAGGAAACCCTGTTTACCATCCATAAATTCTTTGAGAATAATCTGAATGTTTCGGAAACCTCCCGTAAGCTGTTTGTCCATCGGAATACGCTGGTCTACCGGCTGGAAAAAATCAAGAAGCTGACGGGGCTGGACCTGCGGGAATTTGACCATGCAATCGTATTTAAAATTGCGTTGATGGTCAAAAAGTATCTGACTTCAAATCCGACTAAATTCTAAGAGCTTGTTCCGTATCTCAGCATATACGGAGGACTGTGGGGACTTTTAGCCCGAGGATCATCAAAGTGCGTCGCTCGGGTTTCTTTCACCAATAGGCTTTGTATCCTGCTGCGGCAGAAAAGGACAGCCCTCCTTCCAGGCAGAAGAAGGAGGGCTTGCCGCAGGCATCGTTCCGGGTTTGTATCAAAAACAAAATGTGCAGCCCCTCATCAAGGGACAGGAACGTCCTGCACGCGGAAAATACCCGCGTTTGAAAATAGGAACCAGATAGGGGAATGAATTTTGTGATCGATTTAAATCATGTATCGATGAAATATGATAAAAAAAATATCGCCCTTCATGATGTGAATATCCATGTTGGCGCAGGGGAATTCGTCTTTATTGTAGGGGCGTCCGGAGCCGGTAAAAGCTCCATTATTAAGCTTTTGCTTCGGGAAAAAACCGCTTCCGCCGGAATCGTCAGCGTGAACGGCGTCAACGTTGGCCGCTTAAAACAGCGGCAGATTCCTTATTACCGCCGCAAGCTCGGCGTTGTGTTTCAGGATTTCCGCCTGATCCCGAATATGACGGTTTTTGATAACGTAGCGTTTTCGCTTCGGGTGACCGATACTTCCAATAAATTTATCCGGAACCGGGTCCCCTATATTTTGAACCTAATGGGCCTGGAGCATAAAGCGAAAAGTTATCCGCACGAAATTTCGGGCGGTGAGCAGCAGCGTGTTGCTTTGGCTCGGGCTTTGGTGAATGACCCACCAATCCTGATCGCGGATGAACCGACTGGGAATATTGACCCAGAGCTTTCATTTGAAATCGTGGAGCTTCTTCAGGGGATCAACCAGTGCGGGACGACCGTCCTGATGGTAACGCATGAGCAAGAGATGGTCAAGAGCTTCGGAGGACGGATTATTACAATTGATCGTGGGACAGTCGTTTTTGACGATACGGTTCAGCCGGACGGCAGAATGGAGGTGCTGCGATGAAAACATCCAGCCTGCGGTACCTAATCAAAGAGGGCGCGCGGAATATTTGGTCCAACCGGATCATGTCGTTTACCTCCATGGGGGTGCTGACTACCTGCCTGCTGCTGGTCGGGGCTGCATATCTGATTACGGTAAACGTCAACAGTATGGTCCGCTATGTGGAGGACCAGAACGAGATGAGCGTATTTTTGGCGGAAGGAATCGAAAAAGCAGAGGTTTCTTCCATTCAAAAGCAGATTTCCAATCTTCGGAATGTTGTAAAGGTAGACTATATCTCCAAGGAAGAGGGCCTGGAAAATATGAAGGAAAGCTTCGGGGAGGATGCTTACCTGATTGACGATCTGAAGGACCGCAACCCGATCCCGGAAACCTTTGTGGTGAAGGTGGAAGATATTTCCCTAACTGCACGGACGAAATCCGATTTGGAAGCTATTCCGGGAATTGAAGATGTGCGTGCGTCCAGCGCGGTGGCAGATACGATGACCCGTTTGCAGCAGATTGTCGGGACGTTTGGCTCCGCGATTATTCTGGCCTTGGGTATTATTTCACTGGTTATTATTTCTAATACGATCCGTGCGACCATTTTTACCCGGCGTAAGGAAATTAACATTATGAAATTCGTCGGGGCGACGAATTCCTTCATCCGGATCCCCTTTGTGGTGGAAGGGTTTTTGCTGGGATTATTTTCAGCGAGCATTGCGTTCCTGATTATTTGGGGAAGCTATCATTATTTGGTCGATTCGTTGAAAACAGGCGCATCCGCATTTCTCAATGAAGTTTTCCAAAGCATCATCCCCTTTGATGAGCTTGCACTGAGCCTGGGGGTTTTCTTTGGGATAACTGGTACGGTACTGGGAATGTTTGGAAGCCTGATCAGTATGCGTAAACATATCAAAGTCTAAAAGGAAGGGTTGCGGACATGATAATACAGCCGAAATACCGCCGGTTTCCGGCTATTTTGCTGGCGGTTTCGCTCCTGATCTGCGGTGTATTTTATTCAGCGTCGGAAAGCGTTCCTGCCCGGGCGGAATCCCTGGAAGATCTGCAGGAGCAGCAAAAAGAATTGGATCAGCAGATCAAGGACAATAAAAATAAGCTGAATCAAACTCAAAAGGAGATTCAGAACTCGAAGGATAAAATCTCCCAGCTGAAAAACCAGATCAAGCAGACAGGGGATCAAATCCTGCTTTATCAGCAGAAAATCGACATTGTCAATGCAGCGATCGACGAACAGACCAAGCTGATTGCGCTCCAGCAGGAGGAAATTGCCCTGAATGAGGAATATTTCCGGGGGCGGGTCCGGAATATGTATAAAACCGATTTTTCCTCCTCCACGCTGGCTACTTTGCTGGAGGCCGACAGCTTTGCGGATTTTCTCAACCGGATGGAGATCCTGAAACGGGTTTCCCAAAGCGATAATGAATTGATCGCGGAATTAAAAGAGCAAAAGGAAGAGATGAATGCGGCGAAGGCCGAACTGGAGCAGAACCAGGTGGATCTGAGCCAAACCAAAAGTGAAAAAGAGCAGCAGCAGAAGCAGCTGGATGCCCTGCAAAAGGAAAATGAAGCTTATTTGACTGAACAGGAAAAAATTGAGCGGGACTATCTGGCACGGCAGAAACAATTGGAAAAGCTGGATAAGGAACTGGATGCTAAAATTCAGAAAATGCTGGAAGAGCTGGCCAATAACGCCGCTTATGGTGATGGGACTTATATTTGGCCGCTCCCGGGACGGACCAAGCTTTCCTCCCCCTACGGGTACCGGATCCTTTACGGGAAGCAGGACTACCATCCGGCTTTGGATATTCCGGCCCCTTCCGGGACGAATATCCTGGCGGCGGGAGATGGGAAAGTGGTAACCGCCAGTATGAACAGCGGTTCCAGCTATGGGAATTATATCATTATCGACCACGGCAACGGCCATGCGACACTCTACGCACATTGTTCCCGGCTGGATGTTTCCCAGGGGCAGATGGTAACGAAAGGGCAGACGATCGGCGGGGTTGGCACAACAGGAAATTCCACCGGGAACCATCTGCATTTTGAGTTCCGGGAAAACGGAATTAAAATTGACGCGAGAAAATATATCGTTCCGCGATAATCCGGCGGATCGGAACGGAGGATGCTATGAATAAGAAAATCCCTTTAGGTGCGGCTATTGCGTTTATGGTTGTGATCGCGGGCATTACGTTTTGCATCACGATGATGGTTTCCCTGAACCATTTCAATACGATGGTTTTGAATGTAAAGGAACGGGAAGAGCAATACAAAAAGCTTGCCGATGTAGACCGGGAGGTCCGGCAGAATTTTGCGGGGACGATTGATGAAGACTATTTATCAGACGCCATCTCCAGCGGCTTTATCCGGGGACTGGGCGATAAATATTCTTCCTACCTGACCCGGGAACAATACGAGGAACGGCTTTTGGATCAGAAGGGTCAGCGGGTCTCGATTGGGATCACCATTGAACAGGATGCGACAGGTTATCCGAAAGTAGCTTCAGTCTTGGAAAATTCTCCAGCGGCACTGAACGGGATGCTCACAGGCGATCTGCTGATATCTATTGATAATATCGACCTAAAAACGAGTTCGATTTCTGCAGCGGAAAAGATGTTGAAGGGTCAGCCCGGTACCACGATCGGGGTCGTATTCCGCCGGGATGGTGTGGATACGGCGTTGGAATTACAGCGGAAAGACATGGAAATGGCCTATGTTTCTTCCCGGATGATTGGCCGGAACGGTTATATTAAAATTGATGAATTTAATGAAAAAACCACAGATCAATTTAAACGGGCGGTAAACCAGATGATCAGCCAGGGTGCAAACGCGCTGATTTTTGATGTACGGGATAACAGCTCCGACTCGATTGATGTGGCGAACGATGTATTGGATATCCTGCTTCCTCATGGGGATCTGGGTTCCATTGTAGACAATACAGGGGTGGTTACAAGCAGCGGGACTTCGGATCAGTATGAAATTGAACTGCCGATGTGTGTATTGATGAACAGCAGGACCAGCAGTGCGGCTGAATATTTTGTCGGCGCATTGATGGATTTTGAAAAAATTACTAGTGTTGGGACGACAACCTACGGAAAATCAGCTATTCAGCAGCTGCTCCCTTTAAACGACGGCAGTGCCATCAGCTTGACGGTCGCCCATTTTCTGACACCAAAAGGGACCGACATTTCGAATGTCGGGATTAAGCCGACCTACGAAGTCAAATTGTCGACGGAACAGGAACAGACTTTTGCTACGCTGAATGAGGATACAGATCCCCAGCTGAAAAAAGCGGTAGAAATTGCGAATTCTTTGGGCGGGACGGATTAAGCGCCTATCTATTACTTCCGACCTTTCAGTTCGGAAGTAATAGATGAAAAGCCTTTCCGTTCTCTTGACTTTGCGGATGGTTTTGTTATAATTAAAACATTATGGTTATTATTCCTGTGCTTTCACACAGGAATAATCTATTTGATTGAAGCCGGTTTGCTGATGCCCGGTGATTTTAAGAGAAAGGGACTTTTCATCATCAAGATGAAAAATGAAGGTGATTGACCATGGCTATGAAACCAGTTCTTTTGACAGCCGGAGGTTTAAAAAAGCTGGAGGAAGAGCTCGAACAGCTCAAAACCGTCCGCCGGAAAGAAATTTCGGAAAAAATCAAAGTAGCGATGTCGTTTGGTGATTTGTCCGAGAACAGCGAGTACGACGAAGCAAAAAATGAGCAGGCAATCGTGGAAGCGCGGATTACCGAGATAGAACAAATGTTAAAAAACGCAACCGTTCTGGATGAATCAGACCTGACAACAGATGCGGTCAGCGTTGGTTCGACAGTGACTATCCGGCACTGTAAAACAGGCCGGCAGGATACGTATAAAATTGTCGGATCTACAGAAGCAGCTCCGCTGGAGAAAAAAATTTCAGATGAATCCCCAGTGGGGAAAGCGCTGCTGAAGCATAAGCTGGGCGAAATCGTAGAGGTTGAGGCTCCGGCCGGGCTTATTGAATATGAAATTATTGAGATCAGCATTTAGCTGTTGAAAGGAAGAAAAAGCGAATGACAGAGCAGATTCAACAGGAACAGAATCCGAAGGAGCTGACTGAACAGATGCAGATCCGCCGGGCAAAGCTGGCGGAGCTTCAGGAAAATGGAGCGGATCCGTTCCAAATTACCAAATATGATGTGAGCAGCCACAGCTCGGATTTAAAAGATCATTTTGAAGCTTATGAAGGGAAAACTGTTTCCGTTGCAGGACGGATGATGTCCAAGCGGGTTATGGGCAAGGCATCCTTCTGTAACGTCCAGGATCTCAAAGGGACGATTCAGTCCTATGTCGCCAAAGACAGTCTGGGCGAAGATGCTTATAAGCTGTTTAAGAAAATGGATATTGGCGATATCGTGGGGATCACCGGCGAGGTGTTTAAAACAAAGACAGGCGAAATCTCTATTCATGCCGAAACCGTTACGCTGCTTTCCAAGAGCTTGCAGGTTCTTCCTGAAAAATTTCATGGACTCACCAATACGGATATACGTTACCGTCAGCGGTACACCGATCTCATTATGAACCATGAGGTAAAGGATACCTTTATCAAGCGTTCGCAGATTATCAGCGCGATCCGTAAATACCTTAACGAACAGGGCTTTATAGAAGTTGAAACACCTATGCTGGTTGCCAATGCCGGGGGTGCGGCCGCCAGACCATTTGAAACGCATTTTAACGCCCTGGATGAGGATTTTAAACTGCGTATTTCACTTGAACTTTATTTGAAAAGGCTGATCGTTGGCGGCCTGGAGCGCGTTTATGAGATTGGGCGTGTTTTCCGCAACGAGGGCCTTGACACCAGGCATAACCCGGAGTTTACTTTAATGGAGCTCTATCAGGCCTATACTGATTACTATGGTATGATGGACCTTACGGAGAACCTTTACCGTTATGTTGCTCAAGAAGTGCTCGGAACTACAAAGATTACTTATAATGGCATCGAGATGGATTTGGGGCAGCCGTTTGAGAGGATTACGATGGTCGAGGCCGTAAAGAAATATGCCGGCGTGGATTTTGATGAGTTGCATTCGCTGGAAGAGGCGAGAGCGGCAGCCAAAGAGCATCATATCGAGTTTGAAGAAAGACATAAAAAAGGCGATATCCTCAGCCTTTTCTTTGAGGAATATGCAGAGAAGCATCTTGTCCAGCCTACTTTTGTAATGGATCACCCGATTGAAATTTCTCCGCTTACAAAGAAAAAACCCGAAAAGCCGGAATATACTGAGCGCTTTGAGTTCTTCATGAATGGTTGGGAAATGGCGAACGCTTATTCTGAGCTGAATGACCCTATTGACCAGAGAGCACGCTTTCAAGCTCAGGAGGAGCTTTTGGCTCAGGGAGATGATGAGGCGAATACCACCGATGAGGATTTTATGAATGCGCTTGAGCTGGGGATGCCCCCGACGGGCGGTATCGGCTTTGGAATTGACAGAATGGTGATGCTTCTGACTGATTCAGCAGCAATCCGGGATGTTTTGCTTTTCCCAACGATGAAAACGCTTGGCAAAGAAAACCAGTAAAATCAAGGGCTTATGAGCGACGGACAAGCCGGGTATTGTACTAAAAACTGAAT
>CANAQK010000056.1 GCA_947363605.1 uncultured Clostridia bacterium | reverse complement strand
CTTATAGTCAACGCACTTGAAAAGAAGCATTGGCTTCTTTTCAACACTGCGGCATCATGCCGCAGTGGGCAGCGAAGCGGCCGTGCGGTAGGGCTTCATAGACGGCGCGCAGCGCATTTTATGCGCGGGCAGGCAAAGCCTGACTTGAAAATCGGGTGCCGATTTTCAAGTGTGCTGACTATATTTGTCCTTGGCTTTCTTCTGGCATCCGCTGCACAGCCCATATAAAATAAGCTGCCCAACCTCCAGTGCAAAACCAGTATCCGCTTGGACTTTCGTCAAAAGTGGTTCCAGCGCTCCCGCCGGACAGTCTGTCACCTCACCGCACTGACTGCAAATCAGGTGATAGTGGGGGTTAAGATGCCCGTCGAAACGGTTCCCTCCCTCCGGCAGGGGAATTTTCCGGATTTCCCCGATTTCAGAAAGCCGGTTCAGGTTGCGGTAAACTGTCCCCAGGCTGAGGTTCGGCATTTCGGGGCGGAGCCTGGCATAGACAACGTCCGCTGTTGGATGATCCGAACACTCCCGAACCACGGACAAAATACGTTCACGCTGACTGGAATATTTCACTTTTTTCACCTATATAAAATTAGTAATAATTACTATTATTCAGTATAGACAAATTTTTGGAAATGTCAATCCCCTTCTGAAAAAAGGGAGTGTCCTCTCCCGCATTTTATAAAAGGGCCCAGCTTTCAAGAGAAGCAGCCCCCGGGCTGCGTTCCTCCGGCATCAGACCGGGCGGCCCGACAGGGTGGACGCCTCCCTTCCATGTGGGGGTGGGGATCCCACCCTGGGCGGTTTTCTTTTCCTCTCTTTTCCTTGATCGCTCAAAGAAAAGGGAGCGGGGTGCGGGATCTCTTCCCCATAAAATCTTTATGCTGGACGTTCCCCTGAAAAATCCATACTCTATTTTGCCCGGATTTTCCAGATTTATTTTTCTTTTGCAGAAAAATGTGTTATACTATTTTATATTGAAAATCCTGAAAGGAAGGTTTGCTTCATGGCGAAACTGATTATTGTCGGCAAGGGCCCCGCCGGGATCTCTGCGGCGCTCTATACGGCGCGGGCCAAAATCCCTACCCTGATTATCGGCCGGGACGGCGGCGCGCTGGCGAAAACAGACCGGATCGAAAATTATTACGGCTTTGCAGAGCCTGTCAGCGGGACAGAGCTGCTGGAAGCCGGCATCGCCAACGCCAAGCGGCTGGGCGCTGAAATCTTGGAAGACGAGGTAGTCGGGATCTCTTGGGACGAGCAGTTCACCGTCCGTACCAAATCCGGCTCCTATATTGCAGATGCTGTCCTGCTCGCCACTGGCGCCGCCCGGAGCGCCCCCGCAATCCCGGGATTGAAAGAGTATGAAGGCCGCGGTGTCAGCTACTGCGCAGTCTGCGACGCCTTTTTCTACCGGGAGAAAGAGGTCGCAGTGCTCGGCAGCGGGGAATATGCCCTGCATGAAGCATTGGAATTGGTCCATACCGCCCGCCGCGTCACCCTGCTGACCAATGGGGAAAAACTCAGTGCAGCGCTTCCGGAGCAAATCCATCTGGATACCCGGCCGCTTACCCGCCTGACCGGGGAAGACGTCCTCACCGGGGCGGAATTCCAAACCGGCGATCCTCTTGCATTTGCCGGGCTATTCGTCGCCGTAGGCGTGGCTTCCTCCAGTGATCTGGCAAAAAAACTGGGAGCTTCTGTCGAGCAGAACCGCATCGTAGCCCAGCCGGACGGCTCGACAGATCTCCCCGGGCTGTTCGCCGCCGGGGACTGCCGGGGCGGCCTGCTCCAGATTGCCAAAGCCGTTTCCGAGGGTGCGCTGGCCGGGACTGCCGCGATCCAGTATATCCGCAAGCTTCCGATCAGCGTCGGCAACGCGGAAGGCCAGATGGCCTTCTTCTAACCCTGATTCCCGTGAAAGGAAGGATTCCATGTTCCAGCCCCAGCCCATGCTTCTCCGCCTTTGCTCCCTGGCTCTGTTCCGCGGCCTGCTCGGCAAGCCCCCGCTGACAGAGCTGCGGCGTTTCTGCTCCGCCTCCTCCCTGGAAGAAAAGGTGGAAGCCTATGCCTCGTTTGCCGCTGCTGTCTATACGGCCGGTGGGAACCTTACCAGCGCACTCCGTACAGCTATATTGGAAGAAGAAAACGTCTATATGCTGGCGCGGGCGCAAAAAAAACCGGTTCCTGAAAACTGGAACCGGGCGCTTGCCGCTGAATTGGCTATTCTGGAGGAGGTTTCCCAGCTTACGCCGGAACAGCTCCAAAGCGGGATGGACTACAGCGGGTACCTCCCAGAATGGGAAACGGAGCCGGCCGCCCTGGCCCCGCTGTATGAGGAACGTATGGCTGAAATCCCCCGCTATGGCTATGGGATCTATGCCCGGCATCATGCGTTCCTGCTGAAAGAAGGAAAATTGGAGCCGGTTCTCCATCCGGACGAGATCCGTCTGGACGCCCTGAGCGGCTATGAACGGGAACGGGCGCAGGTCATCCGCAATACTGCCGCCCTGCTCCAGTCCAAGCCCGCGGCGAACATCCTGCTTTACGGCGACGCCGGAACCGGGAAATCCGCTACCGTCAAAGCAGTAGCGAATGCCTTCCACTCAGAAGGGCTGCGTTTGATCGAGCTGAAAAAAAACCAGCTGCATCATATTCCAACCCTGATGGACTCCCTGAGCCGGAATCCCTTGAAATTTATCCTGTTTATCGACGATCTTTCTTTTTCCCGGGACGACGACAATTTTTCCGCACTAAAGGCTGTACTGGAAGGATCGGTCTCCGCTAAAACCCGGAACCTGGCCATCTATGCAACCTCAAACCGGCGGCATCTGGTAAAAGAGTGCTTTTCCGACCGTCAGGGGGATGAGCTCCATGCCAGCGATACTCTGCAGGAGCTGGTTTCCTTATCCGACCGGTTCGGCCTGACGGTGACATTTACCCGTCCGGCCAAGCAGGAATATCTTCGGATTGCCGCTGCGCTGGCCTTGCAGCAGGGACTGAAGCTTCCAGCCGTGGAACTGTCCGCCCGCGCTGACCAGTTTGCCCTGCACCGGGGCGGTTACTCTCCCCGTACCGCCAAGCAGTTCGTTGAAAGCCTGCTCAGCCAATCCTAAACAGCAGAAGCCGGTGAGCGGTGCGAATGTCCTTCACCAGAAAAATCCCAGGCTTTTTTGAATGGCAAACAGCTGGGAACAAAGCAGGAGCAGGAAAATCCCACCCAAAACCACAGCCAGTATACCCGCTTTTTTCTGTTTCATAAAAAACCGCCCTCCCTCTGTCAAGCAAACGAGGGACAGGCGGTTTTTTCTTCAAGCAGGACCAGCAGGCCGGCTCCATTATAGTCAACGCACTTGAAAAGAAGCGGCCATGCGGTAGGGTTTCATAGACGGCGCGCAGCGCATTTTATGCCAGGCAAAGCCTGACCCCAAAATCGGGTATCGATTTTCAAGTCTGCCGACTATAGGACGGTACCGGCCCTATCTCCCGCTTTTCAAACATCCGGCGCCGAGCAGTGGAAAGACGGAACCGCTCCTTCAAGCCCTCTTCATCCCCATCCGACAGGTTCTGCCGGATTTCCCCCAGCGCGGCGGAAAAGCGGTCGATCTCCGAAATCAGTATATCCCGGTTCGCGAAAAAAAGCTCGCTCCACAATTCTTCGTTGATTTTGGCAATCCGAGTGAGATCCCGGAAGGAGTCCCCGGTATACTCTACCAAATGCGGATGATCGTTGGCGTTCATCAAAGACACAGCGATCGCATGAGTCAACTGGGAAAGATAGCCGATCATCTCGTCATGCTCTGCCGGGGAAAGCCGGCTGATCCGGCCAAAGCCCAGCCGCTGCCCCAGTTCTTCCGCAAAGCCGATTCCTGCTTCGGTATTGCGTTCAGTCGGCGTGACGATAAAATTCGCCCCGCGGAAAATCGAAGGGTCGCTGTTCCATACCCCGCTGACCTCCCGGCCGGCCATTGGATGGGATCCGATCAGTTCCACATCCGGGCGGAGAGCAGACTGCACCCGCTCCAAAACCGCCCGTTTGACCCCGCTGACATCTGTCAGGAAAATTCCCGGGCGGAAATACTGCTGGTTCGCCAGTATCCATTCCACCATCGCATTCGGATAAAGCCCGCAGATAATCCCATCCGCCTCCGCGATCAGGGCCGGATCACCCGGATCTGTACTCCCGGTTTGAATCATGCCGGTTTCCAGCGCATAGGCAACCGTATCCGGATCCCGATCCAGCCCGATCACCCGGAAACCCTCCGCGCGAAGCCCCTGTGCATAGCTCCCGCCGATCAGCCCCAGCCCTACAATCAATAAGGTGTCCGTTTGAGGATTCATCCCATCGCCTCCTTTTTCTGTGCACGCAAAACACGAACCGCCGCTTTTTCTTCCCGGCTTACCCGGTTGGACTCCAGGATTTTCTGCAAAGCCCGGTAAGCGGTTTCCGGATCCAGGCCTTCCCCTTCCAACAGCGGGAGGGTCTGCTCCGGAAAATCGACATAACAGGCCGACAGCAGCCAGGCGGCTCCCATCTTCACATAATAGCCCCCGTGGCGGACAGACGCCGCTGTCTCCAGCACCCGGCCGATCCATTCCGGAGTCCGGTAATGGCTGTGCAGCAGGATCAGCCCGAACCGCAGGAAATATTCCTGATCGGATGCCAGATAGGGCTGAAGGAAATCCCAGACCTTTTCCCGGTGTTTCCGGACGATCTTCAGGCTGCTGCAAAAGCAGTCATTGACCGCCCAGTTATCAATTTCCGGGATAAACCGGGCGGTTTCCTCCAAAACCTCGGCCAGCCCCGCTTTGGCAAACCCAATCACGAAGCCTCGCAGCAGGATTTCCTCATAGCTTTCCCGTCCGGCGACGCGCAGGAATTCCCGCCATCCGCCCCGGGCAATCCGTTTTGCAAGCTGCTGAAGCTGCGGGATCCGGACGCCCAACAGTTCATGCTTTAATCCCGGGATCAAGCGCCCCTGAAATTCCCGATAGCCTGGGTCGGCCATCCGGCGCAGCTCCTCCCGCAGCTCCGCGACCGCCTCTTCACCCCAGCTTTCCCGTTCCAGCTCCATTTACAGGCCTCCCTTTTCCGGCATCAGCGAAGTGAAATCCTCCCAAAAGGCCGGGTAAGACTTCGCCACACATTCACTCCCGATGATGTTCACCGGCTGTTCTGCACAAGCGGCAAATACAGCCAAACTCATCGCGATCCGGTGGTCGTTCTGCGCGCAGACTTCTGCGGGCGCAGTCAAGGGCTGCCGTCCGCGAATCCAAACCGTATCCAGGTCTGAGGAAATATCCACCCCCAGCTTCCGGAGTTCGGATTCCATGGCGGCAATCCGGTCGGATTCCTTGAGCCGGAGCCGTCCCGCATGGAGGATCCGGGTTTCCCCCTCGGCAAAAGCGCCCAGCACCATCAATATCGGCCCCAGATCGGGACAATCCGCTAAATCGATATCCTTTCCCTGCAAACGGCCCGGTTCAAAGAAAACCATTCCGGCTTCTTCGGTAATTTTTGCGCCAAATTCCCGCAGGATCGACAAAATCACCCGATCCCCCTGCACTGAATCCGGCCGCAGCCCTGTGCAGGAAACTCCTCCCCGGGTGCTCCCCAGCACACCGAAAAAAGCCATCTGGGAGTCATCCCCCTCCACGGTATAATCCAACGGACGGAAACGCTGTCCGCCCGGGATTTCCAGGGTCAGCGGGTCGGAAAACGCCGCCTGAACCCCAAAATCCGCCAGTATGCGAAGGGTCAGCGTCACATAGGAACGGCTTTCGAAGGGCGGCTGGATCCGGATCCGGCTGGGCCTGTCCAAAAGGGGCAGGCTGAACAGCAGCCCGGTGATAAACTGGGAACTGACATCCCCGCGAAGGCTCCATTCCCCTGCGGAAAGCCCGCCCTTCAAACGGATTTCCTGCGGGGTATGGAAGAATTCCCCGCCCGAAAACAGAGATTCATACACGGACTGCGGACGCTCCAGCAACCGGCCCCGTCCGGTAAAACGGCATTCCGCGCCCGTGAGCGCCGCCAGCGGGAGCAGAAAACGGAGGGTGGAGCCGGACTCACCGCAGTCAAATTCCAGCTTCCCATACGGCCTGCTGAAAAGCGGCGCGCCCGTAATCTCCAAACTGTCCGAAAATTCTGTCGCCTCCGCGCCCAGGGTGCGGATCCCCGCAATTGTAGCGCGGATATCCTGAGAATACGCAATGTTCCGGATCCGGCTTTTTCCCTCCGCCAGGCCGGCGCAGAGGATAGCCCGGTGCGCCGCGCTTTTGGAAGGCGGGATCCGGACATTCCCCCGCGGGGAAAAAGGGTGCAGAAGCTGATTCATACCGCCTACATCCCCCGGCCGACGACCTTGGCAATCGCGCGGCCCTTTTCGATAACCTCCTGGAAACGCTCCGGTTTCAAAGACTGCGCGCCATCCGACCAAGCGCATTCCGGACAGTCATGCACCTCCAGAATCAAGCCGTCCGCCCCGGCTGCAATCGCGGCCAGCGACATGGACTCTACCAGCCGCCAATCGCCGGTCGCATGGGAAGGATCAATGATAATCGGCAGATGGGTTTTCTGCTTGATAATCGGGATGACACTCAAGTCCAGGGTGTTCCGGGTATATTTTTCAAAGGTGCGGATGCCGCGCTCACAAAGGATGACCTGATCATTACCGCCCGCCATGATATATTCCGCCGCCATGATCCATTCCTCAATGGTATTGGCCAACCCGCGTTTGAGCAGGACCGGCTTCCGGATGGTCCCCAGAGCTTTGAGCAGATCAAAGTTCTGCATATTCCGCGCACCGACCTGGATTAAGTCCACATATTCATTAAACTCTTCCAGTTTGTCAATGCTCATCATCTCGGATACAATTGGCAGGCCGAGCTGTTCCCGCGCTTCTGCCATCCATTGCAGCCCTGCTGTCCCCTGCCCCTGGAATGCGTAGGGGGAAGTCCGGGGCTTGTACGCGCCACCGCGCAGCATATCTGCGCCAGCCTCTTTCACCGCCTTGGCAATGGTAAACAGCCCTTCTTTACTCTCTACCGAACAGGGGCCGCCGATCACTACCAGATCCTCCTGCCCGCCGACCGGTACGCCAGCCACATGGATCACCGAATCCGCCGGGTGGAACAGCCGGTTCGCTTTCTTGTAAGGAGCGGCAATCCGCTGGACATTATCCACATAGGGATTCGCGGCGATCAGCTTTTCGTCCAGTATGGTTGTATCCCCTACTACACCGAATACGTTATAATTGGCCCCTTCGATCACCGTAACAGAAAGGCCTTTCTTTTCAATCCCGGAAATCACGCGTTCTACTTCTTCGGGCGGGGCTTGTTTTTTCAATGTAATAATCATTTTTTCTCCTTCTTTCCCTAACCGGCCAGCCAACAGGGCTGAATCCGTATCTTTTTCTTTGAAAAATTTCCTGTATTATACCTCAAAGCGATACCCGATTGGAGGGTCAGGCTTTGCCTGTCCGCGCATAAAATGCGCTGTGCGCCGTCTATGAAGCCCTGCCGCATGGCCGCTTCGCGCACCACTGCGGCATATCATGCCGCAGTGGTGAAAAGAAGCATTGGCTTCTTTTCAAGTGCGTTGACTACAGCTTTTCTCCTGTTCGCGGAAAGCCTCCAGCAGCTTTGTTAGTGCGGCGTCCTCCCCCCCGTCGTTACAGAGCCGGAAGTCGGCCGCTTCCTGATAGAGCGGCGCGCGCGCCTGATACAATGCTGCCAAATCCTCCCGGCTGCGGGCCAGCGGACGTCCATCTCCAGCCGACAGCAGGGAAACCGGCCGGTCATTATAACACAACCATCCGTTTTTCCGCAGGTTTTCCACATTCTGCGGATCCAGTATGCAGCCGCCCCCGGTGGAAATTACGATCCCATTCCGGAGAGAGATTTCCTCCGTGGCCCGCCGCTCCCGCGCACGGAAACCGGCTTCCCCTTCCTGGGCGAAAATTTCCGGAATGCTCTTTCCGGAAAAGCGGACGATTTCTTCATCTAAATCCACCCACTCCCGGCCTAAGGCCGCCGCAGCACGGCTGCCCAGAGCCGTTTTCCCGGAAGCCGGCATCCCGATCAGCACCAGATTGGTTTTCTCCTGCAAAAGCCGGTGATACACCGCTTCCAACTGGGATTCTGGAATCGTGCGGCCCAGGAACTGCTCCGCCGCAAACTTTGCTTGTGCAGTCAGCATCAAAAGCCCGCCTGCACAGGGGATCCCCCTCTTCTCCGCCTGCTGGAGCAGCCGGGTCCGCAGAGGGTTATAGATCACATCCAGCACCCCTTCCAGTCGGGGAAAGCCTTCCAGCTCCAGAGGGAGCCCTCCGGTCTGCGGGAACATCCCCACCGGCGTGGTATTGACAATCAGCTGGGTATCCTCCGCCCGGCGCGCCTGCTCATAGGAAAGCTGTCCTGCGGCTGGTTCCCGGCTGACCTGCCGGATTTCTGCCGCGCCCAGCTCCTCCAAAACGGCATGGGCTGTCCGGCTGGTGCCGCCGCTTCCCAGAATCAACACCTTTTTCCCTTGGACCGGGATCCGGTTTGCCAGCAGGGTTTGCCTCATCCCGGCAAAATCCGTATTGCTCCCATACAGCCGCCCATCCCGGTTGACGATGGTATTCACCGCCCCAATCGCCCGGGCGGCAGGGTCAAGCTCGTCCAGATAAGGGATCACGGTCTGTTTATAGGGGATCGTCACGTTGACGCCGGCAAAATCCTTTTTCCGGAGGAACTGATCCAGCCCCTCCCGACTCAGAGGAATCAGTTCATAGGGATAGCCGCCCAGCGCTTCATGAATAGGCTTGGAAAAGCTGTGAGAAAGCTTTTCCCCTAATAGTCCGTATCGTTTCATGGCGTTCCCTCCGTCATCCAGCGCGGCCCGAACCGTTCGGTCAAAAGGTCCAATAATCCCAGTGCCGCCATGGAATCCACGACCACCCGCGCCCGGTGAATAATCGCCGGGTCATGCCGCCCCTGGATCTGAAGCCGGGCGTTTTCCCGCTTTTCGAGATCCACCGTATCCTGTGGCTGGTAAATCGAAGGCGTCGGCTTAACCGCAGTCCGGAACAGGACGGGCATCCCGTTGGTAATCCCGCCGTTCAGCCCTCCATTATGATTGGTTTGGGTCGTTACACGATCATTTTCCATCCGGAAGGGATCATTCGCCTGACTGCCCCGCAGGCCCGCGAATCCAAACCCCAGCCCGAACTCCACGCCCTTCACTGCGGGGATGCTGAACAACAGCTGGGAAAGCTTGCTCTCCACCGAGCAGAAAAACGGTTCGCCCACTCCGGCTGGCAGGGATACCACTGCGGTTTCCAGCACACCGCCCAGAGAATCCCCCTCCGAAGCTGCTTCTTCGACAGCACGGACCATCGATCCCCCTATGTCTGCATCCAGCGTCGGGAATCCGTCCCTATCCAGCCGGGCAATCTGCTGTTCCAGCTCCGTTTCCCGGGGAGAAAACGCTGTATCCTTCCAATCCCCCAGCCGCAGGATATGGGTGCCCACACGGATCCCATGAGATTTCAAAATCTGAAGCGCGATCCCGCCAGCCGCCACGATCGGGGCGGTCAGCCGTCCGGAAAAATGCCCGCCTCCCCGGTAGTCCTGAAAGCCGCCGTATTTTTCAAAGGCGGTATAGTCTGCGTGGGAGGGTCGGGGAAGCCATTTGGCCGCTTCATAATCCCCGCTCCGGGTCTGCTGGTTTTCAATCAGCAGGCAAAGGGGCGTACCCGTCGTATACCCGTTGAAAAACCCGCTGAGAAAGCGGACTTCATCAGCCTCCCGCCGCGCCGTGGAAATCCGTCCTTTCGCGCGGCGCTTGTCCATTTGGCTTTGGATAAATTCCAAATCCAGCCGGATCCCAGGCGCCAGCCCGTTCAGCACGACCCCCACCGCCGGGGAATGCGACTCCCCGAACAGGCAGATCTGGATCTGATCGCCAAAAATACTTTTCATCCTTCCGGCCCCTTTCCACACAGGCGGGATTTCAATGCTTCCATCGGGACATCCTCCAAGCAGGCTTTCCCCAGCTCGGCCACCGTGACGATGGTAATCTGCCCGCCATGGGTTTTCTTATCCCGGGTCATCACCTCATAAACGGCTTCCGGGTCATAAGGCATCCGGGGATTGATCCCCAGCCCTCGAAGCACCCGCTCCGTCCGTTCCCGCAGGGCGGGGCTTTCAATCATTGGCAGCATCCCCACGGCAACCGCCTCACCGTGATACAGGCCGGATAAACCATACACACTCTCCACACCATGCCCAATGGTATGCCCAAAGTTCAGAATTCTTCGCAGGCCGGATTCTTTCTCATCCTGCTCGACAACCGCTTTTTTCACCCGCAGGCTGCGGAGGATAATTTCATCCAGATGGGCGGCAGCGTCCCCCTGTTCAAAAAGCTCGAACAGCTCCGGGTCGTAGATCAGCCCGGCTTTGACCGCTTCCACCAGCCCGTTCGCGTAATGCCGGGCGGGGAGCGTGGACAGCACCTCGCTGTCCACCAGCACGGCCTGGGGCTGATAAAACGCGCCGACACAGTTTTTAACCCCATCCAGATTGATTGCCACCTTCCCGCCGATGCTGGAATCGATCTGGGAAAGGGTGGTAGTGGGAATATTGACAAAATCAATCCCGCGGAGATAAGTCGCCGCAGCAAATCCAGCCAAGTCCCCAATCACCCCTCCGCCCAGCGCAAGGATCAAGTCCCGCCGGGTAAACCGCAGTTCCAGCAGCCGGCTGCACAGACGCTCATAAACGGGGAAGCTCTTGGCCCCCTCGCCCTGGGGAACCGTTTCCAGATGGCAGTCCGGGCACTGTGCCTGCACGGCCTGCACCCATTTTTCCGGAACGCCGTCGTCTGTCACCAGAAAAACTTTACGATTTAAATGGATAAAATCAGAAAGCCCAAAAAGAAGCCCTTTACCAAGAAAGACCGAATATCCTCCGCCGGCTAAATTGAGTTGAAGTTCCATCTGTTAATTCCCCTTTCGGTCGGTTTAGAATGTTTGGATATAGGAGGTCAGCCGCTCCGCAATCCGCAGATACCCCTCCCTTGAGGGATGGATGCCATCCGGCAGGAACCTTGGGGCATTGTAAGCATTAAAGCCGGTCAGGCGGCGCATATCCAGCACCGGGAAGCAGTATTTCCCGGACAGCTCCCAAATCACCCGTGCATAATCCGCCTGAATATGCCCCGCCGCATTAGGATTTTCCCAGGCCTCCGCCCGTACAGTGCAGCCAAACGGCTCCTGAAGGCGATACATCGGCATCAGCCAGAGAAGCATCGCCTGAGGTGCGCTTTCCTGGATCGTCCGGATCGCGAATTCGGCTGCCCCGGTAAAGGTGGCGAGATCCTTAGAGCCGCTTTCCCCCAGCGGGGCGCCCCAGTACCAATCGTTCGTCCCATGCCATAGCAGGATCAAGTCGGCATCATGGTGCCGGTTCTGCTCCTCCTGAAGGATAGATACCAAACTATCCGGCGTCGAAGCACTCAAGCCGCTTGATGAAACGGCATGGTTATAGACCTTCTCCAATCCCAATCCCTGCCGGATCAGCTCCTGACAGCCGCCTTCACCATATTCTGTGGTCGAGATACTGTCCCCATAAATCACGGCTGTCCGAATATTATTCATCCTAAATCCCCCTTGAACCAGCCCGGTACGACCCCAGCAGCCGGCAGCTTGAGCAAATCCCATTCAATTCCGCCAATAATTTCCCGGCATCTGCCGAGCGGCAGTCCCCCACCAGTTCCGCATAAAAATAATACTGCCAGGGGACATTCCGGATGGATTTCGAACGGATACTCTCCATATTAAAGCCATGGCGGGCAATCACCTGCATCGCCCCGGCCAATGCCCCCGCATCATGCCGGACAGTAAACAGGATGCTGAAACGGTCCCCCGGTTCTTCTGCAAATGCAGGCTCCACCACAATAAAGCGAGTCGTATTCTCCGCGCTGGTATTGATATTTTCCGCCAGGATTTCCAGCCCATACAGCTCCGCCGTTTCCCGCGAGGCGATCGCCGCCTTGCTGCGGTCGCCCGTTTCCGCTACATACCGTGCGGCCAATGCTGTATTCGGATAGGCCATCCGCTCAAAGCCATGCTCGTCCAAATACCGGCTGCACTGGGAGAGCGCCTGCTGATGCGAATAAACCGTCTGGATCTCCTCCAGGCGGACAGCAGGGAGCGCCATGAGATGATGGTTCACCGGCAAATCAAAAACCCGCGTGATCTTCACTTCGGATTCATACAGCAAATCCAGGACTTCCCCCACTTCCCCGGTATAGGAATTTTCAAACGGAAGCACCCCGGCGGAAACCTCCCCGGACATTACCGCCCGAACCAACTCGCCAAAGGTGACAAAGGACTGGGCCTCCTGCTCCGGGAAAAGCCGCTTTAAGGCCAAATAAGAAAACGCGCCTTCGGTTCCCTGATAGCCGACCCGGTTCTGATTGGCCAGCCGCCGCTGATACCGCTTGGACAGCCCCATCAGATGCACCAGGTACTCCTGATAGTATTCCCGATAAACCGGGTTTTGAATCCGTTTCAGCCCCTGCTCCAACACCTGCTGTTCCCGTCCGGTGTCCAGGACCGGCAGGCCGTTTTCCAGCTTATAGGCGATCACTTCTTCCACTGCCTGCATCCGCTGCTCAAATAGCGCGGCCATTTCCGCATCAACCCGGTTGATGACCTCCCGTGCATGGGCCAAATCCGCCATGGACAACCCCTCCTTCGCTGATAACGGGATTTATTATAACACGTTAAATCGCGAAACACAACCCTTTTTTTCGTTCCGGCAAAAAAGAGGACCCCTTCCGGACACTAAAAATACACCCGTCCAAACTCCCGAAGGGCCTGTTCCCGGAGCCGGTAATCCGGAAGGACCGCTTCCACCTCCTGCCAAAATGCAGCCGAATGGTTGTGCTGGCGGATATGGCAAAGCTCATGCACCACCACATAGTCCACCAGTTCCTCTGCCGCCCAGATCAGCTTATAGCTGAAGCTCAGGCTATTTTTTCCCGAGCAGGAGCCAAAACGGGTGGACGCCGAGGTAATCCGAAGCCCGGACGGGCGAACCCCAACCCGATGGGCATAGCGCTCAATCCGCCCAGCCAGCTCTTTCCGGGCCAGCTCCCGGAACAGCCGGATCAGCTGGGGTTCTATCGGACGGTCTTCCCGTACCCGGAAACCCTCAGCGGAAAACCCGGCTTTTTCCCCCGCTAAAACCGGATATTCCCGCCCCAAAAAAGGCAGCCTTCCGCCGATTTCATAACGCAGGACAGGCCGTTCCGCCATCCGCTGCCTCGCCTGCTCCTGATGCCGGAGGGCCCATCCCCGCCGGCTTTCCACAAAACGGTCGATCTCCTGCCTGGAAATCCGCTTCGGGGCACGTACCTCCAGTTTCCCCTCCCTAGTCACTACCAATGCGAGGGTTTTCCTGTTGCTTCGGATCAGTTGGTAATCCATCCTGCTGCCTCCTGTTTTAAAAAAAATCCTGGCTGCCGATATAAGAGCCTATTCAAAATCTCTCGGCGTAGGTCTTGGCGGTGTATTTTCCGCTCTGACTGCGTTCAAAATCCTCGGAATCCGGCAAGGATTCCTGCGTTTTTTTGTGCCTTGCCGGGCCAAAAATCCCTCCGCCATCCCGTACACGCTGAGCTCTTGAACAGGCTCTCATACGATTTCTTGATATAGTCGGCACACTTGAAAATCGGATGCCGATTTGAGGGTCAGGCTTTGCCCGTTCGCGCATAAAATGCGCT
>CANAQK010000055.1 GCA_947363605.1 uncultured Clostridia bacterium | reverse complement strand
CCGGAGCTGGAAGAGCCGCTTCCCGGTTTGGAGGAGCTTCCGCCGGAGCTGGAAGGGCTGCTTTCTGGTTTGGAGGAGGCCGGCGCTTCTTTTGAAGAAGGGGATTCGGAAGAAACGCCGGTTTCGGAGGACTCCTCTGAAGCGTCTGGTTCACTGCTGCTTTCTTTGGCAGAGGGAAGCCCGGGGGATTCTTCCAGTGAAGGGGGCCGTGGCTGTTCCTCAGAAGCATAGGCCGGGGCGGCACTGTGGAAAAACAGTGTTACGCCGGCGGTCAGCATCCCAAGGATCAGCAGGATGCAAAGCCCCGATTGAAACGGAGCCAGCCGAAATCGTGTTTTCATGATAGATTCTCCTTTTTTGCATGATTGGTTCAAAGAGGTCAGCCGGAGAACCGCTGAAAGCGCGGATCCTTTCCAAAGAGGTCGTTGGACGGCGGAAAAAGCCGTCCGGGAACCCCGAAAGTATAACACAGAAGACGGATTTTGAACAGGGACTTTAGACTGGGAATTTCTGTACAGGCCGAAAACACCCCGAAAACAGGGGGCTTCCCCTTTGCGGAAAATCCTTGAAGTTGGGAGGCCCAGATTGAAAAGGCAGGAAGGGTATGGTATAATTTTTCCAAAGACAGATGATCTTTTCCAAGACAGATGACAATCAGAGAGGGCGATTTTGATGAAAATCCATATGGGTGTAGATATTGGCGGGACAAAGATCCTGATCGGGCTTTTGAACAGTGAGGGGGAAATCCTGCGGGAAAAGAAATATCCGATGCGGAGAGCTACACAGGAGGAAGCGGAAGAGGCTGTGTTTTCTTCCATTGCCGATTTCCTTTCCAATGATTCTCCACGGCCGGATACCCTGGGCATTGGTGCGGTTGGGCATATTGACGGGGATCGGGGGATCTGGCTTCAATCCTATAATATCCCGATCAGCCATCCGGTGGAGATGGCGCGTTTGCTGGAGGAACGCTATCAGATCCCGGTACGGATGGATAACGATGTCCATTGCGCGACGCTGGGAGAAGGTCGGTTCGGACAGGGGAGACAGGCGCGCTGCCTGCTCTACTGCAATCTGGGAACCGGGCTTTCCGCCGGCGTGATCGACGGGGGGCATCTGCTGCGCGGGGCGGATAATTATGCCGGGGAAGTGGGCTATATGTACCTGAACTGCGGGCAGGATTTCAAGAATTTGGAGCGGGTTTCCTCGGGCGGCGGACTGATCGAGGAGGCTCGGGCCGGGCTGATTCTGGAGCCGGAGTCCCTGTTGGCCCGGTTCCAAGAGGAAGGACGGCTGCACTCAGCCGGAATTTTTGATGCGGCTGAGCAGGGGGATCCGCTGGCGGCCCGGCTGGCCGATCAGGCGGTGCTTCGGCTGGGGGCTGGGCTCTGCAACCTGATGGGGATTTTCAATCCCGACCGGGTGGTATTCGGCGGCGGAGCGGCGCGTGACCCCCGATATCTTTCCCGGGTAGAAGCGCTGGTTCGGGAGCGCTGTCCCGGCGAAACGCTTCGATCGCTGAAATTTTTTGGCTTATCCGAGCTGGATGGCAGCCGGATTGGGCTGATTGGCGCCGCAGCGCTGGGAATGGATTTGAAATAACTGAAAAAAGCGGTAAGGAGGACTTCTTATGAAAAAAATCGCGTGCTTATTATTATCGCTCCTGCTGGCGCTTAGCGCGGCAGGATGCGGGAAGGGGGAAGAAGGTTCCCTTCAGCCAGGGTTTCCCTCTGATCCGGCAGACGCCGTCCGGGTGTACCGGGATTTGAGCTTTTTGACCCCGGAGCAGCGGGAACTGTTTGGGCAGGGGGATCAGATTTATACGATTTTCTTTGTCCGGGCTTACAATCTGGATCTTTTGTACCCAGCTCCTGATGGAGAGGGAGTCGATGAGAATGGGAACAGGCTTCCGCTGGGGCCGCAGATCAAGTGGGGGAAACGGGGTTTTTTCTATGATCCTACTTGGGGTTCCTATACAACCTGGGAAGAGATGGAAGCCATGGTTCGAACCGTTTTTACCGAGGAGGGTTTCCGGGAATTAAGCGGCTTGAACGTGGTTGACGATCCTAGTGATATCAATAACATCCAAGACCTTGACAGCCTGAACAGGGAGAGTGAATTCTATCCGGCCTTTTTGAACGTGAAGGGCAGGCTTTACAGTAATAACGGCTTTTATCATGGGAACAGCAGCCTGATTGACGAATATTACGAGCTGGTGGAGCAGACGGAGGATCGGGTGCTCTTTTACCGGGTGTGCGCTTATAAGGAGGGTTATCCTCGTGAACTATCCGGGGGGATCCGCACCTACGCCTTCCCGGTCGAGTTGCTCCGTACCCCGGAGGGCTGGCGGATCGAGCAGTTTACAAATGGAAAGGCGGAGCCGGATCCGGAGCGGAAAGGAACCAAGCACCCGTCAGCACTGACCCCAGCCCCCGAAAAGCGATCCGGCCTTTGCCGGGAGGCTGATTTTTTGACCCGGGAACAGCGGGAATTGCTAAAAGAAGGGGACCAGCTCTATTCCCTTTTCTTCTTCCGGGCGGAAGACCTGGATGATGACTTCCCGGCTTCCGATGAAATGGGGAGCGGCATTGAAAATCCGTGGGAGCACCAGATCAGCTGGGGAAAATACGGACGTTTATATCAGCCCGCGGTTGGCCGGTATCGGGACTGGGACGCCTTTGAAGAGATGGTTTTGTCGGTTTATACAGAGGACTTCTTCTGGGAAGCCAACGATATGGACAGCCTGGATGAGATCAACGAAATAAGCAGCCTCGACCAGGAGAGCGAACGCCGCCCGGCCTTTTTGAATGTAGATGGAAAGGTTTACTGCGATACGGAGGAAAAAGACAGAAATTTCGACCTGATTGACGAATATTACGAGCTGGTCGAGCAGACGGAGGACCGGGTGCTCTTTTACCGGATATGCTCCTATAAGGGGGAGGGTTATCCCGACAAAGTATCCCAGGAGATCCGCACCTATGCTTTCCCGATCGAGTTGCTCCGCACCCCGGAGGGCTGGCGGATCCAGCAGCTTGCAAACGGACGGCTGGAGTCGGATCCTGCCATAAAGGGAATCGAACGCGAAACAGTCTTTCTCCCGGCTCCGGAAAAGCCTTCCTCGGAGCCGCCCTCTGAACCAGCGGAGGAAGCCAGCGTCTATATGGAGCTGGATTTCTTAAGCGAGGAACAGCAGGAACTGTTTGCAAAGGGGGAACGGACCTACCCCCTGTTCCGCAACCGGGCGGAGGATATTGAAGCGGATGAATTCCGGGATCCCGCGATCAGCGATGCCGAGGGGGAGAAGCTGAGCAGAAAGGATTTTGAGGATCGGATTGAATGGGGGAAATACAGATGGCCTTATGGCCCGGTTTCCCGAAGCATTTATCGGAATTGGGATGATTTCGAGAAGATGATCCTATCCATCTACACCAAGGAATGCTTCTGGGAGATGAATGGCATGAACGCGGTGGAGGATGTGCGGGACATCAACGATATCCAGGACCTGAACAATCTCAACCGTGAATGTGAGGAGTACGTGGCCTTTCTGAATGTACAGGGAACGCTTTATGGCACTACAGGTGTCAATACCGGGAACGGCAGCCTGATTGGTGAATATTATGAACTGATCGAGCAGACGGAGGAGCGGGTGTTCTTTTACCGGGTGTGTACCTATCAAAACTGCTATCCTTATCATTCGGAACAGGATGTCCAAGCGTTTGCTTTCCCGATTGAGCTGCTCCGCACCCCCGAGGGTTGGCGGATCCAGCAGTTTACGGACGGCCGGCTGGAGCTAAGCCCCGAAATAAAGGGAATCAAACGGTAAAAGGGCCCGGAATGCTGCTGTTGAAAGGAGAATCTGTATGAAAAAGCTTCTGAGTATCATTTTGATAATCCTGCTGGCGCTTAGCGCGGCAGGATGCGAGGAAGAGGGGGTTCCTTTCGTTAAGGAGGAGGCTTCGTTCCAGACGGGGCAGCCCTCGCAGCAGGAACTGATCGAAAGCCTGCGCGGGGAGCCGATCCAGTTCACGGACGACCTGTTCATCCACCCGATCCCCTACGCCAAGCCGGGCGATCAGCTGACCGACGAGGAAGCCGCTGCCATCGGGGAAAGCCTGATCGAGGACAGCTGGGTCTGGTTTGACCGGGTTTATGTCAAAAATGAGATCGGCTACGATCCGGAGAGGGTGATCGAACAGGAGGAGTACCACTATGGCAAGGCCAAATATTATGACAGCCTGGAGGAAGAGGTGGATATTCTGAGCCGCCTGTATTCCCGGGATTGTGCCGAGGCTCTTGCTTCTGGGTTGTCCCTCATGCGGGAGGACGGCCTCTATCTCCGATTAGAGGCGGGGATACTTTCAAATTATGGACCGAAAATCCCGCTGGAAATCACTCCGATTCTCAAAGAGGAAAAACGGTTGGTCATCCGGGCGCATATGACAAATGTCATTACCTTCCGTCTTTTTGTCCGGGAAAACGAGGATCTGATCTACGAAATCCTGGAGCAGGACGGATATTGGGTATTAAAGAGCGATTCTGGAGAACGGCCGCTCCCCGAGCAGGTTTATCAGCCGAAAGAGGTCTATTCCTATCCGCGGAGAACCCAGGAAATCCAGGTGCAGGACGACGCTTTCATTCATCCGATCTCCTATGCGAAGCCGGGGGATCTGCTGCACGAGGAAGAGGTTGTCGAGATGTTCGAAAGCCTGATGAAGGATGCTCACACCTTGATCGGGGACTATTTTTTCGGTTGGAAAGTGAACGTCAATCCGGAGGACTGCCGGGTCGAGGAGGGGAAGAATTGGTATAAGCTGAACTATTTCCAAACCGCGGCCGAGTTTGAGGGAGCCTTTGCGTCGATATTCAGCCGGTATTTTGCCCGCCGGACGGCCGGCCAGGTCGTGCGGTACAGCCGCTACCGGGAATGGGACGGGGAGCTGTATTTTACGCCGGATATTGAGATGTACGGATATCTTGATGATCTGGATAATATGGCGCCGAAGGTGGTTGCCCAGGAGATGCACAAGCTGGTGATTGATTGGGATTCCGATTCGACTACCTGGCGGTATACCCTCGTGGTCGAGGATGGCCGCTGGGTGATCGAGGATTTCGCTGGGGAATACTATAAAGATCAGGAAAACGAAACCGCCTCAGGGGAAATCCCCCAAGGCGGCCTGGATTAAATTTATCTTTTTGAAGTGTACCGGGTCTGGAAATAGGGCTTTTGGCGGGTTAAAGCTTTTGAAAAAAAGCATATGCTGTAATAGATCAAAGCCGAAATAAAGAAAAGAGGGACTTATATGAAAAAGATTCTGAGTATCATTTTGATAATCCTGCTGGCGCTTAGCGCGGCAGGATGTACGGGAGAGGAGGCGCCCTCTTCTCAAGCGGAAACTTCCTCGCAGGAGGTATCTTCCCAGGCGGAGCCCTCATCGGAGGAATCCGGCGGGCCGGGGGAGCCAACTAATGTCTATCAGGATTTAAGCTTCCTGAACGAGGAACAGCAGGAGCTGTTTGCAAGAGGGGAACAGGTTTCTTTCCTGTTTAGCAAAGCGCCTTCCGATATCGGCGGGGGCGAATTCCGGGATCCCACGATCAGCGATGCCGAGGGGGATGAGCTGAGCAGGAAGGATCGCGAAGATGAGATTGAATGGGGGAAATACGGATGGCCTTATGGCCCGGTTTCCACAAGCCTTTATCGGAACTGGGATGATTTCGAGAAGATGATCCTGGAGATTTATACCGAGGAATGCTTCTGGGAGCTGAACGGCATGAATGCGGTGGAGGACGTCCGGGACATCAACGCGATTACGGATTTGAATAATCTGAACCGTGAGTGTAAAAAACGAGTTTCTTTTCTGAATGTAAACGGAAGGCTTTACGCCCAGATGGGAATTGGTACTGGGACTGACGAATTGGTAGCGGAAGAGTACGAGCTGATGGAGCAGACGGAGGATCGGGTTTTCTTTTACCGGGTCTGCTTTTATCAGTACAACTATCCCTATGAAACAGGTGGTGAAATCGTGCGCTGTTCCTTCCCGTTTGAACTGCTCCGCACCCCTGAGGGCTGGCGGATCCAGCAGTTTATGAACGGACATTTCTTCCATCATTATCCACTCTGGAAGGACAAATAAAAAGGCCCGGACGAAATATCCGGGCCTGCGGGGTAGGCAATTCTGCTCTATACAAAGGAGGACTTTTTATGAAAAAAATCGCGTGCTTAGTATTATCGCTTCTGCTGGCGTTCGGCGCGGCAGGATGCACGGGGGAGGATGTTCCTTCCTCACAGACGGAAACTTCTTCACAGGCAGAAACTTCCTCACAGGTGGAGGTATCTTCCCAGGCGGAGCCCTCATCGGAGGAGTCCAGCGAGCCGGGGGAGCCAACAAACGTCTATCAGGATTTAAGCTTCCTGAACGAGGAACAGCAGGAGCTGTTTGCAAGGGGTGAACGGACCTATGGCTGGTTCCAAAACCGTGCGTCGGATATTGCCGGGGACGAGTTCCGTGATCCCGCGATCAGCGATGCCGAGGGGGATGAGCTGAGCAGGAAGGATCGCGAAGATGAGATTGAATGGGGGAAATACGGATGGCCTTATGGCCCGGTTTCCACAAGCCTTTATCGGAACTGGGATGATTTCGAGAAGATGATCCTGGAGATTTATACCGAGGAATGCTTCTGGGAGCTGAACGGCATGAATGCGGTGGAGGACGTCCGGGACATCAACGCGATTACGGATTTGAATAATCTGAACCGTGAGTGTAAAAAACGAGTTTCTTTTCTGAATGTAAACGGAAGGCTTTACACCAGTAAAGGCTACAATGTCGGAACTCACGAATGGGTGGAAGAAGAGTACGAGCTGATGGAGCAGACGGAGGATCGGGTGTTTTTTTACCGGGTCTGCACGTATCAGGAAATGTATCCTTATGTAAAAGACGGTAGAATTTTGCGTTGTTCTTATCCGGTTGAACTGCTCCGTACTCCCGATGGCTGGCGGATCCAGCAGTTTTCAGACGGGCGGCTCTTCGATCCTTATTTGCTCTGGAAGGACAAATAAAAAGGCCCGGATGAATCATCCGGGCCTGCGGGGTAGGCTGGTTTATTTGGTTCCGGTGTAACGGAGTCCAACATACTGGTTTTTGTTGTTGTTCTTATAGGACTGCGCCAGGGAAATCAGGCAGCCCTCCTTTTGTGTAGAATTCGTCGTACCATTAGAAGATTTCACATAAGAATCAATCACCAGAATATCATTGGGGGAAGCCGCATTGTTGGTATAGCCATAGGCGACGACATAATGATCATAGCCTGTTCGAGTGTCATACATCTTCACAATGACATACCGGCCGGCATCAATTTCTGATTTAACAGAAGAAAGAATGGTAGAAAGATTGCAGTTTGTGTCACCGTTGACAAAAGCCTTCGAGCCTACGGGCATTCTTCCTGTCCATCCTCCAGCATCCCAATATAAGTCGCCATTCATATCCTCCTGCGGCGTATAGGCCTTGGAGCCGTACAGATTGGCGATCGACAGGGCGCAGCAGTACAGACAGCCTTTTGTTGAACCATTGATGGCGCTGGTCACAGCGGTATGGTACTGGTTCCAGCTGTAATTATTCCGGAGCGGAAGCTTTTTGCTGCCGGCCTCTTTTTTCACCTCATTGTAAAGGGCCTTGCCCAGCAGCCGCCCGATGGCCGCCGCGTTGGAGCTGGAAAGAGAGATCTGATACCCTCCGGATTTGGCGGAAACCGTGGCGGTCACGCCGCAGGCGGTTTGCAGGTTGTTTTTCCAAAGGTTGGCGTCATTCTGGGTGGAATAGGTGTAGCTGAGCAGGGTAGAGCCGCTGACGGTGTTGTATTTCGCCTGGCTCATGACGGCGCTGATGGCATACGCCCGGCTTTCGGCAGAGATGCCGGTCACTTCGACCTGATACTTGCCGTCCGAACGGGCAGCCGTCTGTGCAGGCAGGCCGAAAGCGGCCCTGCAGTCGTTTGTGACAGAGTCCGCGTCGCTTTTTTGGCTGAAGCTGTAGCAAAGAATGTTATACCCCATAAGAACCTCCTGATATTGGATGAAGTACGAATGAATAAAAGGCCTTTCATTAGTGGTGTAAAAACCCGGAAAGGTTTCATGAAATGATGCAACTTTTGAAAAAAATTTTTATTTTTTCACAAATAGACAAAGCTTATTCCGGCTGTTACCAGCCCTTATTGAATGAAAGAAACAGACGCCGGCGCCGTATGCTGGTCAGGCCGGTTTCCGTAAAGTTGCTCTTTTTCCCCGTTTATGCTATAGTTGAAATAAAAATTGTGGTCAGGAGGAATCACTCGTGAAGCTTTCCGATTCGGTAGAGGCGCTCCGGGGCGTGGGCGGGCGGCGGGCGGCGCTTTACCGCAAGCTGGGGATCTCCAGCATTTATGACCTGCTGACCTTTTACCCGCGGGATTACCTGGATCTTTCCAATCCCGTCCCGATCCGGGAAGCGGAGCTGGGGGAACCCTGCGCGATCCGCGCCCGGGTTTACCGCAAACAGGGGGAACAGCGGATCCGGAAGGGGCTTTCCCTTTTCCGGGTCTATGTGACAGATGAGGAAACCAACCTGACCATTACCATTTTCAACTCCCAGTTCCAGTTCGACTCCTTAGAAGAGGGGGAGGAGTACTATTTTTATGGGAAAATCACCGGCACCCTCCTGCGGCGGGAGATGAATTCCCCGCTGATAATTCCAGCGGAGGAACAGGCTTTGATCCGCCCGGTGTACAGCCTGACCGAGGGGCTGAGCAACAAGCTGGTACAGGGGAACGTGAAGGAAGCGCTGGAGGTCTGGGGAGACCGTTTAAGCGACCCAATCCCCTTTGACCTGCGCCAGCGGGAAAAGCTCTGCCAGCTGCGCTATGCGATTGAGAACATCCATTTCCCGGAAAATAAGGAGGCGCTCCGCCTGGCACGGGAACGGCTGATTTTTGAGGAGCTGCTGGTGCTTCAGCTGGGGATGTTCCTGCTCCGCCGGAAAAACCGGCGTGAAACCGGTATCCGGCTCCAGGATACCGATCTTTCCGCCTTTTTGGAGTTGCTTCCCTTTGAGCTGACCGTGGGCCAGTCCGCGGCGATTGCCGATTCCCTGGCGGATATGGCCCGCCCGGTGCCGATGAACCGGCTGGTGCAGGGGGATGTTGGCTCCGGAAAGACGATGGTCGCGGCGGCACTCTGCTACGCCTGCCATCAGAATGGCTATCAGGCGGCGGTGATGGCGCCAACCCAGATCCTGGCTGACCAGCATTTCGCTACCTTTTCCCGTCGGCTGGAGCCGCTGGGAGTGAAATGCGGCCTGCTGACAGGTTCTCAAACGGCCAAACAGCGGAAGGCTTTACTGGAGGAGGTACGGGAAGGCCGGATCAGCGTGGTGATTGGTACCCATGCCCTGGTACAGGAGGATGTGGCATTTGCTTCACTTGGCCTGGTGGTTACCGACGAACAGCACCGTTTTGGGGTTGCACAGCGGGCAGCTCTAGCTTCGAAGGGGCAGGACCCGCATTTGTTGGTCATGTCGGCTACCCCAATCCCCCGCACCCTGGCGCTGATGATCTACGGGGATTTGGATGTATCCGTAATCCGGGAGCTGCCCAAGGGGCGCAAGCCGATCCAAACCAAAGCGATTCCCTCAGAGAAACGTCCGCGGGCGCTCGGGTTCCTGAAAAAACAACTTGAGGAAGGCCGGCAGGCCTATATTGTCTGCCCTCTGATTGAGGAGGGGGAAAACGAATTGGTTTCAGCGTCAGCCTATCTGGAACAGCTTCAGCGCACTCCGCTGGCTGAGTATCCCATGGCCGTCCTCCACGGGCGGCTGAAGCCGAAAGAGAAAGATCGGCTGATGTCGGCTTTTCAGTCCGGGGAAATCCGGATCCTGATCGCGACGACGGTGGTGGAGGTCGGTGTGGATGTGCCGAACGCCAACGTCATGCTGATCGAGAATGCGGAACGGTTTGGGCTTTCCCAACTGCATCAGCTTCGGGGGCGTGTCGGCCGGGGAAGCTGGCAGAGCTACTGTATCCTGATTTCGGATCACGAGGGGGAGGAGAACCGGAAGCGCCTGGAGGTCATGACGGAAACCAGCGACGGCTTCCGAATTGCGGAAGAGGACTTGAAGCTGCGGGGCCCGGGGGACTTTTTCGGCTTTCGGCAGCACGGCCTGCCTGCGTTAAAGGTGGCCAACCTGGTGGAGGATCTGGCGGTTCTCCGCCGCGCCCAGCAGATTGCGGAGGAACTGTTGGCGGGGGATGAGGGCTTGTCCCAGCCGGAGCATCGCGGGCTTCGGGTGATGGTACGCCGGCTGTTTGCCCGGAACGAGCAGACAGCGCTTAACTGAAAGGGGGGAAGTGATGCGCCGGCTGAGTTATACTATTCCTCCCGAATGGGGAGGCAGGCCGCTCCAGGATTACCTGCGGCAGGTGCAGGGTTATTCGCGTCGGATGCGGGTTAGGCTCAAGCACCGCCCGGGCAGTATATGCCGGAACGGAGAGCCGGTTCGGATGGTTGATTTGCTGCGCCCCGGGGATTTGATCGAAATCCGGCTGGAGGATGACCGCCAGACCGCCGGCCCGGGGCGTCCAGGCTTGGACGCCCCAATTCTCTATGAAGATGAGGACCTGGTCCTTTATCATAAACCGCCGTTTATGGCCGTGCATCCTTCCCGGGACCATCAGGAGGATACCCTGGCGAATGTTTTCTGCCGGCATCTGCTGGAGCAGGGACAGGACCGGGCAGTATTCCGCCCGGTTTACCGGCTGGACCGGGATACCGAGGGGCTCTGCCTGATTGCGAAAAATGCGCTGGCAGCAGCTAAACTGGCCGGCCGGGTAGAAAAGGAATATGTGGCCATCCTTTGCGGGGAAGATCTGCCGGATGAAGGGCGGATCGATGCGCCGATTGCCCAACTGGAGCCTCACCGGATGCAGCGGGGAGTTCGACCGGATGGGCAGCTGGCCGTCACGCATTATCGGATTGTCCAGCGGGGCGGCGGTTATGCGAAAGCGGTCATCCGTCTGGAAACCGGGCGGACACACCAGATCCGGGTCCATTTTTCCTATCTGGGGTATCCGCTGGCAGGGGATTCGATGTATGGCGGGGACTGTTCCCATCTGAATCAGCAAGCGCTTTGCTGCCGATGGATCCGGTTTTTGCACCCAACGCAGGAGATATACATGGAATTTTGCATAAATATGCAAAACAAGCTGGATAATCTTTTGCATATCGAATAAATATTCAATTTTTTTGAATATTCCTCTTGCTTTTTCCTTTTCTTTGTGATAGAGTAAAGACACGGATTCAAACGGATCACAAATAAAAGCCCAAAAGGCTGTTTGGAGGAAGATTTATGAAAAAGTTTACAGCAGTGATGCTCTCTTTATTGATGTCAATGGCACTCTTCGCAGGCTGCGGCGATCAGAGCGGAACCCAGTCTGATTCGGCGCAGGGCTCGGCCGCTCCAGCGATTCAGAGTGGGGACGATCTGGCTGGCAAGAAGGTCGGCGTGCAGGGCGGTACCACCGGCGAAACCTGGGTACAGGAGAATGTACAGGATGTGAAGCTCAATTCGTATAATTCCGGTATGGATGCGGCGCTGGATTTGAAAAACGGCGCGATCGACGCGATTGTGCTGGATGAACTGCCGGCGAAAGCGATTGTCGCACAGAACCCGGATTTGATGGTCCTGGATCTGACGCTTACCACCGAGGAATATGCGATTGCTGTCAAGAAGGGCAATACCGCACTGCTGGAAAGCATCAACGCAGCCATTGCCAAAATGAAGGAAAATGGGGAGTATGACGCGCTGTGCCAAGCATTCATCCCGGCGGACGGCAATATTGTGATTCCGGAGGCCAAAGGCACCGAGGGATCGGAAACCATCAAAATGGGAACGAATGCGGCTTTCCCTCCGTTTGAATATGTTGAAGGCAGCGATATTGTTGGGTTTGACATTTCCATGTCCCAGGCTATCGCAGAGGATATGGGGAAAAAGCTGGAAATTGTGGATATGAAGTTTGACGCGCTCCTTTCCGCGCTGGATGCAGGCAATATCGACTTTGCGGCGGCCGGCATGAGCGCGACCGAAGAACGGAAACAGCACGTGGATTTCTCGGAGTCTTATTATTCTTCAGCACAGGTCATTATTGTCCAGAACCCGGACGCAAAAAAATAAGAACCTGTATTCATAGCCGGGGATGCCGGATGGCCGAGGGATTTTACCGGCAGACAAGGCGATTTTTTGCGGGCATACTGACGTATGGCAAGAAAAATGAACGCAGTGTGCCGGGAAAGGGCCTGGTCAGATGGCGTTTTTCGGTTGTGAATACGGGTTCTAAGTCCCATTCCAGGCGGCAGCTTCCCTGCCGCCTGATGGACTGCAGACGGGGAAAGGACGGAAAGGGGAATTTGCTTCATGCAGTTTTTTCAGAATTTTTATGACGTCATGCTGGCGAAGGGGCGCTGGGAGCTGATTGCACAGGGCCTGGGGACGACGATCCTGATTTCGGTCTGCGCGATCCTGATCGGCACCCTGCTGGGCTGCCTGTTCGCGCTGATGAAAATCTCCAAAAGCCGGATCCTGCACGGGGTTGCCGGGGTGTATACCACGGTGATCCGGGGGATCCCGCTGGCGACCCAGCTGATGATTTTTGCTTTTGTGGTATTCGGGCCGCTGGGCTGGGATAAGCTGTTGATTGCCATCATCGGTTTTGGGATCAACTCCGGCGCCTATGTCACCGAAATTATCCGCGCCGGCATCGAAGGGGTGGATATTGGCCAGACGGAGGCGGGACGTTCCCTCGGCTTGAGCCGCACCCAAACCATGCTTAAAATTGTCCTGCCGCAGGCGGTGAAGGCTGTACTGCCGACTTATACCAGTGAGTTTATCGCCCTGATTAAGGAAACTTCGGTGGCCAGCTTTATTGCGGTCATGGATCTCAATAAAGCGGGGGATATGATCCGCAACGCATCTTATAACGCCTGGTACCCGCTGTTTACGGTTGCTGTGATCTATCTGATCCTGACCTTCGGCCTGACCAAGCTGTTTGGAATGATTGAAAGGAGGCTGGCGCGCAGTGATCGAGGTTAAAGATCTTTGTAAAAATTATGGGGAGAACCAGGTTCTGCGCGGAGTTACTGAAACCATCCGCCAGGGGGAAAAGGTGGTGGTAATCGGGCCGTCCGGTTCGGGGAAATCCACCTTTCTGCGCTGCCTGAACCTGCTGGAGCAGCCTTCCTCGGGTGAAATCTGGTTTGAGGGACAGAATATCACGACAAAGGGGACGGATATCGACCTGGTCCGCCGGAAAATGGGGATGGTATTCCAGCATTTTAACCTGTTTCCGCATTTGACCATCCTTCAGAATATTATGCTTGCACCGGTGACACTCAAGCTGCAAACGAAGCAGGAGGCTGAGGAATATGCCCGTGAGCTGCTGGAGAAAATCAGCCTGCCGGATAAGGCGGACACCTATCCGGCGATGCTTTCGGGCGGGCAGAAGCAACGTGTGGCGATTGCGCGCGCACTGGCGATGAAGCCGGACGTCATGCTGTTTGACGAACCGACCTCGGCGCTGGATCCTGAGATGGTTGGAGAGGTACTCAGCCTGATGAAGGAGCTGGCGGAGTCCGGTATGACGATGGTGGTTGTCACCCATGAGATGGGGTTTGCCCGTGAGGTTGCTACCCGGGTGTTGTTTATGGACGGCGGCAATGTGGTGGAGCAGAATACGCCGCAGGAATTTTTCTCTAATCCGCAGCATCCCCGGACAAAGGATTTCCTGGCCAAGGTGCTGTAATAATTACGATTGAAAACCGTGCGGCAAGGCTTATAAAGCCTTGCCGCACGGCCCTTTTTGTACTATAGTCGGCACACCCTCAAATCGATACCCGGA
>CANAQK010000054.1 GCA_947363605.1 uncultured Clostridia bacterium | reverse complement strand
ATGCCGCAGTGTTGAAAAGAAGCATTGGCTTCTTTTCAAGTGCGTTGACTATAAAACAAAGATCATCGGCGGGAAATATCCCGCTGCACGATTTCGCGCAGTTCCTCCACGCTGGAAAATTTCTGTTCCGGGCGGGTATGCTCCAGCAATTCCACCCGGGCGGTTTCCCCATAGAAATCCCCTTCCGCCCCGAGCATATAGGTTTCTGCCAACGGGGCGCGTTCCCCCTCAATCGTCGGTTTCACCCCAATATTTGTAATACTGCGGTAACGCTTCCCTCGAACCCAGGTCACGCTGTTGTATACCCCATGGGCGGGAACGACACAAGGGCGGGAAAGGACCTGATTCAGAGTTGGAAAGCCCAATGTCCGGCCCAGGCTGCGCCCATGTATTACCTCCCCCAGGATATAGTACCGGTACCCCAGCAGTGCATTCGCCTCCGGAATACGTCCTGCACCCAGCAGCTCACGGATAGTGCTGGAGCTGACCAGTTCCCCATCCCGCTCCAGCCGGGGACAGATATTCAGCTCGATCCCCTGCCCGGCGCAAAGCCGCCGCAAAAGCCCGGTATCCCCTGCCGCGCCTTGTCCAAACGTATAATTATATCCACAGGAAAGCCGCCGGGCGTGAAGCTTATCCATCAGGATCCTACGGAAAAAATCCTCTGCGGAAAGCCCGGCCATTTCACGGAATGCTGGGAAATAGACCCGCTCCACACCAAGCGCTTCCAGCCTCTCCAGCCTTTGCGCATCCGGCAGGATCAGCTCCAAGCCGCTTTTATTCGCCGGGGCGCCTTCGCTTATCCGGAAAGTCAGTACACTCCAAACCAGCCCTGGCTGCCGCGCACCGTAAATCACCTCCGCGTGAGCTGTATGCACACCATCGAAAAAACCCAAGGCTACCGCAGTTTCTTCCAGGCTTTTTTCCAGATTATAATAAACCTGCACGAATCCCCCTCCTAGACAAACAGTTTCTCAATACGGAGCAACGCTTCTTCGGGACAGCTTCGCGCTAAACCAAGGAACACCCTATCCTGTGCATAAACCCGGTGCAGCCCCTCCCCGGGCCGGCAGCGGACACGGTTCAGGTCCAGCCGGACCCCGTTCCTGAATTTCCGGCTCTGCACCTCATTCAGCCGGATTTCCGGCAGCGATCCAAACAGCCGGTCCACCGGCAGCAGACGTTCTTCCAGCCGCCCAGCTTCTGTCAGAGCCTGCGCTTCTTCCAGGGTGATGCAGTCTGCCAGACTGAACGGCCCTGCCGCCGTACGCACCAACCCTGTCATAATCCCGCCGACTCCCAGCCGGCTGCCCAGATCATTGAGAATACTTCGGATATAGGTCCCTTTGGAGCAGGAGATTTCCAACCGGCCGCTTTGAGAAGCCCCATCAAAAGAGAGCAGCTCCAAATGATGGACAAATACTGTCCGGGGCTGGCGTTCCACCTCTTTTCCCTGCCGCGCCAGATCGTAAAGCCGCTGCCCATTGACCCGCACCGCCGAATACATTGGCGGGATTTGGACGATTTCCCCACGAAATTCCGGAAGATATCTACGCAATTCGTCCTCCGTCACCCGGGACACCTGCTCGCTGAGAATCGTCCCCCAAATATCCAGCGTATCACTGGTTTTTCCAAACAGGAAATCCGCCGTATAGCTTTTGGTGTCGGTAGGCATCCGGTCGCAGGCTTTGGTCGCATTCCCAATAAACACGGGCAGTACGCCGGTCGCCATCGGATCCAGCGTGCCGGAATGCCCGACCCGCCGGGTTTTGCTCATGCCGCGGATCCGTGCCACCACATCAAAGGAGGTATATTCCTTCGGCTTGTTGATGCAAAGTATTCCGTCCATACAGCCTCCCTACTCCAGCGGTTCCAGAAGCTGTTCGGCCGCTTCTGTCAGCATCCGCACAGCCTCGTCATAACCGGCGCGGATCAAGCAGCCCGACGCCCGCGCATGGCCTCCTCCGCCGAATTTCCCACAGAGGACACTGGCATCTGCCCTGCTTCCGGTCCGAACCGAAACCTTCCAAACGCCCTCCTCCTTTTCCCGAAGGGTCAGGCCAATATCCACCCCTTCAATCATCCGGGGGAGAGCGGCCAAGCCATCCAGATCGCTTTCCGCCGCCCGAGTGCGTTCCAGCAGGGAACGAGGGATTGAAATCAGGGCGATCCGATCCCCGGCAAAAAAACGGATAGAATCCAGCACTGCCTGCTCCACCAGGATCCGGCCTTTGGTTTTGGTATCGAACAGCCGCTCGTTGATCCGGCGGTAGTCTGCCCCAGCCTCCATCAGCTGGGCGGCCATGCGGTGAGTCTGCGGGGAGGTACTGGGATACTTGAAGCAGCCGCTGTCCGTTGCAATTCCGGTATACAGGCAGTCTGCGACCATCGGCGTCACCGGCGCTCCCAGCAGGCGCACGACCTCATAAACCAGCTCGCAGGTTGCCGCGGCCTGCGGCCAGACGCAGCTTTCCTGGGCATAGCCCTCGTTGGTCGGGTGATGGTCCAGGCAAAGCTGGATCCGGCCGGCATACACAGCTTCCAGGCTTCCCAACAGATTAGGAGCGGCAACATCGACCGCCATCACAAATCCTTCCTCGAAATCCTCCTCCCGGTATTCCCGGCAAAGATGGGCATATTGGGAAGGCACCGGATCGGCACAGCGTACCCGCGCCTGCTTGCCCAGCTCCCGCAGGGCGTAATAAAGGCCGTATGCACTGCCGAGGGTATCCCCATCCGGGCTGGCATGAGCCAAAATACAGACCCGGTCCTGCTGCAAAAGGCGTTTTACCGCCTGCTCAACGTCAATCATCATTTATTTCACCTATAAATTCGCTCCGCAAAGACTGACAGCCGTTGCGGAGCGAATGTCCTTTCTATTTCAGTTCCGGTTCCTCATGGAAGGGCCGTGCCTTTTGCTCATCCGCCAAAATCCGGTTGATGTTGGCGCTGTACTCAATCGAATCGTCCCCGATAAAGTGAAATTCCGGCGCTTTGCGCAAATGAAGCCGCGCCGCGATCTCACGGCGGATATACCCGGCGCCGCTTTTCAGCCCCCGGACAGATTCCTCCGTCTGTTCCCGGCCCTCAATCGCACTGACATATACCTTGCAGTGGGAAAGATCGTTGGATAAATCCACCTTGATAATGCTCAGCATCTTGGAAACCCGGGGATCTTTGATTTCCCGGAAGATCAGGGTCAATTCCTTTTTGATGTCCTCCGTAATACGGCTGATTTTAATGGATGACATAATTTCCTCCTAACAAGGCCGGTTTCGGCCCTTTAATCCCGGTATTCCTCAATGATGAAGGATTCAAAGATGTCGCCTTCCTTGATATCGTTGTATTTCTCCAATCCGATCCCGCATTCATAACCGGACATGACCTCTTTGGCATCGTCCTTGAAGCGTTTCAGCGAATCGATCTTATCCTCGACCAGCACAATCCCATCCCGGACAACCCGGATCAATGCAGAACGCGCCACTTTACCCTCCAGCACATAGCAGCCGGCTACGCTTCCCACACCGGTGATCCGGTAGACCTGGCGAACCTCTGCCCGGCCCAGCTCCACTTCGCGGGTTTTCGGAGAAAGCATCCCTTTCATCGCCTGTTTGACATCATCAATCGCGTCATAAATGATCCGGTAGAGGCGGATCTCGACATCGTCATCCTGAATGGAATCCCGGACATTCTGGTCGGGACGGACATTGAACCCGATGATAATTGCACTGGAAGCCTGCGCCAGCATGACATCGGTCTTATTGACCGCACCGACACCGTAATGGATAACCCGGACCCGGACTTCTTCATTCGTCAGTTTCTCGAGGGACTGCTTCACCGCCTCGGCGGTACCCTGGACATCAGCCTTCACAATAATGGGCAGTTCCTTCATGCCGCCCTCTTCAATCTGGCTGAACAGATTGTCAAGCGTAACCTTCTGGTACTGTTTAAACTGCTCTTCCTTCTGGTTGTATTTTCGCTGGTCGACCAGCTCGCGCGCCAGACGTTCGTCCTCAACAGCATCGAAGATATCGCCCGCTGCCGGGACCTCAGCCAGGCCGGTAATCTCAACCGGAACACTGGGGCCTGCCTCGGTAACGACTGCCCCTTTGTCATTCGTCATTACCCGGACGCGGCCCACGCTCGCACCCGCGATCAATACATCCCCGGTATGCAGGGTGCCGTTTTGAACCAGCAGGGTAGCGACAGGGCCGCGGCCCTTATCCAGCCGGGCCTCAACAACGGTACCCTTGGCACGGCGGTTCGGGTTGGCTTTCAGATCAGCCACATCCGCCGTCAGGTTGACCATTTCCAGCAGCTCCGGAATCCCTTCGCCGGTCAGTGCGGAAACCCGGCAGCAGATGACATCACCGCCCCATTCCTCCGGGACCAAGCCGTATTCGGTCAGCTCCTGCATAACCTTATCCGGGTTGGCATGGGGCTTATCACATTTATTGATCGCGACAATAATGGAAACATTCGCCGCTTTGGCGTGGTTAATCGCCTCGATAGTCTGAGGCATGATGCCGTCGTCCGCCGCAACAACCAGGATAACAATATCCGTCACCGCTGCCCCCCGCGCGCGCATGGCTGTGAACGCCTCGTGGCCGGGCGTATCCAGGAAGGTGATCGGGGTTCCGTCGATCGCTACGGTATACGCACCGATATGCTGGGTAATACCGCCTGCTTCGGTAGAAGTAACATCCGAATGGCGGATTTTGTCCAGCAAAGAAGTCTTACCATGGTCAACGTGCCCCATAACGACCACGATCGGGCTCCGGCGGACCAGGTTGGTGCTGTCGTCCTCACTGTCGTCAATCAGGCGTTCTTCAATCGTAACCACGATTTCTTTTTCGACCTTAGCGCCCAACTCCTCCGCAACCAGGGAAGCGGTATCGAAATCCAGCAAATCGTTCTGGCCCTTCATTTCGCCCAATCCCATCAGCTTTTTGATGACCTCAGCCACATTGACCTTCAGACGGGAAGCCAGCTCTGAAACGACGATCTCATCCGGGATCAGCACCTTCAGCTGCTGCTTGCGGGCGCGTTCCAGGGCAAGCCGTTGGAGCTTCTGGGCTTCGGTTTCTTTTTTATTGGAATATTTCTGTTTCGCGCGCTGCTGGGATTTTTGATTGATTTTCTGTTTACGCTGCAGATTCTCGTTCCGGCGGGGCTGCTGAGGCGCAATCTGTTCATAGCGCTCATTGTATTTGTCCAGATTGATCTCTACTGTACGGGTATCGACATGGCGCACGATGTTTTCTTTCGCCGGTGCGGACGGAGCCGCAGACGCCGCTGATGCTGCCGGTTTTGCCGATACAGCTGGAGCCGGCTGGAAGCCGTTGTTTTTCGGCTGCGGCTTGGGTTTTGCCGCTGGTTTGGGCGGCCGCGCATTATTCCCCGCATACTGATCGCGTGCAGGGCGGTTGTTTTCCTGCTTGGGGGCAGGGGCGGATTTTCCCGGCATTTTTCCTGCCGGAGCCGATTTCTTCTCGGCTTTGGCAGGCTCCGGTTTAGCTTCTGCAGGAGCCGGCTTCTGGTCCTGCATCGCAAAATAGTCGTTAAAATCCTTGACCTCATGCTTGCGGGTATAATGCTCAAAAATATGATTCAGTTCGGTTTCCGTCAGTGCGGTTGCCGCCTTTTTCGGTGTGTTATCATATTTCGACAGCAGTTCGGCCAGTTCGCCGACCGAAACGCCCAAATCTTTTGCGACATCGCTCAATTTATATTTTGGTCCTATCATAACTCGTTTCAGTTCCTTTCTTGGATGGGTGCCTTCCCCACGGGGAGGGCTGCCCGAATGGCGCGCCACTGTTTTCCACGCGGCGGTTTATCGCTCAGGTTCTAAAGCAGCGGCCTCCTCCACTTTCCGTGCCAGGGAGGGATCCGTCACGGCCAGCACGCCGACCCGCTTGCCCAATATGTACCACAGCTCGTCGAGCGTGGCGGGCACTTCGATCAGGGGGAGCCCCGTTTGGCTGCTTAAAAACCAGATTTCTTTTTTGGTATTGTCCGAAAGGCCAGCGGAACAGATCAGCAATGCAGCCTTTCCACTCTCCGCCGCTTCCCAGGCTGGATCAAAGCCCAGGCTGAGCTTACCCGCCCGGCGGCAGAGCGCCAACGCCTGGAGCAGCTTATTCATCCGAAGCCAACTCCTGTTCCAGCCCGTCGTAAACCTCCTCCGGGATCCGGCAGGAAAAAGCGCGTTCCAGCCCGCGGGATTTCCGCGCCCGCCGAAGGCACTCCATCGAAGGGCAAAGATACGCGCCCCTTCCTGCTTTCCGGCCGGTCCGATCCAGGGAAGTTTCTCCCTCTTTATTATGGACTACCCGGATCAGCTCCTTTTTCGGTTTCATTTCGCCGCAGCCGGTACAGCGGCGAAGAGGTATCTTTCTGGTCTGCATTACATCCCTCCGGCTTCTTCCTCATCCGGCTCCAGCGCTTCTGCCTCATCAGCTTCCTGCTCCACAGCCGGCTTCTCTGCTTCCGGAAGCATTTCTGCTTCATCCAGCGTTTCTTCCATTTCCTCTGCTTCAGCCTCAGATGCCATTGCTGCCTGGCGTTCCGCCTCTTCCCGGTCGATTTCCTCCATCTGGCTTTCCGGCCGGATGTCAATCTTATAACCGGTCAGCCGCGCCGCCAGTTTGGCATTCTGACCCTTGTTCCCAATCGCCAGGGAAAGCTGATGATCCGGGACAATAACCCGGCAGGTACGTTCCTCCGGATTGAGAATTTCCACCCGGATGACATCAGAGGGCGCCAGCGCCTGCGCGATGAATTCCGCCGGATCCTCGCTGTATTTGACCAGGTCGATTTTTTCCCCGTGCAGCTCGTTGATAATACTGGTCACACGGGAACGGTTCTGGCCGATGCAGGCGCCCAGCGCATCCACGTTCGGGTCCTTGCTCCAGACCGCCATCTTGGTCCGGGAACCCGGCTCCCGGGAAATGGACTTAATCTCGACCGTCCCGTCGAAAATCTCCGGCACTTCCCGTTCAAATAAACGCTTGACCATATCCTTATGGATCCGGGTAACCTTGATGGTACACCGCCGTTCCGTGGCCACCACATCGTTCACATAAACCCGGATTGTTTCTCCCTCGTGCATCTCCTCGCCCGGTATCTGCTCATTTTTGAAAAGGACCGCCTCATTCTTGTCAATCTGAAGAGAGGCATTCCCGGTACGCGGCTCCACCCGGAGCACCTTCGCCAGGACGACTTCATGCAGTTTGGATTGATACTGTTCCATCAGCTGGGCTTTGACTGCATCGTTAATCCCCTGATGGATGAGGTTCTTCCCCGATAAAGCCGCAATCCGGCCGATCTGCCGGGTATCCAGCTTCATATTCATCCGGGTGCCGACCTTGGCGCGTTTATTTTTTATCAGCGCTTCATCAATATGGATCTGGGTCTGCGGGTCCTCGACTTCCTCGACAATATCCTTTACGATGCAGACCCGGAAATGCTGCTCAACCGGGTCAATGTCCACCTCGACATTATCTTCGCCTACATTATAGTATTTCCGAACTGCTACCGCAATGGCGTTTTTGATGCTGTCCAGCACTGCTGCGGCGCGGATCCCTTTTTCCTCCTCCAGCGCCTCCAAAGCGTCAAAAAGTTCGTTATTGTTCATCATTTTTTCCATCCATCCCTTTCTGTCCCCTGCCTCTTTTGGCAGCCGGGAATCTAAAACAAGTCTGCATATAAACGGACAAAGGCCGTGTCACTTTTGGAAAATGAAAATTCCTCTTCCCCAATCCGGAGCTGCACCGCGCCGTCCTTCAGGCCAAGCAATTCACCCTGGAACTCCCGCTCCCCCTGGTAAGGACGGATCAGGCGGAGCAGTACCTGCTCGCCCCGGCAGGCCTCAAAATGCCAGTCCTGGGTCAGTTCCCGCTCGATCCCCGCGCTGGAGACCTCCAGGCAGTAGCTTTGCTCAATAGGATCAACCTCGTCCAGCTTTTTATCCAGCGGGCGGGACATCGCCTCGCAGTCATTGATCGACACACCGCCCTCCTTGTCAATCACGACCAGGAGAACCCACATTGCCCCCTCCTTTTCAAACCGAATATCCCAGATTTTCAGCCCCAGTTCCTCTGCAATTGGCTTTGCCAGCTCCATTACGATGGCTGTGGTCTTATTTCCGCTTTTTTTCACGCAAACGCCCTCTTCTTTCCTGCCAGAACCCCGCAAAATGCAGTTCATAACAAACGAAAGACTGAGGCGTTCCTCAGTCTTTCTCACTTTCCTTATTTTTACTGTAATTGATTATAGCACAGCCTTTTGGCAAAATCAAGGCTTTTTTGAAAAATTCCCGTCTTTCCGGTAATTTCAGGCCGGATTTATACTAATTCTCAATAAAACGATGCAGTCATTTTATTGGGCCGCAGAATGCGGTCCGGTGGCACAGCCGCCGGGAATGTTTCAAATACTTTTCTTGGTGCGCCTCGGGCACGGCGGCGTATCACACCGCGATAAAAAGATTAACATCTTTTTATCAAGAAATAGTATTATTCCTCCAGCTGTTTAGCCAGCAGGTTGGACGCCACCGAAATCAGCTTGATCTGGATTTCATTCGCTTTAGAATCCGCGTCACCTGAAAGGAACACCATGCACCCTACAACATCCCCGGCCACTACGATCAGAGAGCTGGCCACGGCATAACGGTCCACCCCTTCCACCGGACGGATCCGCTCCTGTGCCGTATCGGTATACGCGATATTCTTGCGGTTCTGCATCAAGTCTTCCATTACCGGCGCAATCCGGCGTTCCAGCAGCTCTTTTTTCGGGATTCCCGCTACAGATACCACATGGTCTTTATCGCAGACAATCACTGGAAGCCCTCCCGTTTTGGTCAAAACCTCAGCATACATACTGGAATACGCGGAAATTTCTCCAATCGGGGAATACTTTTTAAATACGACTTCCCCATCGTTCGACGTATAGATTTCAAGCGGGTCCCCTTCCCGGATCCGCATCGTCCGGCGGATCTCTTTGGGGATTACCACACGCCCAAGGTCGTCAATACGTCTGACAATACCGGTTGCTTTCATGTTTCATTCCTCCATTAACCTATCTTACCCGTTTTTCAGGGACTGTTCATTGATTCGTGAAACTAGTATTTGCCGGACGGAAAAATTTATACAGTGCGCCTTCCGAATTTCAGCTGTAAAACCGCTTCCAACTTTTTCTTATTTTAACCGGGATAAAAGCCGGTTTTTTCTTCACAAAATCCTGCTGTTCTGATATAATATAGTCAAAACACTTGAAAATCGGCAACCGATTTTCAAGGCGGGCAAAGCCCGCCAGGCCATTTCATGGACCGTGTTTTGACTATGAAGTCCACCACAAGCCGCTTTGCGATTCGAACCGCCTTGGCGGCGGTTCGTTGAAAAGAAACCCATGAGTTTCTTTTCAACTGCGCTGGCTATAAAACCAATTCAGGAAGCTCCCTTTTCCTGGCTGCGGATATAATAAAACAGATACTGCTGGGCAATCCCGGCATGAGAGGCCAGCCGGGCCGGAAAGCCCGCCGGATAATAACGCGCCAGCACCTTTTTAATCCAGGTATCCACCGGAAATGCCGCCATCTGCCCGAACCCAAACAGCAGGACGCATTCCGCCACCTTCGGGCCAACGCCCTTGATTTTCCGCAGTTCTTCCCGCGCCGCCGGAAGCTCCATCCGGCTGACGGCATCCAGATCCAGCTTTCCGGCCGCAACCTGCTGGGCGCAATCCAGCAGATAACCGTCCCGGTAGCCCAAGCCCAGCTTGGAAAGCCCCGGCAGCCCACAGGACGCCAGCCGTTCCGCCGTAGGGAAGCCATAAATCCCCTCCCCCAGTTCTTCTCCCCATTTCCGGCAAAGCCGTTCGATGCTCCCTTTAATCCGGGGGATGTTGTTGTTCTGGGAAATCAGGAAGGAGATCAGGGTTTCAAAGCGGTCCTGCCGGAGTACCCGGATTCCCGGTGCATAACCCACCGCCTGCCGGAGCGTGTCGTCCTCTGCAAATGCCGCATGAATGGCCGCATAATCGGTATCCAGTGCAAAATAAGGAACCCAGTCCCGCCGGAATTCCATTTCATCCATATCTTTTATCCGTACCCAGCCGGGCTGCTGCTCCAATTCCAACAGCCTCCCTTGAGCAATCCCTCGCGTTACTGTCCCGGAAATCCGGGAAAACCGGAAGCACTGTCCGCAGTCCAACGTTATGCCAAAGTCCAATTCCTGGGGCGTGATATGCAAAATCAGGTCTTTTCCCTGCTGTTCCAGCCGCAGCATCCTCTCAATCTCCTTTATCCCCGTTCCAGCAAGCAAACGCTGCCGGTTTTTATCAAACTTTCATTTATTATACTTGATTACAGGAGGTTTTTCAAGATGCGAGAATCCATTTGCACCATCCCGTTAAACGATGTATTCGCCCCCAAATGCGGCTGCCCTGTCTGCCGGCTGGAGGAACTGCTGGAGTCCCGCTGTACCGAATATATCATGGGGGCCGCCATGATGGAGCCGGATATCCGGATCCAAACCAACCATTACGGCTTCTGCCAAAAGCATTTTAGCCAGCTGTCTTCCCAAAAGAACCGCCTCTCCCTGGCGCTGATGCTGGAAACCCATCTGGACGAGCTGATGGAACAGCATATGCCCCACAAATTCAAAAAAGGGGAGCCCAGCCCGGACGAAACCTGCTTTGTCTGCAAGGAGATTGCCGCCGCTCTGGACAAAATGCTGGGAACCGCCGTCAAGCTGTTTACCACAGATGAAGATTTCCGGCAGCTCCTGCTCGGGCAGGACTATTTCTGCTATCGGCATTATATCCAGCTTTGCCGGAAAGCAGAATCCAGCCTGAACCGGAAGCAAGCGGCCGGTTTCATAGGCCCGCTCACCCAGAAAGTCAAGGCAGATGCCGCCGCATTGCGGGAAGATGTCCATGACTTTACCATGACCTTCGACTACCGGAGCGCTGGGAATGCCAATACCGAAGAACGGCTGAAAACGGCAGTTGAACGCGCCATCCGTTTTTTAGAATAAACCCCATTGCAGAAAGGAAAAGAACATGGATTTTTTAGAATTAGCAAAAAAAGATATTCGGTGCGGCATTTCAAGGAGGAGCCGATCCCTCAAGCCATGATCGACCAGATCCTTATGGCGGGAAGCGCCGCGCCGACCGCCCACAACAACCAGCCGCAGGAAATCCTCGTGATCCAATCGCCCGAGGGGCTCCAGACCTTGAAAAAATGTACGGAATGCCACTATCAGGCGCCCCTTGCTTTTATTATCTGCTATGACAAAGAAAAGTGCTGGAAACGAACCTATGACCATCAAAGCAGCGGCGATATAGACGCCAGTATCGTGGCAACGCATATGATGCTGGAAGCAACGGCGCTTGGCATAGGATCCACCTGGGTTATGTATTTTATTCCGGAAGCCGTCAGGGTTGAATTTGAGCTGCCGGATAATATTGAGCCTGCCGCCATTTTGGTGATGGGATATGCAGATGCCAAGCCTTCAGAAAATCATACAAAACGGCGGGCGATAAAGGACTATGTTTCCTATCGGTAAGAACCGGCCCTTTTTTAGACCCCCAGCATCGTCTCTGCAAACCCGATTGCTAAAAAATACTTTTCTTTTTGCCCATGCGATATCCCTTTCTATGAGAAGTACAGGCCCTTCTACGTTGTGCAGATGTTTCCTCACCTCCTCATCTTTCCAGTTCCATTGCGTATAGCCTGACCTCATCGATCCGGTAACAATATGCCTCGATTTCCTGACGCCTGGAAGGGGTTACCTCAAAGATCATTTCCTCAACCCCATAGATCTCGCCGACGTTTTCCCGGTTCAAAAACCAATCCGCTTGAGAAGGCCGCGCATAACACCTTAGCCAATTCCGATCCTGGATATTGTGAAAGCCCTGCGATAGATACCAACAGTTGGAGGCCTCATCCTCCTGCGTCCAAACTTCGCAATACCGGATCCCTTTCCTGCTCAGTTGTTTCTTCACCTCTTCCCACAGGGAAACGGCAACATGGTTCCGACGATATTCCGGCAGCACAGCCAAATGCCAAATGACTGCCCCGCTTTCCCTGCCCGCCACGCATAGGCTCCCTGCTTCCGGTTCAATTTCAACCTCGATCAAGCCAATGATTTTCCCGGCATCTCAGCCGCTCCTATTCATCGCTTTCGATATAATTCCTGATCAGCATATTTCCTCCAAATTTGTACGAATTGGTTTCTTTCCCCTATTTCATCGGTTTCTTTCTCTTCATGATATCATAAACAAAAGCAGCAAATGCTAATATCAGCAGCACAAATATCGTCAGCAGATCCCATAAATCCAGAATCGGTTCCGCAATCATTTTGGACAGCACAATGTTGATGATAAATAGAAACGGAACCGCTAATAAAAAGGTTATCCCCCAAGCCATCCATGTCCTGGTTTTTCCAACCCGGTTAAAGACCGCGGCAACCAGCCACAGAAATACGGTTGAAATGGCCGCCATTGCCGTACCAATGGAAAATACCCCTCTAGTGTTGGTCAAACGGCTGAGTACAAATAAATAGGGAACGATAAAAATACTCCAGGATACTAAGCTCAGAACAAGCCCTCTTTTCCCCGCGGCCAAGGTCGGGAAAAGCAGTACCCATGCAAAAATAATCGAGCTGGCCGGTATGAGCGACCAGGTCAGCCGGCCGGATATTGCCGCGTCGCAAATAAGGCATACCATCATCCCTATTAAAAATACGCCCGAAAAAAGGACTGAAAGCATCTTATTCCTGATCCTACCGCTTTCATCTTTTCTTTGCAAAGCAATCAAATTTTCATCCGCTTTCTTTTGAACATTTTCCATTCCTATTTCCTCCCCGCTGAAGAGCTCGTTCACAGTGATACCCAATATTTCACAAAGCTCCAGCATAATCGATGAGTCGGGCATACTTTTCCCCGTTTCCCATTTGGATACAGCCCGGTCGGTAATATTCAATCGTTCTGCCAACTGGGCTTGGGTTAAGCTTTTCCCTTTCCGGCATTTTGCAATAAATTTGCCAATTTCTGTTTGGTTCATTCTGTTTTCTCCTTTCTTCTCAAACAATATACCCGACCGTCCCTTTTTTGAACGAACTGCTGGTTGAATTCAAGTGATTCAACCATAGGTTGGAAACTCTCTGGGATTTTATCGCCTCCATCCTCCAGATATTTTCTGATTTTTACCATATTCTTTTTGAATAAAAAAAGAAACACAGGCAGATACTAGGGATGTGATAAAAATCCCGCCGGAAACGGCGGAGCTCTGGAGGATTGATCCTATGCTTGACCGTATTGCATTATTACTCACGATTATCGGCTCGATTAACTGGGGGCTGGTTGGTATTTTCGGCTTTGATATGGTTGCCTGGATTTGCGGCGGACAAGGTTCCATCTTTGCCCGGATTATCTACACACTGGTGGCGATTGCTGGGATCTGGTGCATTTCCCTGTTATTCCGTAAAAACCAGCGTGTACTGGACGACTAGGATAGCCCGCCGCCCTTATCAAAATACGAAAAATCCCGCCGGCGATCCTGCCAGCGGGATTTTTATATCCTTTTTCGGTCCAGCCATCCCTATAACGAGGTTAAAATATCGATTGGCGGAGAAGGTCGGTCAGATCAGTTTTCCTTCGCTGAAACTCGGCCATCAGGCCGGAGAACGAATACTGTTCCAAAAAGGCCAGCTCCGCGGTTGAGATCGGCACAACTGTTAGCCAGCCGGTATTTTTATCCTCCAGCTCCTGCTCCGGCAATTCCTGCTCCCAAAAGCTGCACCGGCAAAACAACAAATGCGGAAGCTTGGAATCCGGCACATAGGTGTTGACAAAATCGCCCAGCACCGCCCCTTCCTGACAATGGAACCGCGCGTTGATAATTTCAAACGCACATTGGCTCAACAGGTTGGGGTAATACTCAAGCTCGGCGCTGGCGGCGCCCGCCAATTCGATCCGGAAGGGCCGCCCTCCCCGCCGCTGGCCGACCGGATAATGGATCAGGCCCAGCGTCGTATAGGAACAGATCCCTTCCCGTACCAGATGAGGGGAAACCATCACATCCATGCTGATCTCATCACTTTGATCGTAAAACCGGAACACCCGCGGAGGGCCTCCAAAAACCCCACAGGCGGCGCGGTACATTTTTTCATTCTGCCGGAGCCTGCATTCCAGCGGATTCATTACGTTCATATGGAGTCTCCTGTCAGCGGAAAAAACATCCGGCGTCTTTTCCCCGGCGTATCATACTAATCCTCAATAAAACGATGCAGTCGTTTTATTGGACCGCAGAATACGGTCCCGGCGGCGTATCACGCCGCGATATTACTTCCGAACTGAAAGGTCGGAAGTAATATCTGC
>CANAQK010000053.1 GCA_947363605.1 uncultured Clostridia bacterium | reverse complement strand
CGGGCATCTGGCATCCTCTGATTGTGAATACAGGTTCTTAGAGGGATGAAAAAACCCCCCGATCCGTTTCCGGATGGGAGGTTTTTTCTTGGTGAGCCACCGGAGATTCGAACTCCGGACCCTTTGATTAAAAGTCAAATGCTCTGCCAGCTGAGCTAGTGGCTCGTGCATATATGGAAAGCCCAGGAGGAAGGAAACCCCTGCTCTCTTGAGCGCTTGTTTATTATATCAGGTTGGCCCTGAAAAGTCAACAGCTTTTTTGAAAAAATTTTCTTTTTTTCTTTCCAGCGGGAGGATATGGGCTTTTTCGAGGAAATATCCCCGCCCGGCCTGGTTTGTCAGACAGCCGGAAGCTTTCGCAAAGGCGGCCCCGCTGTAAGTTTTCAGCAGGGCGGTCCGTTTTTTGCTTGCTGAAACCGGATAAGCTGTGCTATAATAAGCGCAAAGCGGCTGGCCGGGGTGATCCTTACGCTCCCTGACGGCCGGATGCGGCATGATGCTTTGCTTCATGCCGCAATAAAAACTCAATCCTGAAGCAATACTAGTATAGCCTGCACAGCCAGGTTTATTCAAGACGAAAGAGGTGATTTTTTGTCGGAACGCCAGCAAAAAATCAGGAATTTTTGCATTATAGCGCATATTGACCACGGGAAAAGCACTCTGGCCGACCGCCTGCTGGAGCAAACCCGTGCTATTGCCAGCCGGGAAATGGAAGCCCAGCTGCTGGATAATATGGATATCGAACGGGAACGGGGCATCACGATTAAGGCGCGGGCCGTTTCACTGGATTACCAGGCCCAGGACGGGGAGCTTTACCACTTTAATTTGATCGACACCCCCGGCCATGTGGATTTCAATTATGAGGTATCCCGGTCGCTGGCGGCCTGTGAAGGCGCCATTTTGGTGGTAGACGCTTCCCAGGGGATCGAGGCGCAGACCCTGGCGAATACCTATCTGGCCATTGACCATGATCTGGAGGTTGTGCCGGTAGTCAACAAGATTGACCTGCCGGCGGCGGATCCGGAAACGGTCTGCCGCGAGATCGAAGATGTCATTGGGATCCCAGCACTGGATGCCCCCCGCATTTCGGCCAAGACCGGGGAGAATATCCCCAGTGTGCTGGAAGCGATCGTCCACCAGATCCCTCCGCCGAAAGGGGATGAGAATGCCCCGCTCAAGGCGCTGATTTTCGACAGCTATTATGACAGCTATAAGGGGGTTGTCGTCTATATCCGGGTGATGGAAGGCCGTCTGAAGGTCGGCGACACCATCCGGATGATGTCCACCGGGGCGTCCTATAATGTTGTAGAAGTAGGCTTTATGGGGGCCAAAAGCCTGATCCCCAAAAAGGAGCTGCTGGCCGGCGAGGTAGGCTATATTGCCGCGAGCATTAAGGATATCGGAGAAACCCGGGTCGGTGATACCGTGACAACCGTCCAGAATCCGGCGGAAAAGCCTCTCCCCGGCTATAAAAAGGTGAACCCGATGGTCTTTTCGGGGGTGTATCCGGCGGATGGCGCAAAATACCCTGATCTTCGGGATGCGCTGGAAAAATTGCAGCTCAACGATGCTTCCCTGACCTTTGAGCCGGAAACCTCAGTTGCGCTGGGGTTCGGGTTCCGCTGCGGCTTCCTGGGGCTGCTCCATATGGAGATTATCCAGGAGCGCCTGGAGCGGGAATTTAATCTCGACCTGATTACGACCGCGCCTTCGGTTGTTTACCGTCTGACCATGACGGACCAGAGCGTCCGGCTGATTGACAACCCGACCAATTACCCGGATATTGCGTCGGTCCAAACCGCGGAAGAACCCTTTGTAAAAGCGAATATCCTGACTCCGAATGACTTTGTCGGGAACATTATGGAGCTTTGCCAGGACCGCCGCGGGATTTTCAAAGATATGCAGTATCTGGACACGACCCGGGTGGAAATGCACTATGAACTCCCGTTGAATGAGATCGTCTACGATTTTTTTGACGCACTGAAGTCCCGCACCCGGGGCTATGCGTCCTTTGACTACGAGCTGATCGGGTTTGTCCCCTCCAAGCTGGTTAAGCTGGATATCCTCTTAAACGGTGATATTGTGGACGCACTGTCCTTTATCGTCCATGCGGATAAGGCTTATGAACGGGGCCGCCGGATTGCCGAGAAGCTGAAAGAGAATATCCCGCGGCAGCTTTTCGAGGTGCCGATCCAGGCAGCGGTCGGCGGGAAGATTATCGCGCGGGAAACGGTCAAGGCGCTCCGGAAGGATGTCCTGGCGAAATGCTACGGCGGGGACATCACCCGCAAGAAAAAGCTGCTGGAGAAGCAGAAAGAGGGCAAAAAGCGGATGCGCAGCCTGGGCAGTGTAGAGGTTCCCCAGGAGGCGTTTATGGCGGTGCTGAAGCTGGACGAGGACTGATCCGGTTCCGTTCGGCAGAAAATTTCATCCAAAAAGGGCCATGGGATCGTTAGATCCCATGGCCCTTTTTCCTTGTTTTTACAGGACGAGTTCCATCTGGCAGTCGCAGGGCTCTGCTTCGACCAGCGCCGCGTTGTATTCCAGCGCTTCCACACAGCCAAGCGCATGGTAAAACGCCTGGGTTTCTTCGGCGGAATGCGCGGAAATGTACAGCTTTTGGGCGCCCAGCTTCCGGGCGGCTTCCGCAGCCAGTCCCAGCAGCTTCCGGCCGATTCCCTGATGGCGGGATGGCAGCGAAACATGAAGGCTCGAAAGCAGGAGATACTGTTTTTGGGAGCCGAAAAATTCGTTCTCCACCGAGGCGAAGCCGGCCAGGCGTTCCACTTGGAAGGCGCCGATCAGCGCCCCGCCGGTTTGCAGGGTATGGCGCAGGTGTTCCAACAGGGTATCATAGTCCTGAGGGCTCCAGTCATCGACAAACGCAATGTCTTTGAGGAGCCAGGCGCCGTTTTCCTTGCGCCAGCAGCGGGTCACCTCCTGCCGGCGTTCAAAACCGGCAAACAGGGCGGGGGTAATTTCCTCCAGGGCCAGCGGGCGGTATAGGATGTCCAAGGTTCAGCTCTCCTTCCCGCAGGCTTCGGCCAGCTTGGCATAGGTTTTGGCATTTTCCACATTGAAGGCGGGGATACCGGAAAGCGTTTTCTTGACCAGCCCGGTCAGCACCTTGTTCGGGCCGCATTCCACAAAGCCGTCCGCGCCGGCGGAATGGATGGCCTGGAGCTCCCGGACGAACTGCACCGGGGAAACCAGATGCTCGGCCAGATAACCCGGCATATCACTGAAATCGGTCAGCTTTTCGCCGGTCAGGTTGGAGTAGAAATCCAGCTTGGGCGCTTGGAAAGGGATATCCTGGATAGCTGCGCGGAATTCTTCCGCCGCAGGCTGCATCAGCTTGGAATGGAACGCCGCGCTGACAGCCAGTTTCACGGATTTTTTCCCCATTTCCGCGAATTTTTCCATTGCGGCGGCAACCGCGCCGGATTCCCCGGCAATGACGGTCTGCACAGGGGAATTGAAGTTGACCGGAAGGACGAATCCTTCGGTTTCCTCGCAAACCTGGGCGATTTCCTCGGGAGGAAGCCCCATGACAGCCGCCATACTGCCGTCCTGCCCTTCGGCGCAGCGGCCCATGGCAGCGGCACGGGCTTTAATAACCCGGAAAGCGTCTTCCAGGCTGAGCATCCCGGAGGCCGCCATTGCAGCGTATTCCCCCAGGGAATGCCCGGCCACCATGGCAGGGGAAATCCCCAGCTTTTGGACCGCCTCAAAGGCGATCAGGGAGGCAGCCAGGATAGCGGGCTGGGCGGTTTCGGTTTTCGCCAACTCTTCGGCCGGGAAGTTCCAGCAGGCCTGTTTGAGGTCGAAGCCCAGGATCTCGCTGCCGGTGTCGTAGATTTTCTCCAGCTCGGGAAACTGCTCTGTCAATTCCCGGCCCATGCCGGGATACTGGGAGCCTTGCCCAGAAAAAAGGAAACAAATGTTGTTCATAAAAAAATCCTGCCTTTCAGAAATGGGGTGGAAGGCGCGGGAAAAGGTCAGCCGGCTTTTTGAATTTTAAACCGCAGCCGGTTTTTTGCGCCGCGTTGTTGACAAATGCTGCCAAACCTTATAAAATTATTAAGATAAGCAATGATCTGATCCGGGTGTTTTATTATTTCCCTATAAAAACGCGGGAATAATAAACCCTGATTGGAGCTGTTCTGCCTGTCATCCTTAAGAGGACAGCGGCAGAACAGGGCGGATAGGAGCTCAGACCGCTGCGTCCTGAGTTCTTATTATATCAAACCCCGCCGGGATTTGCAAGGAAGCCCGGCGGCGGAATCAAAAAGGAAAACGGAGGCCTGTGAAGTGGGAATACGGATTGTGGGGACCGGGAAATATCTGCCCGAAAAAATTGTAACAAATGAGGACATGGCCCGGATTGTCGATACCAGTGACGAATGGATCACGACCCGCACCGGGATTAAGCAGCGTCCGGTGGAAACCCGGCTGCTGAACCATGAAATGGGCGCGAGAGCGGCGGAAGCCGCGCTGGCGGATGCCGGGATCCCGGTGGAAGAGGTGGATCTGGTCATTGCCTCCAGCTGTACGGCGGATTACCTGACCCCGTCGCTGGCTTGCCTGGTGGCCCGGGAACTGGGCATCGAAAAGGCGGCCTGCGTGGAGATCAACTGCGCCTGTGCCGGATTCGTTTCCGCGGTGGATATGGCGAAACGCTATCTGGATGACCCGGAATACCAAACCGCATTGGTCGTATCCAGTGAGCTGCTGACCAAAATGGTGGATTACGAGGACCGGGCAACCTGCGTACTGTTCGGGGATGGCGCCGGCGCCGTAGTGCTCCAAAAAAGCGAAGGCTTCTATTACAGCGAGATGGGGTCGGACCCGGCCAGCGCACATCATTTGTTTGCGCGCGGGATGCCGGCTTCCAGCCAGTTCCGGGAAGAACCGTTCGATCCGGAGATCGACGGCTTCGGCTCGAGCCGGGGGCTGCACCAGGATGGGCAGGATGTGTACAAATTCGCCACCCGGGTGATGCCGAAAGCGATTCGGAAGGCCTGTGAAAAGGCGGGGATTTCCCCTGAAGAGCTGGATTGGGTTTTCCCGCACCAGGCTAATCTCCGGATTTTGGAAACGGCGGCGAAAAACCTGCATCTCCCCATGGAAAAGGTCTATGTCAATATTCAGGATCATGGAAATATGTCCAGCGCCTGTATCCCGGTCTGCCTGGCGGAGGCCTGCGAGCAGGACCGGATCAAGCCGGGCGATAAGGTTTGTATCGTCGGGTTTGGCGGCGGGCTGGTCTATGCGGCTGCTGTGTTTGAATGGTAGCGGCCGGTAAAGGAAAGAGGGAACAACGATGAAAACAGAAATTACCCGGCTTTTAGGGATCGAATATCCAATCCTCCAGGGCGGGATGGCCTGGGTGGCGAACGCTTCGCTGGCGGCTGCGGTGTCCAATGCCGGCGGCTGCGGGCTGATTGCCGGAGGCGCGGCCCCGGCTGAGATCGTCCGGGCGGAAATTGTCCGGGCCAGGGAACTGACGGATAAGCCTTTCGGCGTAAATGTCATGCTGATGAACCCCAGTACGCCCGAGATTATCCAGGTTTGTATAGAGGAAAAGGTGGCGGTTGTCACCACCGGCGCAGGGAATCCCGGCCAGTATATCGAGGGGCTCAAAGCAGCTGGGATCAAGGTGATCCCGGTGGTGCCGAGTGTCGCGCTGGCCAAGCGGATGGAGCGCGCCGGTGCGGACGCTGTTGTCTGCGAGGGGATGGAGGCCGGCGGGCATATCGGTTCGCTGACTACCATGGCTCTTGTGCCCCAGATCGCTGACGCTGTGAAGATCCCGGTCATTGCCGCAGGCGGCATTGCAGACGGCCGTGGGATGGCAGCGGCGATCCTGCTGGGCGCGCAGGGGGTACAGGTCGGGACCCGGTTCCTGACTGCCCATGAGTGTGAGATCAGCCGCGCCTATAAGGAGCTGGTGCTGGAGGCCAAGGATACCAGCACGGTGGTGACCGGGCAGTTTACCGGGCATCCGGTGCGGACATTGAAGAACAAACAGGCCCGGGAGATGCTGAAGGCGGAAGCCAGCGGGATTTCACCGGAGGAATTTGAAAAAATGGGAGCAGGTTCCCTGCGCAAGGCGGTTCAGGACGGGGATTTGGAAAACGGCAGCTTTATGGCGGGCCAGATTGCCGGCATGGTGAACCGGGAGGAATCCTGCGCGGAGATTATCCGCGACTTGAACGACGGCGCGGCACGGCTCCTGCGTGATGCTTTGAAAATAAGAGGTGTAGAAATTTGAGTAAAACAGCTTTGATTACCGGCGCGACCCAGGGGATCGGTGCCTGCATCGCTAAACGGTTGGCGGAAGACGGGTTCAATATCGCAATCAACTGCCGTTCCGAGCAGGAAAAGGAGAACGGCGGGCTGGCCGTTCAGGAGGCTTGCCGCGCGTTCGGCGTAGAGGCGGAATGCTTTATTGCCAGCGTGTCCGATTTTGCGGCCTGCGGCGAGATGGCTGCGGCTGTCAAGGAGCGTTTCGGTTCGATTGATGTGCTGGTCAACAATGCGGGCGTAACCAAGGACGGCCTGATCGCCCGGATGACCGAAGAACAGTTCGACTTTGTCGCGAACGTCAACTATAAAGGCGTCTTCAATATGATCCGCCATGTAACCCCGGTCATGATGAAACAGCGGAGCGGCCGGATTATCAACGTAACTTCGGTTGCCGGGCTGTACGGCAATGCAGGGCAGCTCAACTACTCCGCGTCGAAGGCGGGCGTCATCGGCATGACCCTGACCGCCGCGAAGGAGCTGGGGCCCCGTAATATCAACGTCAACGCCGTTGCGCCGGGATTTATCGAAACCCCGATGACTGACGTATTGGACGAAAAATACAAAGAAGAAGTGAAAGCCCAGATCCCGCTGCGCCGATTCGGCAAGCCGGAGGAGATCGCCGGCGCGGTTTCCTTCCTGGCGGGGAAGGATTCCGCCTATATTTCAGGGCAGGTATTGGTGATTGACGGCGCTATGCCGATGTAGTCCTAGATTCGGATACAGCGGCTGATTCTCCCGCAGCGGGCGGGGGAGGACAAGGAGGTTTGGTTTTCGGATGAGAAGAGTAGTGATTACCGGGATGGGTGTTATCAGCCCGGTCGGTTCGAATATAGAAACGTTTTGGGATAACCTGCGGAACGGCAGGCATGGGATTGCCCGGATTCAGGCTTTTGATCCCTCAAATAGTGAGGTGACGGTGGCGGCCGAAGTGAAGGACTTCGACCCGCTGGATTATTTCGAGAAGAAGGAGCTGCGCCGTACCGACCGTTATAATCAGTATGCAATCGCGGCTGCCGTCCAGGCAGTGGAGGACTGCGGCACCCGGTTCCAGGATCTGGACCCTTACCGCGTCGGCGTGATCGCAGGCAGCGGGATCGGCGGGTTCCAATCCATCGAGAAGGAATATGCCAGCTTCCTGGAAAAGGGCGGCAGCCGGGTCTCGGTATTTTTTATCCCGATGATGATCGTCAATATGGCGGCTGGTTCGATCTCCATGCGGTATGGCTTTAAGGGGATCAATTACGCCCCGGTGTCGGCTTGTGCGACCTCCTCCCACGCGGTAGGTGAGGCTTTCCATGCAATCCGGGACGGCTATCTGGACGCTTGTGTAACCGGCGGGTCGGAAGCGGCGATTACGGAATTTTCCATTGCCGGGTTCAACAACATGAAAGCGCTGACCCATGCGTCTGACCCGGACCGGGCCTCGATCCCATTTGATGGGGAGCGGAGCGGTTTTGTCATGGGGGAAGGCGGCGCGATGCTGGTGCTGGAGGAATATGAGCACGCCAAGGCACGGGGTGCAAGGATCTATGCGGAAATTGTCGGCTATGGTGCAACGGGGGATGCCTATCACATCACCAGCCCAGACCCGGAGGGGGAAGGGGCGGCCCATGCGATGCAGTTCGCCTGCAAGGATGCCGGAATTACTCCTGAGCAGGTGGATTATATCAATGCGCACGGCACCTCGACCGGGCTGAATGACAAGTATGAAACCATTGCGATCAAGAAAGCTTTTGGCGGCCATGCCGGGAAGCTCGCAGTCAGCTCGACCAAATCAATGACCGGGCATCTGCTGGGCGCGGCTGGGGCGATCGAGGCCATTGCCTGTGCCAAAGCGTTGGAAAACGGCTTGATCCCGCCGACTGCCGGCTATCGGGTCCCAGACGAAAGCTGCGATCTGGATTATGTGACGGAAGGCGCCCGGAAGCAGGAGATCACCTATGCGCTGTCCAACTCGCTGGGCTTTGGCGGGCACAACGCTTCCCTGCTGCTGAAAAAATACAGTGAATAAGCTTGGTTTTTCCCTCAATTTTTCGCGCGGAGGGGAGAACTTTCCAGCGCCGGCGCGCGCGGCGGAATAGGACGCAAGAGCATGAATCTGAAACAACTAACCTTGGAAGAACTCAAAGACCTGATGTCGCATTTCCGGGAAACCGGGATGGGGATGCTGGAACTGCGGGATGGGGAAACCCGCCTTTGCCTGGAGGCCAGAGCGCCGGAAATGGCGCCGGCTCCGGTTGTCCCGGCGGTTCCGATGAGCCCTGCGGCTGTCCCGGCACAGCCGGAACCGGTTTCATCCGAACGGCCCCAGGAGCCGGCGGGCAACGTTGTGAAATCCCCGATTGTGGGAACCTACTACGCCGCCGCGGCGCCGGATAAACCTCCGTTTGTCCAGGTGGGCAGCCGGGTCAGAAAGGGCGACATCCTGTTTATTATTGAATCTATGAAGCTGATGAATGAGATCCAGAGTGAATTCGACGGCGAAGTAACCGAGATCCTGGCGGAAAACGCCCAGGGCGTGGAATACGGGCAGCCGATCCTGGTGATCCGGTAAAGGAGAAAAAATGGCTTGTTTAAATCGGGAACAGATTATGGAGGTTATCCCTCACCGCGATCCGTTTTTGCTGATCGATGAGGTGGAGGAGCTGGAACCGGGTATCCGCGCAGTGGCGAAGAAGCATCTCAGCGAGGATGACTATTGGTTCAAAGGGCATTTTCCAGGCGCACCGGTTCAGCCGGGCGTTCTGACGATTGAAATGCTGGCTCAGACCGGCGCGGTGTGCGCGCTTTCACTGGAGGAAAACAAGGGCAAAACGGCCTTTTTCGGGGGGATTGACAAGGCGAAATTCCGCCGGATGGTGAAGCCGGGAGAAACTTTGACCCTGAGCGTGGAGTTTATCAAGACCCGCGGCAATATTGTGGTTGGCAAGGGTGTGGCGACAGTGGACGGCGAAAAAGCGGTCAGCTGTGAATTTACCTGTATTATCGGGGAATAGCCCGGTTCGAAAGTTTCAACAGAAAAGGAAAATTCATCATGTTTCATAAAATACTCATTGCGAACCGGGGGGAGATTGCGGTACGGATCATCCGTGCCTGCCGCGAACTGGGCATCCGGACGGTAGCAGTGTTTTCCGAAGCGGACCGGGGGGCTCTCCATGCCCAGATCGCGGACGAAGCGGTCTGTATTGGCCCTGCCGCGACCAAGGACAGCTATCTGAATGTCAAAGCGATCCTGGCGGTCTGCGAGCTGACCGGGGCGAACGCCGTACATCCGGGATTTGGCTTTTTATCCGAAAATTCAGCTTTTGCACGGCATTGTGAACGCTGCGGAGTGACCTTTATCGGCCCCAGCGGGGACGCAATGGACCGGATGGGGGATAAAGCCAATGCCAAACAGACCATGAAGGAAGCAGGAGTGCCGGTTGTCCCGGGTTCGGACGGTGCGGTCGAATCCTTGGAGAGGGCGCAGGCAATTGCTGCCGAGATCGGCTACCCGGTGATGATCAAGGCTTCCGCCGGCGGCGGCGGCCGGGGGATCCGGATGGTGCGCGAGCCGGAAGAGCTGGAACCCTCCATGACGGCGGCCCGGCAGGAGGCGCTGTCCTTCTTCGGGAACGACGAAGTCTACATTGAAAAATTCATTGAAAATCCCCGCCATGTGGAAATCCAGATTTTGGCGGACGGCTATGGGAATGTCGTCCATTTGGGTGAGCGGGATTGCTCAATGCAGCGCCGGAACCAGAAGGTACTGGAGGAATCCCCCTGCCCGGTCATGACTCCGGAGCTGCGGGAAAAAATGGGAGAAGCCGCCGTCAAGGCGGCGCGCGCCTGCGGTTATAAGAACGCGGGGACGATCGAATTCCTGCTGGCGAAGGACGGGAGCTTCTACTTTATGGAGATGAATACCCGTATCCAGGTAGAGCATCCTATCACTGAGCTGGTAACCGGGATTGACCTGGTGCGGCAGCAGATCCTGATTGCCGCTGGGGAAAAGCTTTCCTTTTCGCAGGAGGATATCCGCCTGAACGGCCACGCAATCGAATGCCGGATCAATGCGGAAAGCCCGGAGCTGAATTTTCGTCCTTCGCCGGGCCGGATCAATGCGCTGCATATGCCGGGAGGCCCCGGCGTGCGGATCGACAGCGCGGTGTACCAGGGCTGTGAAATTTCGCCTTACTATGACAGCATGATCGCCAAGCTGATTGTCTATGCGCCCAACCGTGCCGAGGCGATCAGCAAGATGAAATGGGCGCTGGGGGAATTCCTGGTGGAAGGGGTCGATACCAATATCGACTTTCAGCTCAGCCTGCTGCGGGATCCGCAGTTTGAGCAGGCGGCGTACGACATCGGCTATCTGGGCCGGAACGAAAGGCTCTGGAAAAAACGCTAAAGAAGGAGGCGGCACCCTTGCTGGAGGATTTATTTAAGGTGGTCAAGTTTCGCGCGGAAGGGGATAACCGTACGGAGAAAAAGGCCAAGGTCCAAATCCCCGACGACTTGCTGTTTAAGTGCCCTCGCTGCGGCAATGTTATGTTTATGGATGATTTTACAGGCGCTTCCAAGGTATGCGGGGAATGCAGCTATCATGCCCGGCTGACCGCCTGGGAACGGCTGGAATTAACGGCGGATGAAGGAAGCTTTGTGGAATATGACTCGGAAATGATCAGCAAAAACCCGATTGAGTTCGAGGGCTATGCGGAGAAGCAGCAGGAGCTGCGGGAAAAAACCGGCCTGAAGGATGCTGTATTGACCGGGGAGTGCCGGATCCGGGATAAGCACTGCGTCATTATCATTATGGATGCGCGGTATATAATGGCGTCCATGGGCAGCGTGGTCGGAGAGAAAATTACCCGCGCGTTTGAACGTGCCACTGAAAAGCGCTTACCGGTGGTGGCTTTTGCTGCGTCAGGCGGAGCCCGGATGCAGGAGGGGATTGTTTCCCTGATGCAGATGGCTAAGACTTCAGCGGCGGTGGCCAGGCATAGTGATGCAGGGCTGCTCTATCTTACGGTGCTGACCGATCCGACCACTGGCGGGGTGACTGCGTCGTTTGCCTCGCTGGGGGATATTATCCTGGCGGAGCCCAAGGTGCTGGTCGGCTTTGCCGGGCGGCGGGTAATCGAGGGCACAATTAAGCAGCGGCTGCCCGACGATTTCCAGTCGGCGGAATTTTTGCTGGAGCATGGCTTTGCGGATATGGTGGTCCATCGTAAAAACCTGCGCCGCACCTTATCCCGGCTAATTCGTCTGCACATTCCGAAGGAGGGCTGTCAATGAGTAGTTTAACTGCATCGGAGCGGATGGCGATTATCCGCCACAAGGGACGCCCGACGATCCGGGACTATATCCCGCTGCTGTTCGATGAATTCTGCGAGCTGCATGGCGACCGTCAGTTCGGGGACGACCACGCTATTCTGGGCGGGATTGCGAATTTCCGGGGAACGGCGGTAACCGTGATTGCACAGGTTAAAGGACGGAACCTGGAGGAGAATAAGGATTCCAATTTTGCAATGCCCCATCCGGAGGGATACCGGAAGGCGCTTCGGCTGGCCAAACAGGCGGAGAAATTCCATCGTCCGGTGATCTGTTTTATTGATACGCCCGGCGCTTACTGCGGGATCGCTGCGGAGGAGCGGGGCCAGGGGGAAGCCATCGCGCGGAACCTGTTTGAATTCAGCCGGCTGAAAACGCCGGTAATCTCGATTGTATTAGGTGAGGGTGGATCTGGCGGCGCAATAGCGCTGGGTGTTTGTGACGAGCTGGCTATGCTGGAAAACGCCATATACTCGGTGATTTCCCCCCGCGGGTTTGCGAGTATCCTTTGGCGGGATGCCTCCCGCGAAAAGGAGGCGGCGGACCGGATGCGGATTACCGCAGAGGACTTGCGGGAGCTGGGTGTTTGCGACCGGGTCATTGCCGAGCCAGCAGGCGGTGCTCATAATAACCCCCAGCAGACGGCGGAAAATATTTCCCATTATCTTACCGAAACATTAACAAAAATAATGGAAAAAGAGGTTGCAATCTTACTGGATAGCAGATATAATAAATTTAGAAAAATTGGGGAATTCGAGGAATTTCCCAAGGGTTCGGAGTAAGGCTGATATTATAGCCGCCGGGTGTTTGCATCCCCGCGGGATAATATAGAATTGAGAAATCAAAAGGAGGATACAGGAATGGTATTTGATAAAATCAAAAAGATTTTGGTGGATCAGCTGGACGCAGACGAGGATGCCGTAACCATGGAGGCTTCCATTACTGATGATCTGGGTGCGGATTCTCTGGATATTGCTGATATCGTGATGTCCATTGAAGAAGAGTTTGATGTTGAAGTTCCGGATGACCAGCTGCAAAACATCAAAGTCGTAGGTGACATCGTAAAATATATTGAAGATAAAGTAGAAGAATAAGTTGCTTGAAAAAACCTGCCCGATAATTCGGGCAGGTTTTTGTATAAAACGATGTTTATATCAGCCGTCCGTTTTCCTCCAGCAGGCGGAGGAGGGTGGGATGCAGCTGGAAGCAGGCGTTCAGGCGTTCCACCTCGTCCAGCATTTTCCGGCGGTGTTCCGGGGAGATTCGGCTTCGGACAGCCCGGATCAGGATATTTTTCGGAGTATGCTCCAGATCAACGAACTCCAGCAGCTGGGTTTTGTAACCGCAGGCTTCGAGCAGGTTGGCTCGGATGGCGTCAGTTATCAGCGCGGCACTCCGCTCCTTGACGATGCCGTAACGCTGGAAAAGCGTCAGTTCTGAACTGTTGAGCTGTTCGCAGAGCTCGTGCTGGCAGCAGGGGACCGAAAGGATTATTTTAGCTTCCCAGCAAACGGCGTTGAAGAGAGCGTAATCGGTTGCTGTATCGCAGGCGTGCAGGGAGATGACCAGATCTACCGGCCCGTCAGCCTGGTAGCCGTTGATGTCCCCGACCTTGAAATGCAGGCGGGTATAGCCATATTTTTGGGCAGCCAGACGGCATTTTTCAATGACGTCAGCTTTCAAGTCCAGCCCGGTGATATCGGCTTCCAGTCCTCGGACGAAGGTCAGATAATAATAGAGTACAAAGGTCAGATAGGATTTCCCGCAGCCAAAGTCGATGATCCGGAGCTTTTTCAGCCCGGTGCGCTTGACTGCGTCGTCAACCAGTTCTAGGAACCGGTTGATTTGGCGGTATTTGTCATACATGGAATGGATAACCTGGCCTTCTTTTGAGAAAATCCCCATATCCACCAGCGGCTCGATGACCTGCCCTTCCTCCAGCAGATAGGTTTTTTTACGGTTATGCTCCTCCCGGATTTTAGGGCTTTCCTGGAGCCGGTTTTTCCCGAGCAGCACCTTCCCTTTCTTGGAGATCCGGATTTGATACTCGACCTGCGCCGTCCAGGCGTTGAGCTGGCGGAAACAGGCCAACTGTCCGGCACAGTAATCCGGAAGCTGGGCTGCTGCTATTTTTTCATGAAAAGCTTGCTTGTCCGTGAATTTTTCGGCGGAATAACCGTCTGAGCGTTTTTCCAGGACGATTTTTTGAAAGTCCCCCTGCCGGGGATTGCTGAGGATGATTTTCAGCGGGTGCTCCTGGAAAATCTGCGCCAGGCAGCCGGTGATCTCGTTCATAAGCAGAGCTCCTCTAAGCATAAATCCGTTCAATCCGATAGGCAGCCGCAGGGCTTCTGGGCTTTGCCTGCGGCCGCTTCTTTCTCAAAAAAAGGTGGGAAGCTGCATCAACTTCCCACTCTGAATGTTCATTTCTTTACCGAAGGTTCATGGAACCCTTTCTGTTTCTATTATACGCCTTTCCGGTAGAATTTCTATTGGCATTTTAACCAAAAATAAAAGGTCCTCAAAGCCGGAAAACACTTGGCTTCCGGCGGTTTTTTCGCGGATCATGATTCATAGGCCCGGGAAAATCGGTCTGTTTTTATTTATTTTTCTATAATCCTTGCAAATTTATTGAAAATATACGATAATATTCTTACAGATGGTGCAGATTATCTGTAAGAATTGATAGAACAATCGGAGGTCTTTTGCCATGAAAAAGCGCATAGCTGCACTTGTTTTTGCCGTAGCTCTTGTCATAGCAATGGACACCAGCTCCTTATCATCGAACCCAGCTATATTATCCGAGCTGCCGGTGGAGGAACAGCTGGAATTTCTTCAGG
>CANAQK010000052.1 GCA_947363605.1 uncultured Clostridia bacterium | reverse complement strand
GCGCTACAGGCGCAACCGGGGCTATAGGCGCTACCGGTGCAGACGGCCCGCAAGGTCTTATCGGGCCCATCGGCCCGACCGGCGCTACAGGCGCAACCGGAGCCACGGGCGCTACCGGTGCAGACGGCCCGCAAGGTCTTATCGGGCCCATCGGCCCGACCGGCGCTACAGGCGCAACCGGAGCCACGGGCGCTACCGGCCCTGCTGCCGGGGCCAGCATCATCCCTTATTCTTCCGGCACGCCAGTATCCCTGACCGCACTTGCGACCGGCCTCGCATCCCTTCCGGCTTTTATCGGATTCGGCTCATCCGCCCCCGGGCTGACCATCCTCGGCAACTCGATCAACTTGACCAATCCCGCCGGAACCCTTTCCAACTTTGCTTTCAGCCTGCCGCGTGACGGGGTCATCACCGGGCTGAGTGCATTTTTCTCCACAACGCTGGCGCTGACCTTAGTTGGTACTACCGCATCGATCACCGCGCAGCTGTACAGCTCAGCAACACCAGACAATATCTTTACCCCAGTTCCCGGCGCACTGGTAACACTTGGGCCGATCAGCGGTGTCGTTTCAATCGGAACCACCTTCCATGCGACTGCGTCCGGCCTGAATATCCCGGTCACGAACGAAACACGACTGCTCCTGGTCTATTCGGTTTCGACGTCCGGAGTCGCCCTGGCAAACGCGATTGTCGGATACGCCAGCGCAGGCCTTTCCATCCAGTAACCAAAAACCCGGCGGTTATAACCGCCGGGTTTTTGACTGTTACACACTGGCATCCCGCTTCGCTGTATCATATTGTAAAGATGCAGCAAATCCAATACACGATGGGGTGAAACCATGACCAACGCAATAAACCGAATCATGGGAATCCTCTTCCTGCTCTTTGTACTAATGGCAGTCCTGGCAGGAACCGCTCAGCAGGAATCCTTTTTTGCCGCCGCCACTACGCTGGGAACCACTTTCTATCATTTTGGCGTGAGGCTGGCAGTTGGATGGATCCTGAATAAAATCCTGCAAAACAGGGCCGACTACCGAAAAGAGTGGTATCAGCCCCATAAAATAGAAACCTGGTTCTACAAAGCGATAAAAATAAAAAACCGGATGCCCAGCTGCCAGCCCGAACACTTCTCCCCTTTCCATTATCCATGGGATGAAATCGCACAGGCCACCTGCCAAACGGAAATCATCCACAAAATCATTATCCTTCTTCGCTTTCTTCCCATGGCGGCAGCAGTATTTTTCGGGAACGCTCCTATCTTTTTAGCCCCCTCTGTCTATGCTGCCTGTGTGGATCTTATCTTCGTCATGATACAGCGGTATAACCGCCCCCGGATAGTAAAGCGACTTCGGCAGAAGCCCTGCGGGAACGGTGAAACGCCGGGAAAAATCCCGGCGTTTTATAGTCGGCACACCCTCAAATCGGTGCCCGCTTTGAGGGTCAGGCTTTGCCTGTCCGCGCATAAAATGCGCTGTGCGCCGTCTATGAAGCACTACCGCATGGCCGCTTCGCGGCCCACTGCGGCACAATGCCGCAGTGTTGAAAAGAAGCATTGGCTTCTTTTCAAGCGCGTTGACTATAATTTTTTCAGATCAAAGGGACGCTAAAATCCCTTCCACTTTGCGGAGCTGTTCCCGAATCTTCAATTTCTGCGGGCATTTTTTCTCACAAAGCCCGCAGTCTACACAGTCCTTCACAGTTTTCCCCGGATTTTCCGGGCCCGTGATATAATCCTGGTAATCTTTTTTCGCCAGATCGGTCAGCCCATACACATTGTGATAGGTATACGCGTTGAAGATCCGCGGGATCACGATCCCCTGCGGGCAGGGCTGGCAGTAATTACAGCCGGTGCAGTAGAGCTCGCTGAACTTCTTGACATTATCAATGGCTTCGCCCAGCTCTTTCCACTCCGCTTCGCTCATGGGGTTTTCCAGCGAGGCAATCGCCGCATTCTGATCCACCATCTCCATGGTCTGCATCCCGGAAAGCGCGCAGGAAATGTTCTGATTCCCCAGCACAAACCGGAAGGCCAATTCGTAAGTGGCCACATTTTCCCGGCCGGTCAGCCGTTTGGATACATCGACCGGAACCGCCAGGCGGCCGCCGCCGACCGGGCCCATCGCCAGCACACCCAGGCCCTTGGAAGCCGCATAGGCGATCATTTCCTCGTTTTTGCGGTCCAGCAGATTATACTGCACCAGCATTGTTTCCAGCTCCGGCGCTGAGTCAATGATGTGCCTGATGACGTCCGGGTCATCATGGAAGGAAAACGAGATATGACGGATTTTCCCCTCTGCTTTCAGCTTGAGGGCTTCCTCAATCAAGCCAAGCCCCATGATCTTCTGATCGAAGACCTCTTTGTTAATCGCCCAGAAATGATAGAAGTCGATATAATCCGTGTCCAGCTTTTCCAGGCTGAGCTCACATTGGCGGCGGTAATCCTCTTTGCTTTTGACATTTTCCATTGGGCATTTGGTGGAGATCAGCACCTTATCCCGGAAGGGCTTGAGCGCGCGGCCCACCGCAATCTCACTGTTGTTGTGGCAGTAGAAAAAGGCGGTATCGAAATAATTCACACCCAGCTCATAGGCGTGGCGGAGCATATCGTCGCACTTCTCATAATCCATGGTAAAGCTGCCGTCTTCCTGCTCGATTTCCGGCAGGCGCATACAGCCGAACCCTAAAGCAGAAATCTGTTCGCCGGTGTTGCCGAATTTGCGGTAAATCATGATGTTGCCCCTTCTTTCGCGGGATATACCCGCCGTTTTCTTCCAGTATAACGCTTTACGGGCCATTTGGCAAGAGGTTTATCCGCCTAACGCCGTATCCAGCACCATCATCAGGACAAACCCCGCCAGCACGCCCCATGTACCCACATGGGAATGTTCCCCCAGCCGTGCTTCCGGGATCAGCTCCTCCACGACCACATAGATCATAGCGCCGGCAGCGAAAGAGAGCAGCCAGGGCATCAGCGGGGCGATCCAACCAGCGGCCAGGGCGGTCAGCACCCCAGCAGCCGGCTCCACAATGCCGGACAGCGCGCCATAAAGGAAGGCTCGGGGATTGGAAACCCCTTCTTTTTTCAACGGCAGGGAGATGGCCGCGCCCTCCGGCAGGTTTTGCAGCCCGATCCCGATCGACAGCGCGAAAGCTGCTGCCAACGAGGTGGGAGCGGCCTCATTCCCCGCCAGCCCGAACAGCAATCCCACGGCCATTCCTTCCGGGATATTATGAAGGGTCACAGCGAAAACCAGCATGGTGGTGCGTTTCAGCCGGGAAGGAAGCCCCTCAGGCAAATCGCTCCCGGGATGCAGGTGGGGAAGCAGCCTGTCCAGTGCAACCAAAAACAGCGCGCCCAGCAAAAAGCCTCCTGAAGCCGGGATCCACCCAGGCGTCCCCTGCTCCTCCGCCATTTCAATCCCAGGGATCAGCAAAGACCAAACCGATGCCGCAATCATTACCCCCGCGGCAAATCCCAGGAAAACCCGCTGGACATTCTCGTTGACTTCCTTCCGGAAGAAAAAAACCAGCGCCGCACCCAGAGCGGTAGCCGCAAAGGGAACTGCCGTTCCCACCAGTGCCAGCAGTACCGGATTCCATTCGTTCATCATGAACCCCCTCCTCTTTTATAGTCAACGCACTTGAAAAGAAGCCAATGCTTCTTTTCAACACTGCGGTATATCATGCCGCAGTGGGCCGCGAAGCGGCCGTGCGGTAGGGCTTCATAGACGGCGCACAGCGCATTTTATGCGCGGACAGGCAAAGCCTGACCCTCCAATCGGGTATCGATTTGAGGATGTGCCGACTATAGAAGCTGTACCGATAGGATTGGCGCAAAGGTTTTTTCTGGAAATTTGTACTATGTCCTGGGTACAGCCTCTGATCCTGTTTATCAGTATAAAGGAATTCCTGCGCTTTGGCAAGCTGATTCCATGCGGGAAAAGCCGGCAAAAAATTTCCCTGTTCCCTTTCTGGGAATTTTTGGTCGAACGCTTGACTTTTCCGAATCGGTTCCTTATGATGATAGTAAACACATTTGAGGCAGTGCATACTGCTTATGAAGTCCAAAGCAAGCTCTTTTTATAAAAGCAGCTGAAAGGAAGGATAGATGATGTTATTACTCAAAGAAACCGCGGCTTTAGAAGAATTCCTGCCGCAGCTTCGGAATCTGGCGAATCTGCGGGTGCTGACTTTCGATAAGGAAGGGCTTTCCCTGTCCTGCAAGCAGGAGGGCGAAGGGATCACCATCGTAAAAACAAAGGATCAGGCAGTGATCACCTACGGAAAAAGAGTCGAATTTTTCCGGTCACTGGCCACAATCGCCGCACGCGAGGAGGAGGAATACACCCTTCATGAAAACGCGCGCTTCCAGTTCAACGGCGCTATGCTGGATAATTCCCGCAACTCGGTGCTGAACCTGAAAACCGCCAAGGAAATGGTCATGTACGCAGCGCTCAGCGGCCTGGACCATATCCTGCTTTATAACGAAGATACCTTTGAGGTCCCTGAGGACCCCTATTTCGGCTATATGCGGATGGCCTACACCAAAAAGGACGTCCGGGAACTGACCGACTTTGCCGCCGAGTTTGGCGTTACCATTGTCCCCTGCATCCAGACACTGGCCCACCTGGAGACCACCCTGCGCTGGCGGAGCCATTGGGATATTGTGGATCATGGCGGCACTATGCTGGTGGAGGAAGAAAAAACCTACGAGCTGATTGAAAATATCATCAAATCCTGGCGGGACTGCGTGGATACCGAGCTGATCCATATCGGGATGGACGAGGCATTCTACCTGGGCCGGGGCAAATATGTCGATCTGCATGGCTGCAAGCCCAAATTTGAACTGATGTGCAATCATCTCAAGCGGGTGCTGAAAATCTGCGAAAAATACGGCTTCCGCGCCATGATCTGGAGCGATATGTTTTTCCACTTAGTTTTCGGCGGCTATTATACCGAGGATCAGGCCATTGATCCCAAGCTGATGGAATTGGTGCCGGAGGACGTCACCCTGGTTTATTGGGACTACTATTCCACTACCGAGGAACAGTACCGCACCCAAATGAAGAAGCACACCGCTTTCCCCAACCAGATCGGCTTTGCCGGCGGCGCCTGGAAATGGAGCGGCCTGGTTCCGGCCCTCCGCCACAGCCACGAGGTTTCCAAGCTGGCGTTGAAGCAAGCCCGTGAAAACGGGATCTCTATTGTCTTTACCACCGCTTGGGGAGACAGCGGGGCCGAGGCTTCTATCTTCACCATCCTGCCGACCCTGCTGCTCTACGGCGAGGCCGGTTACACCGAGGGGGATCCGGATCAGGCCGTTTCCGACAAGCTGAAAGCGCTGACCGGGTACACATTGGAGGAATATTTCACTCTCTGCGAGCCGAATGTTACGCCCACCGGGAACAAAGTGCCTCATGTGAATCCGGCAAAATACCTGTTCTTCCAGGACCCGCTCCAAGGGCTGTTTGACTATCATGTCCGGGAGGATTTCCCCGCCTTCTTTGCAGACTGCGCGAAAAAGCTGGCAGAGCTGGCGCAGCGCGATTCCAAGCAGGCCTATTTATTCGATGTCATTGGGAAGCTCTGCTCTTGTCTGGAGCTGAAAGCCGACCTGGGCGTCCGCCTGAAAAAGGCTTATGACCAAAGGGAGCACGCAGAGCTTTCCCGTCTGGCCAACGAAACCATTCCGGAAATCCTGGCCCGGCTGGAGCCGTTTTATCAGAGCTTCCGGGAACAGTGGTATCGCGAAAGCCGTACCGGCGGGTTTGACGTCATGGACTTCCGGTTCGGCGGCCTCCGCCAGCGTCTGCTTTCCGCCCAAGACCTGATCAACCGCTACCTGAAGGGCGAAATCCCCACAATCCAGGAACTGGCTGAAAAGCGGCTGCCCTATGACTGCCGTGAAAATGATGAAACCAGCATCCACGGCGTCATCCATACGGACGAAAATTTCTTCGATTATATTGTCACTGCTAACGTCAATGGGCGTTTCTAAATGTCCCTTTTAAGGAAAGTGTTGCTGGGATATAACTTCAGCGGTTTCTACAAAAGCGTATCGATATAACAGGAACCCCATGTTATAATCGGCACGACAAATCGAAAGCTGGAGGGTATAAAAAGTGATTATAGAATTGATTAAAGAGAACGAAATACAAGAAATTTGCGATATGGTTGTTCGAGCGTGTAAGTATTCTGATTTTGCCAAATTCTATCCATCGCAATATTTTTATTGCACATACGATGAAATTAAAGGGAAAATGGAAGGCGGACATTTTTTCGCCGCAAAAGACAGCGGCAAAATTATCGGTTGCGGCGGTATAGCTGCATATTGGGGCAGTTTAACTGAAAGTTGGATACATACTATTTTCGTTGATCCCGATTATCAGAGAAAAGGCATCGGCAGAAAGATGATAGGGTTTTTGGAAAACGACGAATACGCCAAGAGGGCAAACAGAATTGAAATTCATGCCGCAATGTCAGCGATTCCGTTTTACCGCAAATTGGGTTACGAGCATAAGAACGGACAACTGAGTTACGACGACGGGCATTTCGACCTTGAAAAATTCTTTTAAGAGAAAGATAAATCAGGATTTATCGGGCAGTCATCCATCAACAGGCGTCTGCCCACTTTGGATATTTTAACGAGTGGTTTGACAAAGTGGCTTTCGGCAACACCAATCTGAAAAGAGAGTTCTAAATAAGGACGGGGGGGCCTTTGCATCAGCAAAGGCCCTTTGGATTTGCCGGGAAAAGAGATCTTCCGGCCTCCTTCCATATTTACAAACCCCTTTGGAACCGCTATAATGAAGAAAAACCGCAAGGAGGCCTTCCTTTATGAAACGTCTGCGCTTGTATCCGCTCTCTTCGCTGGCCAAAGTGTTCCCCGACGAAATATGCGGCGAACCCTTCTCCGGCGGAAGCCTGCTCGCTAACGAAACCTTCTCTTTCCAGCTGGCCTACGTGCTGGATACCGTCCCCCGCGCCAAGCTGGACTGCAAGCTCTCCATTGAGTCTCCGCTCCGTTCCTGTATATCGGTTTGGCGGGTGGAATGCGTCCCCAGCGAATTCCCGGCCTATCCCAACTCGGATGGGAATTATCTCCGCAAAACACCCGGGCTTTATCCCGACTTGCTGACCCCATTGACAGAAGACGAGGTGGAAGCCGTACCGGGAAGCTGCCGTTCACTCTGGTTTTCCGTCTGCCCGGAGGGGAAAATCCCAGCGGGAGAATACCCGATCCGGATCCAGCTCTCCAACCAGGAGAACGGCATTTCCGAGGAAATCTGCCTGACCCTCCGCATCCTGGCTGAACGCCTGCCCGAACAGGAGCTGAAATTCACCCAATGGTTCCATACGGATTGCATCGCGGCCTATTATCAGCTTCCGATTTTTTCGGAGGAACATTGGGCCTGGATCGAAAAATTCATGCGTATGGCGGCAGATCACGGGGTCAATTTGCTGCTGACCCCGCTGTTCACCCCTCCGCTGGATACCAAATTCGGCGGGGAACGCCCAACCGTCCAGCTGGTCCGGGTAAATGTCTCAGAAGCCGGCTATTCCTTCGATTTTTCCCTGCTGGATCGTTGGATCACCACCGCGGAACGGGCGGGAATCCGGGAATTCGAGCTTTCCCACCTGTTTACCCAATGGGGAGCGGCGCACGCGCCTAAAATCGTGGCATTCCGGGGAAACAAGGCCGAACCGGAACGGATTTTCGGCTGGGATACCGATGCGGGAGGCCCGGAATACCAGTCTTTCCTCCGCTGCTTCCTGCCTGAGCTGACCCGCTTCCTGCGGGAACGGGGCATTGCAGACCGCTGCTGGTTCCATGTGTCGGACGAGCCGGGGGAGGCCGCCCTGGAGGATTACCGCCGGGCGTCCAGCCTGCTGGCAGAATACCTCGAAGGATTCCCGGTAATCGACGCACTGAGCGACTACGCTTTCTACGAGCAGGGGCTGGTTCGGATCCCCGTCGCAGCAACCAACGCCATCGAGCCCTTCCTGGAACACGGCGTCAGCCCTCTTTGGGCTTATTACTGCTGTTCGCAGGGGGACCAGGTCGGCAACCGCTTCTTTGCGATGCCCTCCGCACGGAACCGGATCCTCGGGTTACAGCTTTATCGCTACAATATCGCGGGCTTCCTGCATTGGGGCTATAATTTCTATTTCTCCCAGTATTCCAAGGCATTGATCGACCCTTTCCGCACAACCGATGCAGAAGCCGCGTTCCCTTCCGGCGACGCCTTTTCCGTATATCCGGGGAGAACGGAAGCCCTGCCCTCCCTCCGGCTCAAGGTCTTTGCCGAAGCGCTTCAGGACCTGCGCGCACTCCGGCTGCTGGAAAGCAAGCTCGGCCGGGAGGCTGTCCTGGAGCTGGTGGAAAGCGAAGGCCGGGTCACTTTTGCCCATTACCCCCAGTCCGAGCAGGCGCTGCTCCGCATCCGGGAGCGGGTAAACCAGAAGCTGGCTGAAAATCCGGGCTTGTCTTGATTTTAACCGAGTGCTATAATAAAACTCGTAAACTGAATTTATATTAAAGGCAGCACCGCACAAAGATGTGCCTGGATTGCCTAAAGAAAAGAGGGGCCTTTATGGCAGAAATCAAATTTATAAAAACCACCTCGCTTAAGGCAAAGCCGTCTGATGAAACCCAGCTCGGATTCGGCAGAAGCTTTACCGACCATATGTTCCTGATGGACTATACCCAGGGAAAAGGCTGGCATGATCCCCGGATCGTACCCTATGGCCCGCTTTCGCTGGATCCTTCCTGCTCGGTGTTCCACTACGGCCAGGAAGTCTTTGAAGGGATGAAGGCCTATAAAACCGCAGACGGAAGCATCCAGCTTTTCCGCCCGGAGGAAAACTTCAAACGGCTGAACCGCTCCAACGAACGGCTCTGCATTCCGGAAATCGACGTTGACTTCTGCGTAGAAGCAGTAAAAGAGCTGATCCGGGTCGACCGGGATTGGATCCCCTCCGCAGAAGGCACCTCGCTTTATGTCCGCCCTTTCATCATCGGCTGCGAGCCGGTGCTGGGCGTCCATCCGGCAAATAATTACCTGTTTGTTATTATCCTTTCCCCCTCCGGCTCGTATTACGCCAACGGGATGGCTCCCGTCAAGATTTTTGTGGAATCCCAGTATGTCCGCGCTGTCCGGGGCGGGATCGGCTATGCCAAAACCGGAGGCAATTATGCGGCTTCCCTGAAAGCTCAGCAGGACGCAGCCGGTTATTCCCAGGTGCTCTGGCTGGACGGCGTGGAACGGAAATATATTGAGGAAGTCGGTGCGATGAACGTCTTTTTCGTCATTGGGGACGAGATTGTAACGCCTGAACTGCAAGGCAGCATCCTGCCCGGTATCACCCGGAAATCCTGCATTGAAATCCTGAAGGATTGGGGCTGCACGGTCAGCGAGCGCCGGCTCTCCATCGACGAGGTGCGGGAATCCGCCCAGTCCGGACAACTTAAAGAGATGTTCGGCACCGGTACCGCGGCCGTCATCTCCCCGGTCGGCGAGCTGAAATATAAGGACGAAACCATCCGGATCGGCGACGGGATCGGCGAACTGACCCAAAAGCTCTACGACGAACTGACCGGCATCCAGCTTTCCAAACGGGAAGACCGGTTCGGCTGGATTCAAAAAATCTGACCGGGAAGGCGGACAGGAAGGGGAAATGACGGATGAAAGGACTTCTCTACAGCATCCTTGGCTATGCGGCACTGTTTGCCGGGGTATGGCTGCATGAAATTGGGCACTCCTTTTGGAACTTCAAATTTGGCTGCAAGGAGCATTGGAGCCAGGTGCAAGTCAAGCCCTACATCTTCTTTTCTACGCCCGGGCCGGTGAATCTGGAGCAATATCAGGCGCTTGCCCCCTGGAAACGGATCCTTTCCGCCTATGGCGGGATCCTCGCCAATCTATTTTGGAGCCTGGCCAGCGGAGGGCTTATCGCCGCCATGAAGCCGGGCAATGGCTATCTGTCGTTCTTCTTATGGATGTTCCTGACCCTGAACCTGTGTGAAATCGTCAGTTACCTGCTGATTGGAAGCCTCTATCTGGTCAGCGATATGGCCATCGTGGCACAGGAATACCCTCGGCTCAGAATCCCTAACCTGATGGCCGGATTCCTGCTGGCCGCCGTCTACATCTGGGTACTGATCCAGGTCCCGGCAGCTTTCCAGGGATTCGCCCTCGTCTGGAACCTGGTCACGCTGCTTTCCATGTGCGGAGGGCGGATCGTCTTTTCGCTTCTGCACAGGCAGGCCAAAAATTAAAAAAACTTTGCAAGGGAGTCCCGATAGGGCTCCCTATGCTTTTTGCCGGCCGTTTTTCAAAATTTTTGTGAAAGAGGCCGCCCTTCCCCAGCAGCCCCTTTTCATCCGGCCGGAAAACTGATATAATAAAGAAAACCCCTCAAGGGGTCAAGAATGGAGCGATGCCGGATGAAAACCGAACAGAAAAACTGGTACAGCCTGAAAGGCTTCAATGGAAAGGACGGCCGGACTGTATCCCGGCTGATTCAGGAAATCAGCTCCGCAGACAGCAAGAGCTCTGCGGCAAGCACCATCCAGCTGCTGCAAACTGTCTGCTCAAAAGGAAAAGTCTGCGAGCTGGCTCTCTATGCAGTACGGGGCCTGATTGAGCAGCTCTATGCGGCGGTCGAACTCAAGCAGGTAGCCAACCTGTTTATCCTGCTGGCCCGTCTAAAGCCCCTCGTCTGGTCGAGCGATCTGATGCAGTTCCCCGAAGAAGCCCGGATCGCCTTTTTCGACGGGATCCGGCTGCTGGAGGGCTTCTGCGGCTACTTTTTCAAGCCGGAGGAAATCTCCAAGCTGAACGCGGAAGGCCGGCAGTACTTCGGTTTCTTTTACCTTTTCCTCTGCACCCATTCCAATGACCTGATCCCCCTGTATCCGCAGTACCCGTTCGACAAAGCCATGCACGTTCGCTGCCCGCACTGCGGTGATGATGTACACAGCCTGCATTTAAAGGAAAACGCCGGCCTGATCGCCCAACGGGATTCCTTCCTTCCCACAGAGGAGCGCTGGGATGTTTTTTCCGTCGCAATGGCCTTCCTGATTGATATCCATGAAGAAACCCTGATCCAGTTCCTGCCCTTCCTCTATGGGACGATTTCCTGCCCGGTATGCGGAAAGGAAAGCCGGGTCATGGATCTGCTCCTCTCCTATTATTACGAAGCAGAGGGCGGAACCCCTCCATCCGACGCACTGGTTGACTGGCTGATGGAATACGGCGACAGCCAACAGGAGCAGGGCGGCGGCCGGGCCTGGTTCTTTCACGCATCCGCGCTCAATTACCTGCGGGATCAGCCTGATATCCAGCTGCACCGGCTGGGGGAAACCTACCTTAAGCTTTCCGCGGACTATGAACGCCTGCAAGATTACCACCGCCAGTTGGCCTGCGCCCAGCTTGCCGAGGAGATTGCCGAGCAGGCCGGGGATACGCCCCTCCTGGCCAAGGCTTACCGCGCCATTGCGGCAGCCTGCCAGCGGGAGATCCCGGATTTAGAGGGCAATCAGGAGGAAATTGTCCGGGAATATGAAGAAAAGGCCGCCGCGCTGCTCGCGCAGGAAGGCGAAGAGATTCCTCAGGCCTAATGGTATGCTTCCGGATAAAGCCGTCAAGAAGTTTTATCTTCTTGACGGCTTTTTACTTAATTTTACTAAAAAATTAAGTAAAATTGTTCAAAAACGCTTGCTTTTTCTTTTTCTATATAGTATACTGTTTACAGTAAAATAATTTTATTAAAAATTATTTTAGGCTATACGTCAAAAAACACAAATCATCTAAGCTAGCAGCATCCTTTTTCGCCACCGCACTTTTTTGTACCCTATTTTCTTCTGGAACAGCTTTCGCTGCTACCCCAGAAGAGTTTCTCCCAGTTGATGAAGACTACACGGTTACTTTTTCACAAGACGAAATTACCGATGTAGATGAGTTAATTGATTTAGCTTTAAAACAATTTGAGCAAAGACCCGCTACTTATGACGACAATAGTACTCCAGGCCTTATTGCAACACAAGTTTTAGAAGAACGTGAATATAATAACGGGAAAAAAGAACAAGAAATACTGCAAACAAATATTCTTTTCGTTGATGAAGATGGATCTCCACTTTCACCTGCAGCAATATGGGAACAAGACAGAGATGGAACAGATACAGGTACAATTTCAAACGTCACCGCTACGCTAAAGTTTAATTATATAGCAGGTGTTCAAAATTCAGTTAATTATATTCGTCCTCAAAGAGTTTCCCTCCAGGTTACAAAAAACCCATCTAATTATGTTGTTAGCGGAGAATATGGATGGAACTGCGAAGCTGATCTTGACGGTTATCTTCAGGAAGATTATAGAACCGTATCGAAAATGATTACTGGCTCTGTTTATTCCTGGTCTTTGTCCTCCCTTGGTCGTTTTGATTTAGCAACTCCTTTCGCTGGGTTTGGTGCTATTGCAATAGTCAATGCTAATGGGAGAAACTTAGAATTATCTATTCTCGCTGAAAAATATAATGATTTCTGGAACTAACAGTTTAGCTATCAACGGAGGGTTCTGCCATGAAAAAAGCTTCCCCCTGGATTTTTACCGTCGGTTTCTCCCTGCTGGCATTCTCCGGGCTCTTGTTTGCCCGCGTCATCCATCTCGAAACCGTCCTGAATAACGGCGAGCCGGCCTTGGTCCTTCTCCGTCCCTTCCCGCTCTGGCTGGCCGGGATTTTAGCCGGCATCCTGCTCGCACTATCCGGGAGGTTCCGCGCCGTCCTGAAATCCAGCATGGCCGGGCTCTGCTTCCTCCCGGGATTCCTGGTCACCGCTTTCCTCACCTTCGGGAAAACCCGGGGCGTCCGTTCCGCCGTCGCCCAAACCCTCGGGATCGGCGTCCTGTTTCATCACTCCCCGCCCGACCCTCAGCGGATCCGGGAGCTGCACCCCTGGATCCTGTTCGGCGATCTCAGCGAATTTTTCGCCGGGGTCTGTCTGATCCTGCTGATCGTTTCGGTTGTGAACTTCCTTCGCAGCCCCAAAAAGGCAGACTATTTCCGCTGGAACACCTGGAGCCTGACGGCTTTCCTGTCCCCGTTCCTGCTGAGCCTGTGGGACGGGACCTATCAGTCTGCCCTGGTTAGTATCCAGCGCCACATGATTGGGAACCCTTCCGCGAAGGGGCAGTTCCTGCTGCTCTATCTGGCTGCCGCGCTCTGCGCGGCCATGGCGGCCCTGTTCTTTACGGAACCGGCTGGGCCGGAGGAAGCCCCTTCCCTGTACGGGGTCTTTGGCATTGCCGCCGGGGTCTCCCTGCTGATACTGGCTTATTATTTGATCTCCACGCTCTCGCTCCTGCCGCTTCCAAAGCTCCGGATCGACCGCGAATGCGATACCTTCCCTCTGACCCTTTGCGGGGCGGCTTTCGGCGCGGCCTGCGCCCTATTTTTCCGGAAAAGGCAGAAGGAAGAAACCCTCACCTCCCCCTGACAGTCCAAACCCGGGCAGGAAATTCCTGTCCGGGTTTTTCATCACTTATTCTTCCGTTTAAAGACCCATTCCCGCTGAATCGGGAAGCTGATTAAAAAGAGCAGGGTATCCACCAGCAGCTTGATCAGGGTTTCGTTCCAGTGGGTCAGGGCAAAGAGCAGGCTGACCCCCAACGCAGACAGTCCTGCCTGAATGACGCACAAGGCCAGGTATTTCCACACTGCCGCCGGGTTCGGGCCGCGGTCCCGGAATACGCCGTGCTTGTTGAGCAGGAAATTGGTGCCCGCCGAAAGTACACGGGCAGCTCCGGTTGCCACCGGAATATACAACCCAGGGAGCGGACGCTCCATCAGGAAAACCAGCAGCGAAAATGCCCCTATATCCACCAGGAAGGAGAGCAGGGAGGAAAGCAGGAACTTGGCAAACACAGCATAAATCCGCAGGGAATCCCGCAGGGGATGGAAATGGGAGGTCCGGTTTTCCTCGATATACACCGTATCAATCGGCACTTCAGCCAGCGGAATCTGCTTCTCCTGCGCTTCCAGCAGCATATTCAGCTCGAATTCAAACCGTTCGCCCGGCAGCTTTTCCAGCGCCGGCATCAGGGAAAGCGGGATCCCCCTGAGCCCAGTCTGGGTATCACTGACCGAAATTCCGCAGAGCATCCGGAGCACCACCCGGGTTAATCGGTTCCCGTACCGGCTGCGGGGCGGGATATGCTCGGCGGAAAAATCCCGGCATCCCAGCACCAAACGGCCCGGATGCGTACAAAGCATTTCCGCACAGGCTCGGATATCCTTGGGAAGATGCTGGCCGTCCGCATCGACAGTAACTGCGCCTGCACAATCCGGCCATTCCCTCCGGATCCAGGCAAACGCATCCTTGAGCGCGCGCCCTTTCCCCAAGTTCACCGGATGAACCAGCAGGCGGCATCCGAACTCCTGCTCCGCCTGTTCAAACAGCGGGAGCGTGTCCTCGGATGAACCGTCGTTGACCAGCAGGATCCGCCGGAACCCTTCATCCCGCAAGCCCTCCAGCAGCCGGATCAGCTTTTCATCCGGATTCAGCGAAGGGATAATAAGGGCAATTTGATCACAGCAGTCCATTTCTGCCGACCTCCTTTTTCCAGTCCTTCCGGACTGCTATAGTCAACGCACTTGAAAAGAAGCATTGGCTTCTTTTCAACACTGCGGCAGGG